>CAJUJU010000038.1 GCA_910586835.1 uncultured Acetatifactor sp.
CCTCGTTCGCGTTGCTCGTCATAAGCTCTTTTCCGCCTTCGCCCGTGCCAGCACGGCTTCGGCTTCTCTTCGCTTCTGACTCTGCTGATTCGCGCATGCTCGACTGTCGTCTCGCTGTCGCGGCGTTCGTCAAACGCTCGTGCAAGCACGGCGTTTTCCTCTCTGCTCGCGCAAAAAACGGAGAACCTGGGAGGTTCTCCGTCGATGTCAAAGATAAACTTAGTTCAGCATGTCCTTTAAAGCCTTGCCGGCCTTAAACTTGGGCGCCTTGGAAGCTGCGATCTTGATCGTCTCCTTGGTCTTGGGATTTCTTCCCTCTCTGGCTGCTCTCTCGGATACCTCAAAAGTACCGAAACCAACCAGCTGAACCTTTCCGCCCTTCTTAAGCTCATCAGCAACAACATCCGTAAAAGCCTTCAGTACCTTTTCAGCGTCCTTCTTGGATACCTCTGCCTGCTCAGCCATAGCTGCAACTAACTCTGTCTTGTTCATATTGAACTCCTCCTGTATGAGTTTTCTTTTTTTGTATTTTCCAGATGCTTCTAAACTCGCGAAACGTCTATACATATTTATATCTGTTTTTCTATGGTTTGTCAAGGCATTTTGTATGCATCAGCCCAACAATTTGGGCAGAAATCAACCGGCTGCACGGTTTCCGGCATCTCAGGTATCAGTTCCGGTTCAGTTCTGCGTACCGTTTGACGACGTGGTGCCATTGGCCGAAACCGTACCGCTCTTTACCAGATCCGCAAAGGAATAAGAAATATCCTTCTCCTCCGCGTCAACCTGAATGGTATAGCTTCTGGTCTCACAGCCGGTCTGCCTCAGCGTGATCACATGAGTTCCCGCCACCTTCCGGAAGCTGCAGGGAGAGATGCCCACATAGTTGCCGTCCAGATACACCTCCGCCTTTTCCGGCGCGTCAACATGTACCTTGTAATAGTCTGTTACCGTGGGGGTGGAAGAACTGGAAGAGCTGCTTTCCTCCTCTGTTTCCCTGTTGATTTCCAGCACAATGTTGATGCCGGCGGATTCCTGGGACACACTGATATACCGTGTTACCGACTGATACCCCTCCGCCCTGGCAATGATCTGATGAATTCCGTAGATCAGGCTGACGGGACCGGAGGTATCCGCCTTGGCACCATCCACATACAGCTCCGCGTAAGAGGGATCCATGGAAAAGAGGACCATGCCGTACTGGGGTTCCGGAATCTCCAGATCCCCGATATCCAACGTGACCTCCTCATTCCGGTTGATGATGACACTCTTTATGCCTCCGCCGCCCTTATGGCTGATGCTGACCTGATAGCTTCCCTCCGGCACCAGAAGAAGCATGTCCTCCGTAATCCTTTGAATCTGGGATTGTCCGATCTCGATCCAGCCGCCCACAAAGTTCTCGTCGTTGGCAAGCCTTAAATATCCATGGCCCTTTTCCACCCGGACAGACAGAATCTGACTGTCGATTCCCTGAAAGCTCAGCACATCCGCAGCATTCAGATCCATGCTTTCAATGCCTCTGTTCTCGGAGAGATACTGTGTATTGGAATTCAGCTTGTAGACCTCGGAGCCTATGCTCACCTCGCCCCGCACCGTATTGATCTCATAATTTTCCACATCCGAAAATCTCCAGGCGGAAGGCGAAAGCTGCAGGGTGGTGAGATGCTTCTTTGATTTCAGAAAATTCACATCCACGATATCTCCTGCCTGTACCTGCTCAAAGGAAATGCTTCCTCCGTACTTGTCATAGAATCTGGTGGTTCCGTCTATGGAAAGCGTATATTTTTTTCCCAGATCCAGGTTCAGAAACGTGGCCGTACCGTCCTTTTCGCTGCGGTCTACCAAAATGGCAGTGTCCGAGGAATCATAGCTGTCCGGGCCTGTCACCACAAAGCCCGTATCCACCCGTTCCGGGGAGGAGGAAGACTCCTCCGTCCCATCCCCCGAAAAGGGCAGCGAGCAGGCCGTCAGCAGTACTGCCGTCAGCACTGCCAGAATTCCTGCCAACGCCCTGTTGCCTTTACTTTCTGTTATCTTTCTTTTGTCCGTCACACTCATTCCCTCGCATCTGTTCAATTTACCACATCTCTGAACACTTCATTCAGAAAATGCTGTTTTTCCTTTTCCTGTGCTATCAGTTTTTCCAGTTTCTCCTGATTTTTTCCGGGAATCCACGCCTTTCCGGAATTATAGTAAAAATTAACTATTTTCCAGAACTTCTCCGGATATGCCAACCGGTAATACAGATCAATTCTGCTGCGGGCCGATACAGGTCTCTCCCTGGAATACGCCTGCAGCAGCTCCGTCCCAAGAGAAACGGACCAGTTTCCCTTCTCCAGCAGCTTCCGCAGAAGAAGATAAAGGTCTCTGACAGGATCATCGGGCAGACATCGCTCAAAGTTTACCACAAACCACCCGCCTGTGCCCATCAGAATATTGTGATACTGATAGTCTCCGTGACAGAAGGATATCTTATCCCCCGTCTGCGACTGGTTTCCGCCAAATGCCTCACTGTACCGGCTCCAGTCCTCCGTCACCTCCAGCGCCTGCTCCAGGAAATAGTCGCAGGCCCCCAGCAGGCTGATTTCAAACTGCTGCTTCTGGCCTTTCTGTTTCAGAAACTTGCGCACCTTGCGGATCTCACGGTTATGTTTTTCATATTCCTTCTCAGGGGAAAAGGGTGCGGGAAGTCCCGGCGTATCCCCCGGCAGCTCCATGGACTCGTGAAGCTTCGCCAGCAGCTTTACCGCCTGTACACATTCACCCCTGTCATAAATATTACACTCTCTTCCCTCCTGCCAGGTCTTCAGCACATAAGCCGTTCCGTCTCCCTCTCTGACAAGAAGCTCTCCCTCCCGGGTGGGAATCATACTCTCCGCCCGTACCGCGCCTCCGGCGGCAACTGCGGCAAGCAGACTGTTCTGAAGCCTGGCCCGCTCGCCGTTGCCTGTATATTCCTTCAGTATCAGGCAACCTCTGTCCGTGTCGCACACAATCGCGCCCCGCCCCTTTCTGGTTCGAAGCACCTCTATATCATACTGTTCCAGTAATTCCACTGCCCTGTCGTTCACTGACCGCCCCTCCTGATAGTCCTGGTGTACTGTCTGGCCTGTTCCGGCTCCCGGTCTCAGGTCAGGTCTAATCTATCATATGAAAGGGGGTTAAAAAGTATGTTACATTAATTTCCTTGCCTGCGCCATTAATTTTTCGGCGGTATTGCAGTCAGGATCCTCCAGCACCAGCTCAAGCAGATTCTGCAGCACCCCGCCCAGCTCCTTCCCCGGCTTCATCCCCGCCGCAATCAGATCCGTGCCCGATACCGCGAGCGTCTTCAGGGAAACGCACTGTTTTTCCTCCAGCATCCTTGCATAAAGCTGCTTCCAGTTTTCCAGCCTTTCTATCTTCTCCCGGCGCAGATAGTCGCTCTGCGCACGGATATCCGCATATCTCACTTCAAAAACAGCAGGAAAGAGATCCTCTCCCAGCTTGTTGACCATGCGCCGTATTCTCTTCATGGAAGGGTCAAGGTCTGTGCCATAATCGTGATACAGCACCAGCCGGCTCACCATATTGATGGTATCGTTGTCAAATTTCAGCCGGCGCAGGATGTTCTGCGCCATATCCGCTCCCAGGGAAGCATGTCCGTGAAAATGTGTTATCCCTTCCTCATCCACCGTCATCGTGTCGGGCTTGCCGATATCATGAAAAAGCATGGTCAGCCGCAGCACCTTGTCATCCCTCACCTCCTGCAGCGCGCGAAGCGTGTGCTCTCCCACGCTGTATGCGTGGTGCGGATGATGCTGCTGCGTCTCCATGGCCCGGTCAAATTCCGGCAGAAACACCCTTGTAACCCCCAGATAATACGCCTCCCGCAGATACTCCGGGTGGGGCGACACCATCATCTTCACCAGCTCCGCCTGAATACGTTCCGCACTGATCTTTTTCAGGGCAGGGGCAAGTCTCCGAATCTCCTCCCTGGCCCCGCCGTCGATCTGATATCCCAGCTGTGCGGAAAAACGGATTGCGCGCAGAATCCGCAGCGCATCCTCACCGAAGCGCTCTGCGGGCTTTCCCACACACCGGATGATCCCGGCCTTCATGTCATCCATTCCCCCGAAAAGGTCTATCAGGCCCTTTTCCTCATTATACGCCATGGCATTGATGGTAAAATCCCTGCGCTTCAGATCCTCCTCCAGATCAGAGGTAAAGGCAACCTCCCTGGGATGACGGCTGTCCTCATATGTTCCGTCAATCCGGTATGTGGTGACCTCATAGCCCACCCTGTCCCGCATGACCGTCACTGTCCCATGCTGCAGGCCGGTATCAATGGTGCGCGAAAAAAGCGCCTTTACCTGCTCCGGCTTTGCCGATGTAGTGATGTCCCAGTCATGGGGGTCTCTCCCCAGCAGGGAATCCCGCACGCAGCCGCCTACGGCGTATGCCTCGTACCCGGCCGCCTGAATGGTATCTATAATCAGTTTTGCGCCTTCCGGCAGGTTTATCCTGACATCAAAATTCAAATTAACACCTCCCCAATCCTCTTACCCGAAAAATTCATGGATGACACGCACCACCCCGTCTTCATCATTCGTAGACGTGACGTAATCTGCAGAGTCCTTCACTGCCTGCCAGGCATTTCCCATGGCCACGCCCACACCCGCAAACCGAAGCATCGGAATATCATTGTAGCCGTCCCCGCAGCAAACCGTATTTTCCCGCCTGACCCCGATTGCAGGCAGCACTCTTTCCAGAGAAGTGGCCTTATTCACATCTTTTGGCATGACCTCGATGAAAAACGGCTCCGAACGATAAACGCTGATGGAACCTTCATATTTTTCCTGCAGCTGCCCTTCCAGCTGTTCTGCCTTCTCCGGTTCCGCTGTCATCAGACATTTGTTTACCTCAAAGTCTACAAATTCCGTAAAATTCGTGACCGTCCTCACCGGCATCCCATTGATGCGGGATTCCAGATCCACATACTGATCCGAAGGAAAAGCCGAGATCACTTCTCCTCCCAGGTAGGTGACCAAACCGCAGCCGTTCCTTTTGGCAAAACCATACAAGCCGGGAAGAATGGCCGCCGGAAGCACTCTCTGATATACAATCTCCCCCGTACGACACTCTACAATTCGGGCGCCGTTATAGGAGAGCAGATAACCCCCGTACCTCTCAAGCTCCAGTTCCTCCTCATATCTGCGCATTCCCGGCGTAGGACGCCCGGAGGCAAGAATAACCTTGTGCCCCTTTTCCAGCAGTCCGCGTATGGCCTGCTTTGTAGCTGTGGAAATCTCCTTCTTTGAGTTTGTCAGCGTTCCGTCGATATCCAGAACAATGGCCTTTTCCTCTCTCATCTGCTCTCCTCTGTTCCTGCAATACAAAAGGCGGTGAGAAGCCCCACCGCCATCCTTTGATTCCCTTTGTTGTTTCCTATTCCGCAGAAGATTCTCCGCCTCCGCCAGTTGAGTTGTCGGAACCACTGCCTCCGGCGTCATTGTCCTGCCCATTGTCGGCGTCGCTTCCCTGTGTACCGTCTTCCTCACCGTCCACATTACTTCCCTGTGTACCGTCTTCCTCACCGTCCACATCGCTTCCCTGGCTGTCGTCTGCGGCGTCTTCCTCACTGCTCTGTGCAGCGTCCAGAGCCGCCTGTACCTTCAGATAGTTCAGATTGCCCTTGGAATCCTTTACCTCATAGCCCTCGCTGATCTCCTCCAGATACTCATTCAGGGTCTGCTGCAGCAGAGTATTGCTGATGTTGATGCTCCACTGAGGATTGTTCGTTCCCGCATAATAAACCACATAGGATGCCTCTCCCTCTCCTCCGGTGATGGATGTGGTATCCCCCACAGCTCTGCCGTCCTCCATCAGCCAGTTGCCCAGAGCCTCCGGCAGCCCACTCGGAAGCAGCGCTTCATAAAGACCGCCTTCTATGCCCGCAGAGGCTTCATTATACTTGTCCGCGATCTCCGCAAAGCTCTCCTCCGTGGCTGCGCCGCCCTTCCACTCCTCAAGAACGGCATCCGCCTGCACGGCGGCATCCGCATTCAAAATTACAATCCTGGCATCTACAGACGGCGTTTCGTCCCGGTAGCGATCCAGAAACTCCGCAACGTAGTACAAATGGCTGTTGGTATTTTCAATGATTGTCGTATCTCCGGCCTTCCTCGATGAATCAAACATCCAGTCCCGAAGCTGACTGGCCATATTTGCCCTCAGTATATTTTCCGAGAGTTCCCCTTCTGTGGAGATCGTCTTCAGCGCTTCCTCTGCCTCCTCCCGTGCTTCCTTCATGGCAAAGGTAATCTCCGCCTCAGAAGGCTCATACGCTTTGTCGGCATCCTCGCCGCCTTCCGCTGCCTCTGTTCCTTCCGTCTCCTCCACAGGATCCGCAAGGTCGGTTGGCTCTGTAGGCAGCTGCGCATTTACAGTGATCAGACGATAGTCCACCGAATCATAATTGTTCTTATTTTCTTCGTAATACGCTGCTATTTCTTCCTCAGAAGGTTTCTTCTCCTCAGTCACTTTATCATAGTACGCGTTTATCCGAAGCGATTCCATGACGAAACCCTTCAGGCGGGATGCAGTGGCATAGGGCCCGAAGCTCTGACGGATATACTCCTTTTCAGAGACACCGGCCTCAGCGGCTGCCTTTTTCAGGGACTCCATATAATCCTCATAATCCTGGGAAACGTCATAGGCATAGCCTTCCGCCTTGGCCTGATCACCCAGCGCTTTGTTGTTGATGATGCTTTCCATCGTCATCTGCTCAAAGAAATCCTTCCAGGTCATGGTGTCCGAATACATCTGCGCGGACAGGTCTCCGTTCAGATTTACTCCGAACATGCTCATGTAATAGCCGTTCTGAGCGATATAATTATTTTTAATCATATTGTAATTATAGTCAAACTCAACCCTGGAGATCTTTTCACCCGCCACCTCCACAAAGGTGCCGTTGACAGTGAGATAGGTGCGGATCGGAAAAGACGCCACCAGGCATGCCAGCGCAACCACGATGACCACTCCGGTGATCGTGCTCATGCGTTTTTCCTTCTCGGCCCTTTTCTTCTCCTCAGCTCTTCTCTGCATCTTCAGGTCATATCTTGTCAAAATCTTTTCCTGTTTTTCTTCCGTGTTTTCTGATACCTTTTTAGACATTAAGAAACGTCTCCTTCCATACTTGCCATGATGGGCCATGCCCATTCGTAAAACGCCGGCTCTGCCGTCCTTTTACGAATGTCGGGCTCTCGCCCTTTTGTATAATTTGAAAGATGCTCGCGCTGGAAGCATGCTTCCGCACTCGCATCTTTCAAATTATACAGCATGGCTCGTTGCTTACGCAAGTTATTTCACATATTTTTCAAGATTTTGAACGATATTTTTCATGCAGCCGGGCTCGAAGGGACTGTCGAGACCCACTTCCTTTAACATGTTGGTGAAGAAATCGCTGGCGGAAAGCTTGCAGAGCTTCAAATAGCTCTCCCAGGCCGTCCTGTAATCCTCGTCCATCTTTACCTTATACTGAAGAGCACAGGTCTGCGCAAGGCAATAATCAATATAGTAAAGCGGAGAGTCATAAATATGCGCCTGTTTCTGCCAGAAGCCGCCCTTTCCAAAGAATCTGTCGTCACCGTAATCCATATGCGGCCTGTACTCCTTCTCCAGCTTCAGCCATGCCCCATGGCGCTCTGCGGGAGTCATATCCGGATTTTCATATATAATATGCTGGAACTCGTCCACCATACATCCGTAAGGAATAAACGCCGCGGAATCCTCCAGATGCATTTCAATGTAATCGTTGGCTCTGTCTCCGAAAAACTTCTCCATCCAGCCCTGTGTAAAGAACTCCATGGACATGGAATGAATCTCCGCTGTCTCCATGCCGATATCGCCGTGCTCTCTGATGGGATCCTTTCCGCTCAGATAGCCTTGGAACGCATGTCCGCACTCGTGGGTAATAACGTCCACATCTCCGCTGGTGCCATTAAAGTTAGCGAATACAAAAGGCGAATTATAAACCGGCATATAGATCATGTAGCCGCCTGCTCTCTTGGTCTTGCGTCCCAGCACATCGAACAGCTCATTCTCCATCATGAAATCCATGAATTCTTTTGTCTCAGGGGAAAGCTCACTGTACATCTTCTGTCCTGCTGCCAGAATCTCATCCGGAGATCCGAAGGGTGCCGGGTTTCCCTCCTTAAAGTATACCGCATTGTCAATGAACGTCAGCTTATCCAGTCCAAGCCTTTGTCTTCTGCGCTCATGAAGCTCCTCGGCAAAGGGTACAAAATCCTTCTTCACCTGGCTGCGGTATGCCTCTACCTCATCCTTGCCGTAGCAGTTGCGCCCCATGCGGTAGTAACCCAGCTCCAGATAATTATCATATCCCATCTTCCTGGCCTGCTCGGTGCGGTTTTTCACCAGTTTGTCGTAGATCTCGTCCAGCTTTTCGGCATTCGCCTCAAAGAATGCGCTGTACTCCCGGTATGCCGCCTCTCTCACACTTCTGTCCGGATTCACCAGATAGGGACGAAGCAGGGACAGGTTCAGTTCCTTTCCGTCAAAGTTGATCTTGGCGCCGGCGATCAGCTTGTCATACTCCATGGTGAGCGCATTTTCCTCCTGCATCAGGGGAATCACCTCTTCGCTCATGGATTTCTGCGCAATCTCCATGTTTTTAAAGGCAACCGGTCCGATCTTGCTTTCCAGATAATCTCTATAAGGTGAGTGATAAAGCTTTTTCTCATAGGCCAGCACCATGTTTCTGTACAGCGGCATTTTCTCGTCGTAATACTCGTGCTCCTGTTCATAAAACTTATCGGTGGTGTCAATATCAAATCGGATGTAGGAAATGGTATACAGGGTACTCACTCTGTCATTCAGCTCGTAAAATTTCTGATGTACGGCGAACTGCTCCTCTCCGCTCTTTGCGGCATCGAATTCCTCCATCAGGCTGTTCAGCTCTCTTTCCACCTGCTCAAAATCTACTCTCTCGTACGGCATATCCTTAAATTTCATACGTTTTCCCTCTTTTCTGCGCTTCTGCGCCGGTTTGCTCTTTATTCTACACGATTTCCGCCTGCCTGTAAACAAATCCCACCCATTTTCGTTCCTGACAGCGTATATATTTCCGAAAAATTGATATTAAATCAGTGTCAGATTGTTTTCGAGGCAAGTTTAACAACTATCTCTTCAACCAATCTATGTACCCTGCAGGCCGGCCACATCTCTGACGGTTTCTTCTTTCCGTTTTCCGTGCATCTTTTATGACTTCTCTCCGCAATCCGGATCGCGTTCTTCTCATCTCCTGCTCCCACCAGTTTCCGATAAATATCCCTGTCATTCTTAGAATATTTCTGCCCTGTTACCTTCTCAAACTTTTCAGCAAACCGATCACAGCAAGTGTAAGACTCCATAATTACCGGCATTTCTCCAAAATATGCATACATCCAGATCTCAAAGCAGGGATTGGACCATCCTGCACCCACGCCGCTTTTCTCTGCTGTATAAATGATTTCGTCAATATCCTTCACTTGATCCCTGTCAAAGACAATCCACGGAATCCGATACTGTGATTCCTGCCCTGTCATTTCCAGCGCTTTTTTCACAAGCTCCACCGTCCTGGCCTTCTCCACCTTTATCACAAGCCGGTCTTTCAACTCTGCCGGAATACTGTCCCGCAATCCTTCAAAGTAATTTTTCTCCGTTTCATCCGTATCCGTCACAATCAGATAATCTCCCAGCTCGGGAACCCTGGCTCCCACGCGCTTATTTCTGTCCCGCCTTTTTCCGGCCCTGCTGTCGCTGGATTTTCCGCCGGAGACCGCTTTCTTTCCTGCCATCTTGCCTCTATTTTCCATCCACAGCCCTCCCCTTCAGCATCTTGATAGGTTTCAACGCCGGGATTGCTCCATAATTCCCTGTGAGATAATTTTTTGCAAGGGCCTCGTCCCGCCGCACCTTGTTCCCTTCTTCGTCCCTGAACTCAACAAGAGAATACAGCTCCGAAACACCTTCCCTGTTCTTATTAACCATCCAGATTTCATCCCGCCGCAGTAACTCATTGGAAAACTGCCAGATGTCGTGGGTGGTAAACACCAGCTGAGCATTCTGAGTATTGATTTCCGGTGAAAGAAATGTCAATATAATATTTCTTACCAGCAACGGGTGCAGTCTGGCATTCAGTTCGTCAATAAACAGAATAGACCCCTGATCCAATACCTCCTTTAAAGATGAATATAAGGCAAACATTTTCAGAGTCCCACTGGATTCCTGTTTCAGCGGAATTGATGCCATTTTCCCACTGTCCCCTATCTTATGAAGGGCATCAATTTTAAAGCTTTTTTCTTTCTCATCATCCTGAGAAAGCTCCTCAACATTAAAATCCTGTATCGCCTCATCAAAAGATGCAAAATATTCTGCCACATTATCCCGCACCTCTTTCCGGTCTACAAACCCTTCCGGCAGAACTCTGGAAAGGAGAAAATTCTCCGCCGGATCACCGAAATTTACAATTTCATTGCTTAAAAACCAATCTCTCACCTTTTTCAACCTGGCGATCCGCAGTTTTGACCCCAGAGATACGATCAGGGACTCCTTGTTCAGAGATGCCTTGATATTCTCCACATGGTTTTTGGAGAAACCATTCATCTCCAGTTCTTCCCCTTTTTTACGGTAAAAGATTGTGCGGTACTTGTTCCTTGCTGTTTTTGCCTTGGAATAAAGCCATTCTTCTACCACTTCATCATTTTTCAGGGAAAAACCATATTGATATGTCCTTCCCGTATCCTCCGAATTGTCAACATAGAATACCTCAAAAGTGGTCTCTTCGTCGCGGCTCGTTTCATCAAAAAGAAATGGTGTCACCTTCAGATACGCATCCCCCGTTTTCCTGCGCCGTTCCTCTTCATCACCGAATTTAAAGGATTCAACCACATAGTAAGTCATATATTCAAAGGCATCGTACACATTGGACTTCCCGCTTGCGTTGGCACCATAGATGGCTGCTACTTTCAAAAGCTTATCATTTGCTGCTTCTGCCACATGATCTTCATGTTCCGTAATTTTGGTTGCGGTCAAATCCAGCGATACCTCATCACGAAAAGATTTAAAATTTTTAAAATTAAATTGTATCAGCATTATGATATCCTCATTCCAGGTTTCTAACAGTCAATCAATGCGTGTTACTATATTATAATTTTTCACAGCAAAAATCAACATTTAATTTCATGATTTCCTCATTTTCATCTACTATTTTCGGTTTATTTCATATTTTTATACATATTGAATCAAGTCTTGTCCTTTTTTCCCGGTTTGTAAAATAACACATAAGAATACACAGACAGGGGCTGTTTTCCGACAGCCCCTGTCACTATGGAATCTTTCCACTTTAAGTTGCCTCACACCCCGATCAGCGCGTCAAACGTCCCCACCATGTTCAGTCTCCCATACCCCCACTCCCGGTTTGGATAAGTGATATCAAAGCTGCGGGAAGCCCCCCGGATGAAGTAATTTTTGATCTCCCGGCTTTCCACTATCACATTGTTGCGTTCCACAACCGCCCACTGCATGAACTGTGCCACCGCGCCCGCCGTAATAGCGGCTGCCAGAGAACTGTTGGATTCCCGGCCGTTCACGGTGGAAACATTGACACCCGGCGCGGCAAAATCCGGACGTACAGCTCCGCAGCGGGAATAACCCCTTCCTGATGTGATATAAAAGCTGTTGTTGGCCGCGTCATAGGTTGATACACCAATCACACTGGAGGCCATGGCAGGCTCCGTCAGGGTAATATAGGGCGAAGACTCCAGGAAGTACACCGGCGCGGACAAAAACTGCGTGATAGGAAGCCAGATATTGAACTCCCCGTTGTGGATTTCCCCTGCCGCCTCCACCCGGAAGGTCCAGATACCCGGTGTGGGATCCTGTACCCGCAGAACGATCAGTTCCTCTCCGGAAGCAGGCTCCACGATGTAACCGGCGATAGACACCTTGGTTCTCTCATATACAAAACTGTAAGTGACCACGTCCTGCAGCCCCAGACGCACCGAGGGAATCGTCTCCCCTCCCGGCGTCCGCACCGAAATCGTGAAGACGTCCGGCAGGCTTCCCCAGAGTTCCAGAAAGAAGCCCTCCGCCCCGCTGTCAACCCGTACCTCCACCGGATCTACATTCTCTCCGCCGCCTCCCAGGTTATCCATACGTCCGCTGTAGTGGTGGGCAGCATTTCCCTCGTTTCCTCCCGCCACCACCACCGCCCTGCTTCGTTTCACCGCGATGGCATTCAGATATCTTCCCAGCGGACCGCTGCCCGTATGGTCTCCGTAATTGGTTCCCATTCCGATGCAGATCACTACCGGCCTGCTCAAAGGCTCCGCAAATGTATTTGCGTACTGTACCGCCATCATAATATCGTTTTCCTGATAGGCAGGCACTCCCCGGGGCACCATGAAAAAATCCCTGAGATACGGTTTACACTCCTTGAGCTTCACCACCACGATATCCGCGTCGGGCGCCGCACTCTGAAAGCCGTACCCTCCGTTCAGCTGACTGCCTGCCGCCGCAGATGCCAGCGAACTCCCGTGCCCGATCTCGTCTCTGCTGGGCACAATCGAATAGGGATCCTCTGATCCCAGCGCAGCGTCGATATCCTCTTTCTTATACTCGGTGCCGTACTGGAAGCCTTGGGGAGGAGTCCCCGTCTGTATGGTCTGATCCCAGATTGCCAGTATACGGCTGGAACCGTCCTCCCTGCGGAAGACAGGACTGGTATAATCAATCCCCGTATCAATAAAGCAAATTACAACCCCTCTTCCGGTCAGACTCAGCGGCGCTCTCTGAACCTGAGTAATACCGCTGGCAATCAGGCTGTTGGGATCAAATCCGCCTATCCCGCCGCCCTCCTGCATCAGCCCGAAAAGCTTCGGAACACTCCGATAAGAGAAAAAATAATCCTGCACATCCCGCAGCAGGCTCCTCTCGAAATACAGAGCGTTATACAGGTTGTCAATGTTGAGGTGACAGATATCCTCCTGCAGCCCCTCCAGCGCCCAAACCGGATAATCCGTGATGGCATCGTAGTAATTGTTGGAAAGTATCATCTCCCTGCAGTCCAAAGGCATAAAAAATCCCTCCTCCCGCTTTCTCTATACTACGCGAAAGGAGGGATTTTGGTGCCTATCCCTGCAGTCCTCTGGACTGTCTGTCCATGTCTTCCACCACAATGTCATAGATCTCCCCCAGGGAGGCGCAGTATTCCAGCACCTTCCAGGGCTCATTGGTGTGAAAATGAATCTTGATCAGCTCGTCGTCCCCCACCGCCAGAAGACAGTCTCCCTTAAAGTGTTCGGTAAAATATTCACTGATTACATCTTCGTCCAGATCCTGCCCTTCGATTAGAAGCTGGGTGTCATACCTGAATTCCGTCATTTCTTTTCTCCTCTCCGTCAACCGCTTTATGCGCGGGTGATTCTGATTTAGTTTATTCTACAACAGGAGGAGGAATTTATCCAGATTTATTCGCTCTTTTTCAGATCCTTAAGCGCCGTTCCAATCTTGATGGGATTACCGTACCGAAGCGTTCCCATACGGTAAATCTTCGCCCCCAGCACCCCGGCTCCAAAGATGGATGCCGCCAGGATCAGGAAGGATACCACCGGCTCCCAGGGAGCCACCGTCCCCATGGCAATCCGGGCAAACATGGTACTGTAGGAGCTGACCGGCAGATAAGACAACACCTTTATCACAGGACCGTCCACATTGCTCAGCTGTATCAGCGAGAAGAAATATACTACCATAATGACCGTCATCAGGCCGCTGATCGACTTGCTGATATCCTCTGTCTTGCTGACCAGCGCGCCCAGGGCGCCATACAGAAACGCATAGAACAGGTATCCGCCCAGCCCGAAAAAGGCAAATGCGACCAGTACTTCCCCGGGAACATGGAGAAACATATCCAGCGCTCCTCCCCACTGCTCTCTGTTCACCTGATAAGACAGGAGGGTGGCTCCAAGGATAATCCCCACCTGAGCCAGACTGCCCAGTGCACCCGCAATGACCTTGCCGAAAAGCAGGCTGTTTGGCGTAGTGCTGGTGACCAGTACCTCAATGGCACGGTTGCTCTTCTCGTTGGTGACGGAGACCGCAATCATTTGCCCATAAAGGGTGATCAGCATGAATACCACAATGACCAGCACATAGCAGTACCAATAGTTGCTGCCAGTATCCTTATTCAAAATCTGTTCGTTCACGGTGATGGGAACATTGTACATCTCCGTGATCTCATTCACGTCCAGCCCGTTCCGCGCACAGTAATCAATGCGGTACAGCTGCTGCAGCAATCCATTAAACAGGACAGTATTGCTGTCAGACATGGATTTGTTAAATACATAATACTCATATTCCGTGGGCCCCGTCACCACGAAGCCCGCGTCATATCCGGCCTTGACACTGAGCTCCAGTTCCTCCCGGCTGTCTACGCGCTTCCACTCGATGCCGGGCACCTGCTGCAAAAACTCTTCCTGCAGGATTCCGGATTCCGTAAGATCCACATACCCGAAAACCGTCTTCTGCTCTTCCTCCATATCTTCCGGCTGGCTTCCGTTTCCCACAATCTGCACCCCGGTAAAACCGGACATATCCACAAAGCGGGGCAGGAAAAGCAACACCGCTCCGGCGATTGCGAGCAACAGAGTCATTGCCACAAACCCCTTGCTGTTCAGATAATCCCTCAGTTCATATTTCAGCACAATCCAAAATTTACGCATGTTCTTCCTCCTCGCCCACCTTTGCCACAAAAATATCGTTCAAGGACGGCTCATAGCTTCCAAAACGTTCCACCTCAATATCTGATTCCGCCAAACGCTTCAACACTTCCCTGCCGGTGTGTCCCTCCGCCAGACTCAGCACCAGGAACTCTTTCTTCCGGCCGGAGACTGTCACAAAATCTCCGAATTCCTTTTCCAGCTTTGCCGCCAGCTGCCCCTGCTCATAGTTTGCCGCAGCCAGCACCAGACGATCTCTGCCGTATTCCTTTTTGATTTCCTTCAGCCTGCCGTCCAACACCACCTCTCCCTGATTGATAATGGCAATGTTGTCACAGAACTCCTCCACATAGCTCATCTGATGGCTGGAAAAGATCACCAGCTTGCCGTCCGTGATCAGCTCGCTCACCACATCCTTCAGAATCTGCGAGTTCACGGGATCCAGTCCGCTGAAGGGCTCATCCAGAATGACAATATCCGGATTTGCCACCAGAGTCGCCGCCAGCTGCACCTTCTGCTGATTTCCCTTGGAAAGCGTCTCCAGCTTTCTGGTTTCATACTCGGAAACCTCAAGCCGTGCCAGCCATTTTTTTGCGCTCTCTCTGGCAGCCTTTACATTCAACCCTCTCAGGTTGGCCAGATACACCATCTGGTCGATGACGGTTCGCTTTGGATAGAGTCCCCGCTCCTCCGGCAGATAGCCAATCTGGAATTTGGCCGGGACAAATTTCTTCCCGTCTATCAGTATCTCGCCGCTGTCAGCGTGAAACACATCCATAAGAATGCGGATGGTGGTCGTCTTTCCCGCACCGTTTCGCCCAAGCAGCCCCAGCGCCTTCCCGCTTTCCACGGAAAAGCTGACGCCGTGAAGCACCTCCTTTTCTCCAAAACTTTTGCGAATTTCCTTCACATCCAATTTCATGCAGATACCTCCCATAAAACACTTAATAATATAACATGGCAAATATAAAACCGATCACACCACCGATAAAACCGCTGCACAATATAAGGAAGCCATATTCACCAATCAGCGAGATCCCCCGAAGGCTGTTGTCGTATTTGACATCGTTCAGCGGTTGAACCTCTCCCGCGTCCCCGCGGTAAATGATCGCCCTGTTTTCCAATGCACAGACAAAAGTCCAGCCCTTTTCCTCCGCATCCCGGACGCTCTGAAGCTCCCAGTCATTGTTGATGCCGTACCAGTCTTTGCTGTCCTCAAACTTCTTCTGCTTTCCTTTCTTTCTGCGCCTGTTGGTCAGGCTTTTGCAATCCATGGTATAAACCTGACTCTTGCCCAGACTCTTTTCAAAAAAATACCTGGTTGGCGTCACGGAGGTAAGAATCCACCCCTGCTCCTCCTGTTTTCGGAGAAATCTGTTCAGCCCTCTGTTGGTCCAGATAAGCCTTCTCACGGTTCTGTGGGTTTCCGGATCCACTCCCTCCTCCCACTCCTGTCTGCTCATAGACAGTTCTTTCCTGATATCATCTCCCCGCCTTCTGCACCACAGAGCCATCAGACTGCCGGCGAAAAAGAAAACCAGGACAAACCAGTCATACCATATCGGAAACGGCTCCTCCCATGTCAGCGTGAGCAGCTTGATCAGAATGTCCGTAATGGCCAGAACAGCTCCCCAGAATACCTGACGCATGGCAATATAGTAATAATATTCTTTGAATTTCTCTGCCAGATACCTTCTGGATTCCGGATCGTTATGAAGCTCGTTTACCCCGTCCTCCTCGTACTCTTTCGCAAAGTAATAGGTCATGTCCTCCGAGTGGGTCACTTCCTTCCAGCCCAGCTCCTGCGCCAGTTCCCGAAACGTCTCCTTATGTCGTATTTCTTCCAGAACGGGCTTCTTCGGAAGCCAAAATCTGTCAATATCATACAGCATCCGCCTGGGTTCTCCCCGGGCAAAAGTATAGAGGACACCAAAAGATATATTTTCCAGAAACCACCCCTGCAGAGCCATCTCCTCCAGCCAGCTGCGCTCCTTCTGATAACTGACGTTCAGCTTGAACCTTTTGATCCTCTGCTTACTCACCTTTTTGCCCCCCCCAATCCAAAATTTGCCTTCCGTCCGCCAGCTGCATTTCCAGCCTTCCTGTCTCCAGCCTCAACAGTTCCATACCCGTCTCTGTGATCTGATAGGCTTTCTTGCCCTCTTCGTTTGGAGCGGCCACAATGACGCCGTCCGCAACAAGCCTGCCCACCATGGTATAGAGCGTGCCCGTCCCCAGCAGAATCCGTCCCCCGGTCAGCTCACCCACATACTGCATGATCGCATAGCCATGCCTGGGTTCTATCACCGAGAGCAGTGTGTAGTAGGTGGTCTCCGTCATGGGAATATATTTTTTCTGCAACCCCTCCTCCAACCCTATCCCTCCGTTTCTCTGATTTCACCGGCTGTCTGCCTGACCTCTACAGCTGTAATCCATCTGACTGTTTTCACTCGACATGTTTACTCTCGATATGTCGAGTGTCGACATGTCGTTTGTAAACATAAAATACCACACACCGACTCTTCTGTCAATCTTTTTTCGACTTTTTATTTTGATCCAAGAAAAAAGAGCCGTGAATTTCCACGGCCCTTCCCGGCGACATAAGTTTCTTATCATTCACACCTTTCCTGCCGACTCACCTGAGATCTCTCCCATGGTAGACCGCAGCAGCCGAAACGGCACTTGCCGCCGTAATACCAAGGGAGAGGAACAGCTTAACCGCGTCTGTTTCCCCCGAGGTAAAAATATCTGCGGCATTGGAAAAATAAAAGGGAGTCACATATCGCAGAAACTCCAGTTTCGGCAAAACCCTGGCCAGCAGATCCGCCAGATACAGCAGCATGGCAAATCCCAGAGCGCCTCCCACCTGCCTGCGTCCCGACAGTACGGACATTAGAAAACAAAGACTTCCCACCTCCAACTGCATCAAAACCTGAGCCCCATGATACCGCAAAAGCCCTTCCATCGGCGGATACTGACTAGCCCCCGCAAAGCCCAGGCCGATAAGAAGCAGGCACAGGCCCTGAAACAACAGAATCAGTATCACCGTTGCCCCGTACTTCCAACCTATGATATATCCTCTCCCCAGAGGAAGGGTATTCAGAAATTCCGCCGTGTGCCCCTCTTCCTCTTTGGAGACCATGGAGGCTCCCGTCATGGCGGCAAACATGGCTCCTCCCAGAGCAAACATCAGGCCGATCTCCGTGGCGTAGAAGCCCTCCATCGTGCAGACACTGATCTTATCCATGCCCAGCGCCGTGGAAAAGGCCCCCATATCTGCATAGGCCTCCGCCATCCCTGCCATGGATTGCTCCAGACTGGGAAACAGCAGCAGACACCCGCCGCAGAGCACTCCCACGCTCAAAGCCCAGATGAGCATTACCTTCCTGTTTCTTTTCAGCTCATGTCTCAACAATACCATCTCTCAGCCCTCCCCATCCTCGTAATAATGCATGAACAGCTCGTCCAGCGTCGGCTCCTGTATCAGCAGATCCTCGATCTCTCTGCCTGCCAGCTGCCCAATCAGCTCCTTCATACTGCCCGTATAGCGAAACTCCTGCTCTTGTCCCCTTTCCTTCAGCTTCACCAGACGCAGATTGGTTTTTGACAGATTTTCCACCGTATCGGTTCTGACAATTGTTCCCTGTCGGATGATGGCGGCGTTTCTGCAATAGCGCTTCACCTCCGAAAGGACATGAGAAGACAAAAAAATCGTGGTTCCCCGGACGTTGGATTCCAGCAATAACCGAAAGAAAACTTCCTGCATCAGCGGATCCAGACCGGAGGTGGGCTCGTCAAGAATCAACAGCTCCGGGCAATGCTGCAAGGCACAGACAATACTGACCTTCTTCCTGTTGCCCAGGGACAGGTCTCGGATCCTCTTTGTCCGATCCACCTCCAGCAGCCCGCAGAGACGTTCCGCCTCCTCCCCGCAATCCTTTCCCCTGGCCTTTGCCGCCAACCCTATGACCTCTCCGGCTCTCATGTCGGGATAAAAGGCAGCCTCGGAGGGCATGTAGCCCGTCCGTTCCAAAATCTCCTTCTGTTCCCTGCAGCTGTCCCTGCCAAGAAGCCTGATTTCTCCCCGCTTAAAGCGCAGCAGCCCCAGCATACTGCGAATGGTGGTGGACTTGCCCGCCCCGTTGGGACCAAGAAAGCCAAAAATGTCTCCCTGCTCCACGAACAGAGATATGTCCTCCACTCCCCTGTGTTTTCCGTAGGTCTTTGTCAGGCCTCTGATTTCTATTGCTTTGCCGCTCATTCCCGTTCCCCCTTCCGATTCCGGTCTTTTCATCCCTGTCGTTTATATTCCGTCAGCATACGGTTCAGGTTTTCCGTATCAATGTTCCGTTTCAGCTTATTGACCAGAAACATACACCCATACGCAGAAGCCATATATCCCGCAAAGATCAACGTAGGTACTCCGTCCCTGTCAAACCACCCCAGCACCCAGGAGGCCCCTGTATAGAGAACCGTACAAAGCAGGATAAATAAAACCTGCCGCCTTCCCAGATGTTCCGCCTCGTCAAAATTTCCCAACGCATACACCTGCAGATATCCCATCAGGTAGGCAGCCGCAATCATTTCCGCCATGTGCAGAATGCTCATCTGAACGCTTCCCAAAAGGACTCTCCGGACACAGCCGAAAAACAAAATGGCAAAAAAATACAGACATGCCTTGTACTCTATGGAAACCTCCACGCTGAAATAACGTTTCAGTCCCTCCACGAATTTATTCTTCCTCACCCTCTGCCCCTCCCTTCAGAATCTGTCTCAGCTGCCCGGAATACTTTCTGGAAATCATTACCTGCTCTCCGTTTTCCATGGTGGCCCGGATACGGTTTCCCGGCTCGCTCTTCAGTCTCTCTATCCTGTGAATGTTCAGCGCCATGGACTTGGAGCATCGAAAGAATCCCCGCCCGGCATAAAGCGCCGCAAGCTCACCCACTCCGCCTGACACCCTGCACACCTTATCCTTCAGATAGACAAAACTGGCTCCGTCCACACTTTCCAGGTAAAAAACTTCCTCCGGCGAAATCAGAATCCGTTCCTCCTGCCAGATACCGGAAAGCTTCTGCCCGGTTCCCTGCACCATATCTGCTATGGCCTCTATCTGCGGCGTCATCTCCCTGTAACGGATAATAACCTCTTCCGATCCCTGCCGGATCCTGTTCATCGTCAGCTTCATATGCTCCCTCCTGCGTTACTTATTGTATCAGATAAAAAGACGGTTTCAAGCAAAAGTCCATAAGATGCACTTTTCGGCCTGTAAGACGCAAAAAAGGGCCAGGCGCACAAAGAAAAACAGCAGGGATCGTTTTCCCTGCTGTCTGTAGATTGACAAGTTCCTTTCGTTTATCTGCGATCCTTCCTCTTTCTGCCCCGCAGAAGATCCGCATACCAGAACACCACCTCCGCAATGCGGGACAGCTCGGCCTCCTTACCCGTCTGCCGCCAGACCTCCTTATAGGCCATAAACCAGTTTTCCAGCCGCTGCGCAAGCGCAAAGGCACAGCCTCCCTCCACTGCCCTTCCTTCCGCGGACTGCAAAAGAACCATACCCACATTGTTCCAGGTATCCATGCCCTCCGCCGTAAGATCCAGCTGATGTATCAGACCCCGTTCGGTGCTGTCCATACAGACGGCCGTTTTTTTCAGCTCCCTGCGAAGCTTCTGCAGCTTTTCCCCTGCCTCCTGTACCATCGCATCATCAATCCTCCTGCTCTCGGAAAGACTGCGGATATCCGGTTCCACCCCGGGCTCCCCGAGCACCATAAATTCCCGAAGCATCACCGCATCGTGCCAGGTATAGCAGCTGCAGCCTGGAAGCTCCCTCATCAGCCCTGTCAGACATCCGCTGCCATCCTTATATTCCAGCACCGATATCTGTCGGTTTATCTCCTCCTCGGAAATTTCCTCTCCGTTCCAGGAAAAGGCTGCCCCATAGATCATACCTGGCACGGAATGCTCCGGCTGATTGACATGTCCCATGTCGCCCCAGTCCGTATTCAGGATACCTGCCGCGTGATACTTTCTGGCATAACCGCACATTCTCGTAATATTCCGGTAGCTGTCGCCCAGCAGGTTCATCCACTGATCCCATCCGTTCACGCCCGGGCAGAGATACTGCGGCACATCCGCCTCCGCCATTCTGCGGCTCTCTTCCTCCCGCTGATCCGGCGCATAGCCCCAGGTCAGGCACATGGTTCCCTCCGGCAGCTCTTTTGCCAGTTCAGGCTCCCCTGCGATCACGTCTCCCCAGAACATGGGCTTTTTCCCCCGCTCTGTCAGGAAACGACACAGCTCCTTGAGGTAGTCCACATAAATTCGGTGTACCCCCTTCTCCGCCGCCAGATCTGACGACCTTCCCTTTCCCAGATCAAAGGTTTCGTCCGCGCACAGGTTGAACCGCTCCGAGCGGAAAAGCGCCATATACTCTTCCAGCATTCCCTTGATAAACGGCAGGGTTCTGTCGTCCGATACATTCACCGTGTGATGTCTCATACGATCCCAGAGGGAGAAGGGCTGAGAAGAGGCATCCGGCAGTTCACACAGATCCTCATGGCTTTTAGTGGAAAGCAGCGTATAGAGATGGCCGAAGCTGGCAAGCGAAGGCACCAGGTCTATATGCCGCTCCGCGCAGTAATCATCCAACTCCATGATCTCCTCCCCGGTCAGGGGCGTGGTATCCCGCCACATCTCCGAAAGATCCCGGAAAAGGTAGGTGTGCTCCACATAAAGCTGAAATTCATTTATCTTGTATCTACTGAGTCTGTCCGCTATACGCTTCAGCGCCTCCAGTTTCAGCACCCTTCCTCTTGTCTCATCCAGATAATAGCCTCTCCGGGCAATCTCCGGGTAATCCCGCACCGTCACCGCCGGGATCAGAGCCCCCTGCTGCTCCACCATCTGGCACAGCGTCTGCACGCCGTACAGCAGCCCGGCTCCGTCTCCGCCAAGCACCCGGATCCCTTCCGGCCTTACCTCAAGCCTGTACTCCTGTTCCTTCAGTCCCTGCTCCAGCTCCAGCCCAATGTCCCCCGGACGGGCCTGCCCCTTCACGACGGGCAGTCCAAGCCCCGCCCACTGCAGGATGCACTCCTTCAGCCTCCTGGCCGGAAACGGCTCCGCCCCCGCACCGCAGACAATGTACGTCCCAAAGGTGCACTCAAAGCTCCCCTCTCCGTATGTTATCTCCTGTGGTTTTGGAATCAGAATCATGATTATACCCCCTTGTCATGTGCCCTGACAAATTCTGTCCCGTCATGTCCGCTGTCAGTTTTTTTCATTATATACCCGACACGCTCAATTTACTATCAACTTTTCATTGTTTTGTATCAGCTTTTTCCGGTTCTTTCCCACGTAAACGGAATTCAGATAAATATCCTCTGTATAGACATGACCCGTCCGGCATAACTCTTAATTGCAATCTATGACCAGGTTGTCGCAGGTATCCAGGTAGGTCTCAGTATCCTTTCCATACTACGAAAAATCCATCCAGAGACAAAAACCCCCTCAGGTTGCCAGCCCTAAGGGGTTTTTCAACATGTATTTATTCTGATCAGGTTCTCATCAGACCGTCTACACTCAGCACAACGCCGCTGATGTAGGACGCCTTCTCGGATGCAAGAAATACGAATGCATTGGCAATGTCCTCCGGCTGTCCCAAACGGCGCAGCGGAATGCGGGCGATCATGGGCTCAATAACCTCTTTGGGAACCGCTTTCATCATATCCGTCTCCGTGATGCCGGGAGCCACCGCATTGACGCGGATTCCCTTGGGCCCCAACTCTCTTGCCAGGGACAAGGTAAAACCGTTCACGGCAAACTTGGAAGTAGGGTATGCTACTCCGGCCGGCTGACCGGAAATACTCACCATAGAGGAGGTGTTCAGAATCACACCGCTGCCCTGTCTGGTCATCACTGCCTCCACAGCCTTGGAGCAGATAAACATCCCCTTTACATTCAGATCCATCACCTTGTCGAAAGTTTCTTCCGTGTAATTTGAAAAAGGTGTATTTTCGGAAGCCCCGGCATTGTTCACCAGAATGTCAATCCTTCCGTACTTCTCCGCCACCTTGTCGAAAGCCTCCTGCACCTCCGAAAGACTGCTCAGATTGGGCCAGATTCCCTCCACCTTCGCATCGGGATACTTTTCCTTCAGCTGCGCAACCGCCTTGTCAGCCGTTTCCTGACGGCTGGCGCACAGCACAACGGCCGCCCCCTCTTTTACAAAAGCCTCCACGGCAGCAAAACCAATACCGCGGCTTCCTCCTGTGACAATCGCAACCTTGTCCTTCAATTCCATTCTCTTACCTCCTCGCGCGATCAAGGAAGCCTCAAAAAATCCTCCTTGATATCCATCAGTCTGCCTCTTTATTATAGGGGAATTTACCACACAAGTCAATTTGCTTTGACCGCGCTTACGATTCTCTTTCACCGCGCGCCCACTTTTCCCCTGGCCTCTACATGCTGTCAATGGAGCTTAAACTTTCCGACCTCCGCCCCCAGCTGACTTGCCACGGTGCTGTTGCCGTTGGCTTCCTCATTGATGCTCTCCATACTCTGCGTCAGATCAGATGCCACCTCCGTGACGTTCACAACCCCCTTGGCGCTTTCCTCTACCGCAATATTTACGGATTCCACCGCCTCCTTGATGTTGTCGATATTGCCGCGCAGCTCCTGGCTTTCCTCTGCAAACTGTCTCATAATCCCGCTCAGATGATTTACGTCGCTCTGATAGTTGCTGCTGTTGCGCAGCAGCTTTTCATAACCGGCCATAGCAGTCTCATTCATAAAGCGAATCATATTTTCCGCTTCCTCTGCCAGTTCGTTAACGGCGCTTATCACCTCCTGGCTCACTCGCTGGATCTCCTCCGCGGCCTTTGCAGAGTTTGCGGCAAGAGAACCAATCTCTCCTGCAACCACAGCAAAACCTCTTCCTGCTTCCCCCGCCCTGGCAGCCTCAATGTTGGCATTCAGCGCCAGAAGGGTTGTCTGATCCGTAATGCCGATAATTTCCTCCGTCAGCGCTTCAATCTGCTTGACGGCCCTGGATCGCTCGATCTTTTCGTTCACAGTCACGGACATCTGCTCCGCCAGCCTTCCTGCATCCTTACGGTCAATCTCCGCCCGGGAATAAATTTCCTGCACCTTCTTCGCCGTTTCAGCGGAAGAACGGCTCTCCCCGGTTGCTTTTTCGGCTATGGATACCACGGTGGAATCAATGCCGGATACAGCCTCGTTCACCTGGCAGAGAGAGGCGCTGGTCTCTTCCATGGCCGCACTCATTTCCTCCATGGTCGCTGACACGTCGGAAATGCTGTCCTTGGCCTTTGCCAGACTGGTTACGACGCTTCCCGTGGACTGGTTCAGCTCATCGGAATTGGCAGAGATCTGAAGCATGATCTGACGAATGTGCTCCAGAAGCTTATTCACATTTCCTGCAATCAGCTCCAGTTCATCCCCGGAACTGATATCCAGCTTCTGGGTCAGATCTCCCTCACTGTGTACCAGATCGTATATTTTTTTATCCACCTTCCGCAGCCGTCTTGTAATCTTTCCCGCAATCAAGTTCAGAACCAGAATTGCTGCCACAAACAGAAAAACACTGATCTGCACAGTACTCCTGGCTGCGGCACCCATCCTGTCCGCAACATAGGAAGCGTCGTAGTCACAGCCCAGAATCCCGGTCACTGTCCCGCTGCTGTCCCACACGGGCAAATACGCGGAAATCAGGTCTCCGTCCTCCGTCTCATCAATGTAATCCTGTACATAAGGCTTCCCGGCAAAGGCATCCGCAAATTCACTGTAGGGCATGTCCGCATGTTCCCCCGGCTGTGCCTGAGCGGAAGAGGTATCGGTGTCTATTCCATAAAACAGCCCGCCATTCCCGTCGGTATACAGCGTATACAGGTAAGCTATCCCACATATCTCCTGAATTTCCCGCAGTCTTGTCAGCAACAGCTCATATTCCGCGCTGCCCTCGGCACCCTCTTCAATGGCAGTCAGCAGATCACCGTCGATCTCCGCCCGGGCAACATTAGCTGCCATCTCCGCCTGCTGGACGCCCATGGCCACCATTCCCGCCTTGATCCGCGCGTATGCATTCAGCCCCAGCAGCGCGCAGATCACAAGCGCCAGCACTCCCGCAGGAATCAATATCTGAAGCCGAACACTGATTTTTCTGACCCTTTGTCTCATCTGCACTATGCCTCCATGTCTTTTTATTAACAGTATGACATATCCGGAAAAAAAGTCAATCCTTCTACTGATTATTTTTGTTGATTATGCACAATCGCTATAACGAGCCAGACCACCTGTAAAGCCGCCCAGGTCTGCCGAACCTCAGTCATGCCTTTCCTCCCCGTCAAAGGTCTCACAGAAACGCGCCGCAAAGGCCGGTTCTTCGCCTGCGGCATACAGATGAGAAATATCTCCGAAAGCGTTCACCCGGAAGGACGCCTTTCCCTCCCGGCGTTCTTCCGTATAAACGGTGGTCACCGCCGTGGGCGCAGCGCAGGTCCCATGCCACAGGATCATGGGGGATACATTCATCAGCCGGGACAACAGCACACACTCCACACCGAAATGGCAGAAGAACACTATGGTGTCCCGGTTTGGTCTCTGTGCGCGGTACAGCTCTCCCTCCCTGGCATAGCCATGCTCTGCCAGCAGGGCGTCAAAGCTTTCCGTGACTTGCCTGTACAGCTTATCCACCCCGCCTTCCCTCATAACCTCCGTCTCACACCATTTCTGTCTGTCAAAATATCTCGGGTCGACGGTCCAGTCCTCCGGCAGCCAGTCCCACGCAATGCTCCTGTGTCCCTGCACATCCGGACGGCAGATCCTGGCCGGAAATTCTTCCAGCCAGCCGCATTCCGCCGCTGTTCTCCCCATCTTTTTCAACGTCAGGGAGGCCGTGTCCCGGGCACGGCCCAGCGGGGACACATAAAAGGCCTTTACATCCAGCTTCGCAATGCGCTCCGAGAGCAGCTCAGCCTCCCTCCACCCTTTTTCTGTCAGGGAGTCAACGGAATAATCCGGATCTCCGTGCCTTATGATAATCAATCTCATTTGTTTTCTCCTTCCCACCGCGTATTACCCCAGCGCCACATCCAGTATCATCATCAGCACAAAACCTGCCGCCACACCCACTGTTCCAATGTTGGTATGACCGCCCGCCTGAGCCTCCGGGATCAGCTCCTCCACCACCACATAGATCATGGCTCCTGCGGCAAAGGCCAGCAGATAAGGCAGAATGGGCACCACCCAGGATGCCAGCAGAACCGTGACCACCGCCCCCACCGGCTCAACCACGCCGGACAGAACGCCGTACAGAAAGGCGCGTCTCTTCGATGCTCCCGCACTTCGCAGGGGCATGGAAATAATGGCTCCTTCGGGAAAATTCTGAATGGCAATTCCCACTGCCAGCGTCAGAGCCCCCGCCATGGTAATACCCGTATCCCCCAACATGGCACCTGCAAAAGTCACTCCCACAGCCATGCCCTCCGGCAGGTTATGCAGCGTTACCGCCAGGACAAGCATGGTAGTCTTACGAAATCCCGCCCGGATGCCCTCCGGCTTGTCGCTGTCTATATGAACGTGGGGCACCAGACTGTCGAGCAGAAGAAGAAACCCCATGCCCAGCAGAAATCCCGCTGAAGCAGGGAGCCATGCAGCTTTTCCCTGTTCCTCCGACAACTCGATGGCAGGTATCAGAAGCGACCACACCGAGGCGGCGATCATGACACCGGAAGCAAAGCCCAACAGTAGCTTCTCCAGTCCCGGTCTCATCTCCTTCCTCATAAAGAATACCGTTGCGGCGCCCAGCGCCGTTCCCAGGAAGGGAATTCCTATGATTGACAATTCTTTCAGCATTATTGTTACCTCTTATTTATCAGTATTCCATTTCTTCCCGGGTGTTACACTTTTTTTACAGAACAATATTCTTTTTGTGTTATCCTCCAAGTTCCAGGGGAAGTCTGGTGTAAGTGAGCATATTACACTGATAAACGCAAATACCCACGCAAAGCAACACCGCTGCTGCCAATGTCACAATTGCCGCCGTCCTGTCTTTACCTTTAAACAGCCTTTCCATACCTGCAGCTGCGGGGATACAAAACGCCGCAATAGCCATTCCCCAGAATACGGAAGGCGTATTGATCAGAGAAATCAGCCTCACCGCCCAGTTACCCAATCTTTGTAAAACATCCCACGGAAAACTGGATAATGATAAAACACTCAAAAAAAGAGCAATATATAGAAAGCCCCTTTTCCCTTTATCTTTTTCCCCTTCACGATACACAAATCTCATCCAGACCGCCGCCAGAAGACAAATCATCATCCCAAGCCCCATTCCCGGCTTTCCATCACGAAAAGCATAACTGCTGAAAAACTGTCCGAATCGGTAACCTTTTCCCATAATCATCTGTAACGGAATATTCCACTCTATAAAGTCCTCCGTAAAAAGATATCTGCACAGCCGATACAGACCCGGAAAAAACAGTATCCCTCCTGACATTACGGCAAAACAGAAAGAGCCCCTTCGTGAAATGATTGCCACAAGCAGTGTAATACCCGCCGCGGTAAGAAAAAAAATAACATCTGCATATCCAAGAAATGCAAGAGACGCCCCGGCCACCAGCAATTTACCAACTTTTTTGCCGGGAGCAGTCAGTGTATACATGGCCCACGCGTAAAGCGGAAGAAGCATCCATGCCGTTGCCTGCGAGAGATTTGCATGGTCATAACAAACATAAATTCTATATGGATTTGTCATGTAAAGCACTATCCCCATACACGCTGCCAGTCTTCCGTCCTGTCCAAAAAGATGCAGAAAAAAAAGAGAAGCTGTCAAAAACGTTATGATCTGTACTGCGAGCATGTACAATCTGTATGAAAGCACTATGTTCTTTGTGAGACCATATAAAAAACCCGGAACAAGAAACCAGAAATTTGAATTCATTGCATTTTCATAGATGCCGGTCATTGACAGCACATTTAAATTTGGATAAAGATAAAAACACCCCTTTTGGAGTCCCCCTGCCAGTTCTTCCACTCGAAAAATCCACTCTTGTACAATTCCTCCGGTCATAATGTAATTACAACTCACGGGAAATAATGCCACTATCGTAGTCAATATACACAGTATACCATGATTACTCCCCAACCACGCAGCAAACCGAATTGATTTGTTTTCCTCATCCTGCCTTTTTTTTGAATCCTGGTATCCGCCTTTTTTATTCCGCATTCCTACTTTCATTTTTATACCCCTCTGCGCGCTCTGGCGAGCACATCAATCAATATTTGAAAGTTTACTTTCAAATTTCACCTTCCTTCTCCATGTCCACCAACTCCGGCTAAGGATTATAACTATACTTGCAATAGATACCGCTTCCGCTGCATGAAACAATGCAAAGCCATCCCAAGATACTTTTATTTTTCCATTGTAACCTGCCGGAATGGCAATTCGCAGATCGTTATGATCCCCTCTCTCCTCTGCAATATCAGGACAGTTCTGCCCTATACCGTCATATTCTTTTACCTTATAGCCCTTATACCCCATAAGCGGAAGTTCCAGATATCGAATTCCCGCTGTTGTGTTTTCAACAAAAATCGTAATATCTGTTCCCTTCTTCTCGTAATCCTGCCATAACAACCCTTCCTCCGCCACTGGGCCATGATCGTGTAATTCACCTTTGTCAGTTCCGGCCAGCAGCCATTCCCCATTTACCACACCAACCGTCCCCATGTTTTCTGCATTGTATAAATAAAGCGGCGGCGCCTGGAACGCACAGTCATTTACATGATAAACTGCGCTCATAATCGCAAGCAGCACGGAAATCCCAGCCAGGATTTTTATCCGGGCTCCACCCCTTTCCCGTACCTCCATCATAAAAAAAGCGCAAAACAGTGCCGTCAATGCGGCGGCAGGCGCCATCCACCGAAAAGGAAACTGCAAAGAACCTGCAAAATATCCAATTAAAGGAAGTTTCCTGATAAAATTCCACGGAAAGTATTTTGTACTCAAGGCAACGGTAACTACACTCAGCACCGCAAAAAAACGGCAAGCTGCCCCCATCCTGTGTCCCTTGATTCTCCACAAAAGACACACAAGAAACAGAAACAATGCACTTGCACCAATCTGTATTGGTTCACACTGCCACATACCTGTCTGTGCACTGCCTTTATTGGGCAACAGCTGAACCATTCCCGCAAGCTCTGTTCCGTTTACCATTTCCTCCTGTATAACAGTTTGGAACTGATAGGTGTCTATCCCGATCATATAAAGAAGCGGCAGCCAAAACCACATGTTGACCAGGAGCACAATTCCCACTGTCTCCAACAGCTGAAAGAAGGTTCTTCTCCTGAAAGTTTTCCTCCAACACAACGCACATCCTAACGCCATCAAAACCGCCGTCATTTCAGACGTAATTAAATGGCTTTGCAGTATGGCAGACATTCCTAATACAATATACCATTTATGCTTATTATAGCTTAAAGAATTGATATCTTCAGTATACAGCAGATACATACCACAACAGATCAACGGCAGGAATGTCATCGCAAGATATTCCCCTGTTGCCCCTCTGTTATAAAAGTTAAATATCCTGTATGGTGCAAGTACATACAACAAACTGCCCGCCAACGCTGCATATTCTTCTTTTACACATCTGTAAAAACAATGATATGCGATCCATGCTCCTAATACTGTCACAGCAAATACAAACATCTTATAAGCTGTCATAATTGAAAAGCCCAACAGCATCAGACAAGCAGGAAAATAAAGAAACAAATCCCCGTAAAACAACGATGTGGCATATCCATGCCCATACAGCCATGTTCCCTGCATTCTTACCGGGAACTGCATTTTCTGTTGTAAGGAAGCTTCCAGAAATGCAATTCTCCCAAAGTGATAATCAATATCGCCTCCCCAGCTAAAATAATCAGTCAGATACGGAAAAAATGAAATCATTATTCCTGCGGTCAATCCCCAGAAGACAATCTGTTTTTTCATGATAATCTTTCCTGATAAAATACGTTTTCTGAAGATTGCCATGAAATCCAACAGTCCAAAGAGAACGAGAAGTATAAAAAGCAGCATTCTGTTTCCCATACTTGTCCGATACACATTCAGACTGCGCAGAATGCCGGGATCACTGCCCGAAAACCGACAATATACATATGCAGTTTGAACCTTATCTAATACATACACATTAAACTTTTGGTTCGTTCCACCTGGTAATACCGCAGCCCCATTATTGCGAACAGCCTTAAACGGGGCCTGTTCCCACCTTACCTGTGCAAATACTGTTTGGTCTTCTGTCTCACTGACTTCCATTCTTACCTGATATACGCCTGGGAGCAGTTCAAATGTCTCACTTGAAAACGTCTCATATCCATCCGTTTCCGTCATCTGCCCACCCATGTCATCTCCAAAGATAGTAAAAACTTTGGTTTCCTTCTGAAAACAGGTGAAAAACAGCAGTAAGGCCATAATCAATTCTGCAATCAGCAACAATTTAAATCGGTCAATCTTTTTGCTAAACATTACGGCTCCTCCTTTGTCTGAACCACAGCGTGATCAGCAATATGGTTGTCGTAAAACTGACCAATTCGCCAATTCGCCAGTAAAACGGAGGCACAAACTTGATATCCAACTCGCCCTTAAAACCAGAGGGAATCAATACCCGGACCACCTGATTGGTTCCGGCACACAGTTCCATTTTTTCGCCGGTATTTTTTTCCTCTGCAGCATATCCCTTATAAAATAAAAGCGGAACTTCTATATAACTATCTGTTGTTCCCAAATTGCTGCATTGCATGCTAATATGAAGATACCTTTTCTCATAAGCATCCAGCTTCACTCCGTCACCCAATACAGGCCCTGCAAAAGTAATCTTTTCGGTGTCTGTTTTCTCAGGCCGATATTCCCCGCCAGAGGTATAGCCGACCCCCATTCCCTCCTCATTATACAGCGTATAAGTGGTCTGCTTCGCATTTGTATAATCGAGCAGGTATAAGTCAGACGTTGTTATCCCCGCTATCGCGACAATAATGAAAATCAGAAGCCATTTTTGTTTCCCAAAGTCCGACAAAAACTGCAGACAATAGCCAAACATAAATACCAGGCAAATTGTTCCCCAGCCCAAAAAGCGATTTGGAAACTGGAGACTGCTTACTAAAGCTGCAAAAACAGAATTCATGCCTTGAATTTTATCCCACGGAAAAATGTTCAGGCTCATAATCAAAAAAATCAGGCTGATTATGGCAGTCTTTTTCGCAAATGTTCGTTTGCCTGCATCATTATTTTTCCCTTGGAGCCTGCCCGAAAACCATAGAATCAAGAAAAAAATCAAACCAACTACCAACACCAAACCTATTCCTACCGGGTGCGAATACTGCATACCATTATCACCCATTGGAGTATTTTTTCCCACACTCCAGAAATGAAAGGCAAGGTGGGCAGGATAAAGCCCTCTGTCCTGAATCGTCCGGGCCGATACATGCTTGATATGCATATCCTGTGTCAGATAATAGTCCAGAAAAGGCACAAGAAACCACATGCTGACAGCAATTGCCGACATCGCCCCCTTCAACAGCTCCAATAAATTTTTCTTCCGGAACACCTTTCGAATATTAGCGGCACAAAACAGAACCATTGATAAAGCCGTTATCTCGCAGGTTAATACATGCGTCTGTATCAAACCCGCAAATCCCAGCATAATAGGGATCCATGCCCCCCTGTTCCCGGCTTCCTCTTCGTTCTCTGCGAAAATCTTATACAGCCCAAGAATTACCAATGGAATAAAGGTCAACGCGCTTCCCTCACCCAACGCGCTGGTAATCAGAAGTTTATAGATTCTGTACACGGACAACGTATACAACGCACAGCAAATAACTCCATTCCACCACTTCCCAAAAATGCGGTAAAAACAATAAAATGAGATCCATGCAGTAGCAAAGTTCAGTATAACACAATAAAAATTATAGCTTGCTGTAACCGTAAATCCCAACAGACGCAGCACTGCCGGAAAATACAGCAGGCTGCTGCAATAAAAAATGGCATCCGCATATCCATGCCCATAAAGCCATTCCGGATCAATTCTCACCGGAATCTGCCCGCTCAACATGCCGTCTTTTATTCCTTCAATTCGATACAAATGATAAACCAAATCCGCTCCCGAAACACTATACCCACACAAATAGGGAATTGACGCCACCAGGCCGATTAAAGTAACAAAGAAAAAAATCTTCTTTTTTTCAACGGAAACGGAATAATTTTTATCATAAAAACAAAACGCAATTGCAGTATACGAAATAATGGCAATAAAAATCAGTATCACCAGAAGCATGCTCCACAGTAAATGAGTTTCACTAATTTTCAAATTACCAGTGATCAAATCCCCTGCGCCGTTATTTGTAATCTGCACCTGAAGCCCATCTGTTTTTTCAAAAAGCCAAAAGTGGTACTCGGTTGATCCCAGACCTTGATAAAGAGGTTCTCCATTGGTTAAAAGTCCGCCCGAAAAAACGGTACCGTCTGCAACACTGCATAAAACCTGTAAATCTGAATCAACCGAATATTCCAGTTCAAGTCGATATACCCCCGGCGGCAGGGATATTCCTTCGTAGATTACTGTCTGCCCCGGTTCTTCTCCGGCAGGAATATCTACTGCATTAAATCTGTACTCCCGACAAGGTATGATCATTTTTACTATGCAAAAAAGCATAAGTATTATAAATACAGAGGAGATCATTCGGATCGATTTGTTTTTCAACAGCTTAAGCGCTCTCAGATTTTGTATAATCATTAAATTACATTCCACTCCATGTCTGTTTTTTGTATTCTACCCCACATCATGCAACACTGTCAATATATGATATATCGTGCTTATTCAAGGCCTATGGCAGTCAAATGACCATCAGACAGCATGTCAGAACAACCATGATATAATTTGAGTAACATACACTTTTCAGGCAATACAAAATGGAGGAAGCATTGTACTTCCTCCAAATAAAATACCGGTTTTTACAAATCTTTCGTGTGCAGGCACCGAATCGCATTCAACACCGCCAGCACCATGACTCCCACATCCGCAAAAATGGCAAGCCACATACCCGCTATACCAAACGCGCCAAGTACCAGACAGACCGCCTTCACCGCCAGGGCAAACACAATGTTTTCATAGACGATCCGCAGACATTTTCTAGATATGCGCATGGCCAGCGCAAGCTTCATGGGATTGTCGTCCATCAAAACAATATCCGCCGCTTCTATGGCCGCGTCGGAGCCCAGCGCTCCCATTGCCACACCGATATCCGCTCTGGAGAGAACCGGCGCATCGTTGATGCCGTCACCCACGAAAGCCAGGTTTGCTCCCGCCGCCTTTCCCGCCGAAGCCTTCACCTCCTGCAGCAGCTCCTCCACCACATTCACCTTATCCTCCGGCAGAAGCTCGCTTCTCACTTCGTCAATCCCAAGCTCGCCCGCCACATGCTCCGCAACCGTCCTGCTGTCTCCGGTGAGCATCACCGTCTTTTTCACTCCGGCAGCCCGCAGCGCGGCAACCGCATCCGCCGACTGTTCCTTCACCACATCGGAAATCAGAATAAATCCGGCATAGCTTTCCTTTATCGCCACATGTACCACCGTGCCCACACCGACATGCTCCGGGCAGGACAGGCCGAGCTTTTTCATCAGTCTTGCATTTCCCGCCGAAACCTTCACCCCGTTCACCGAGGCGGTCACGCCGTGTCCGCCGATCTCTTCAACATGGGCAATTCCCGTGCTGTCGATTTCTTTGCCATAAGCCTCCTTCAGGCTTCTGGAAATGGGATGGTTGGAATAGCTCTCCGCACAGGCCGCATACTCCAACAGTTTTTCCTTCGCTTTTTGCGGGGACTGATTGTCCTGATCATCCGCAGCACACATCTGCTCAAAATCCCGGGAGGGGCAGATCTTTGATACCTCAAACACACCTTTGGTCAAAGTCCCCGTCTTGTCAAACACCACATACTTCGTCCGGGCCAGCGCCTCCAGATAATTAGAACCCTTCACCAGAATACCTCGGGCGCTGGCTCCTCCGATTCCTCCGAAGAAACTCAGCGGAATCGAGATGACCAGCGCACAGGGACAGCTGATCACCAGAAAAGTCAGCGCACGGATAATCCAGGTACTCCAGTTTCCCGCATTTCCCAGCAGCAGATTCACAACCGGCGGCGCAACAGCCAGCGCCAGAGCGCTGTAGCATACTGCCGGGGTGTAATACCGGGCAAACTTTGTAATAAAATTTTCCGACCTGGACTTTTTCATGCTGGAATTTTCCACCAGATCCAATATTCTGGACACCGTAGATTCCCCAAACTCTCTGGTGGTCCGTATCCTCAGTAAGCCGGTGACATTTACACAGCCACTGATCACCTGATCCCCGGTCTTTACCTCTCTGGGCATGCTTTCTCCGGTCAGAGCAGCCGTGTTCAGCGTGGAACTCCCTTCCGTCACAATTCCGTCGATGGGTATTCTCTCCCCCGGCTGTACGACGATCACGGTTCCCTGCGCCACCTCCTCGGGATCCACCTGCTCCAGGCTTCCGTTTTCGTTCTCAATATTGGCGTAATCCGGCCTGATATCCATCAGCGCCGCAATATTTCTCCGGCTCTTTCCCACTGCCACAGCCTGAAACAGCTCGCCAATCTGATAGAACAGCATCACGGCGACTCCCTCTGCGAACTCCCCTTCCTGCCCTCTTGTCTCGCTGTAAACGCCCAAAAGCATTGCGCCAACCGTAGCTACCGCCATCAGAAAGTTCTCGTCAAACACCTCGCCGTGCAGAATACCCAGCACAGCCTTCCGGAGAATATCATAGCCTATCACCAGATATGGTACCATATACAGCGCAAACCTGAAATATCCCCTGGCAGGCACGAAGTGCAGAACCACCATTAAAACCGATACCAAAATAATCCGATATAAAACTTTTTTCTGCTTTTTTGTCATGTCTATACCTCCAGCCTGCTTTACCCTTCAATTCGGAGCGGCTGCCGTCTCGCCCTGCCGGGCGGCTCAGTCCAGAAATATTTCGCAGTCGTCCTCCACCTTTTTGCACGCCTTAACCACTGCATTCATCACCGCTCTTTCATCTGCACCTTCGGCAAACTCCACCTTCATCTTCTGTGTCATAAAGCTTACCGCCGCTTCCTGCACTCCCTCCACTTTCCTGGTGGCTTCCTCCATCTTCAGAGCACAGTTTGCACAATCCACTTCGATCTTATAAGTTTTTTTCATTTACACCCTCTCCTTTACAAGCACTTGTGTTGAACGCATGAATAACTGTTCATATGTTTATACTACCACAAATTTCAGCAATGTCAATACTCTATTTCACCGTACAGAAAAAGAACCGGTGCAAAGCTTTTCAATCCCTGCACCGGGTTCCTGTTTTCGCCCCCGGAAAATAAGCGCATCATGGCCGCACTTCTGCAGACCGGCGTGTTAATGACTGCACGTCCCAACCTTTTGCACAAACTCCTCCACGCTTTCCGCATGAGCTGCAATTGACAGCCATTCCGATAAAATATCCTCCCGGCTCTGTCCGCAGCTCGGCTCATGACCTTAACCTCCCTGATAGCCTCCAAATTCCCCGGATTTACCGCCTTTATCCTTTGCGTACAGGAAATTATATCCCTGTACGGAGCCTGCTGTCATAGTGAATTCTCTGCCCCTATTTATCCTGGCGTTCGGTATCCGGGAAAACCACTCCCTGCTCCCCGGGCTCCTGTGTATGTTCCGGAAGAGACGGTGTCTTGTCCTCCAGGAACTGATTGCCGCGAATTTCAATAACCGGTCCGCCTGTCCCCTGGATGTATTCCCGGGTTATGGTAACCCGTCCAATGTTGTCATCCTTGGGAATTTCATACATGATATCCAGCATAAAGTCCTCGATTATGGAGCGCAATGCCCTGGCTCCGGTATCCCGCTTCATCGCCTTTTCCGCAATTGCTTTCAACGAATCATCTGTAAATTCCAGCTTGACCTCATCCAACTCCAGAAGCTTCTGATATTGTTTTAGAATGGCGTTTTTCGGCTCCTTCAGAATCTTAACCATCATCTCCTCCGAAAGGCCCTCCAGGGTATAAATAATCGGCAAGCGACCGATAAACTCCGGAATCATGCCAAACTTACGAATGTCCTCCACCGTCACTCTGGAAAGGATATTCTTGTCCTTATCATATTTGTCCTTCAGCTCGGAATTAAAACCGATGGAAGCAGTCTTCGTCAGCCGTTCCTTGATAATATCTTCCAGATCAGGGAATGCGCCGCCGCAGATGAACAGAATATTCCTGGTGTTCACCGTAGCCAGCGGCACCATGGCGTTCTTGCTGTTGGCTCCCACGGGCACCTCCACCTCCGCGCCCTCCAAAAGCTTCAGCATTCCCTGCTGTACGCTCTCTCCGCTGACGTCCCGGGTGTTGGTGTTTTTCTTCTTGGCGATCTTGTCTATCTCATCAATAAAAATAATTCCCTGCTCTGCCCTCTCCACATCGTTGTCTGCTGCCGCAAGAAGCTTTGAGACCACGGACTCAATATCGTCTCCGATATATCCGGCCTCCGTCAGGGAGGTGGCATCCGCGATGGCAAGGGGCACGTCCAGCAATTTCGCCAGCGTCTTCACCAGATAGGTCTTACCGCAGCCGGTGGGCCCGATCATCAGCATATTAGATTTTTCAATCTCAATGTTATCCATGGTATTGGTGGCAACCCTCTTATAATGGTTGTACACTGCCACGGAAATCACCTTTTTCGCATGCTCCTGTCCCACCACATACTCGTCCAGACTGGCTTTAATCCTGTGGGGCGCGGGGATGTTCCGGATATTCAAAACCGGCTCCTCACCCTCTTTTTTCTTCTTTTTCTTCAGCTTCTGCTTGTTGGGAATGCCTCCGTCCCCCTGAAGATCAGCCAGATTGACAAAGCTGATGTTGGGGAATCCCCCCTGGCGGGTTATCTCATCCATCTCCCGCTGAAACTGGGGATTGGTCAGCATCCCCTGATAGTCGAACTGGCTGACTGCATCCATGGTCTTGTGCATACAGTCGTCACAGACACAGATGTTATTGGGCATTCTGAACATTTTTCCGGCCTTGCTCTCCGGGCGGCGGCAGATAAAACACACATCCTCATACTCGCTGTTATCGCTCTTTCCTGCCTTCTTAGTGCTGGAAGCATCGCCGTGATTTTCTGTCAGCGCATCCTCCTTCAGTTCCTCCGCTCCTCTGTCGGCCTCTTTATCATTTTCATCATAGAAATCAGACATATTCCCTCATTTCCGCAGGCATCTGCTTCCGTCGCTTCTGCCGCTTCCTCTTTTTCCTTATCTGGTAAAAGTATACTTGAAAAATCGTTTCCACACAAGTTAACTTTTTCTAAACCGAAAAACATCCCGGTGCAGGCCTACGCCCCTCCGGGATGCTTTTCCTTGTTATGATCAGTCAGCAGGTCTGTGACCGAGCGTGATCTCCAGATCCAGCGTCTGATATTCGCCGTTGACCAGTCGCTTTACCGTAACCGTCGCAGTCTCTCCCGCCCGGAAGTACTGCAGTGTATCCTGCAGCTCGGTGGCACTGGTAATCCTCTGTCCGTCGAACTTGACGATAATATCTCCCTTGAAGATTCCCGCAGCCTCCGCAGCGCTTCCCGGCGTCACTTCTATTACGGACACCCCCTTGGGCATATCATACATACCTGCAATCTCATCCGTTACCGCCTGCATGACAATACCCATATAACCCATATCGCTCTCTTCCACCTTGTCGGTTCTGGTCTGCCGCTCCATGAGCTCTGAAATGATCGGGCTGGCAGCGCTGATGGGTATGGCATATCCCATGCCCTCCACGGTACTGCCGTCAATCCTTGCCGCATTGATGCCGATCACCTCACCGTTTACATTCAGCAGTGCTCCTCCCGAATTTCCATGGTTGATGGCCGCGTTGGTCTGAATATAGGTTCCCGTGGAACCGTCCTCGGTCGTCATCTGACGATTCAGTGCACTGACAATACCGTTTGTCACGGACTGCCCGTAGCCCAGCGCATTGCCGATTGCCACCACCGGCTCGCCCAGCTTCAGATTATCGCTGTCGCCCAGTCTGGCCACCGTGATGGCATCCCTGGTTGCGTCGTCCAGACTGGAAAGCGGTACGGCCACTACGGCCAGATCCATATCCGCATCCACTCCCTTGACTACCGCCTCGAAACTTTGCTCATTGATAAAAGTAATCTCCAGGCTGGTGGAATCCTCCACCACATGATTGTTGGTCACGATCAGCAGTTCTTCGTCCGTCTCTCCCACGATAATGCCGGAACCGCTGCCCACTCCCGGCTGGCTGTAGCTCTGCCCCCAGAAATTTCTGCCCGTTGAGACATAATTATTGATGATGGATACCATGGCTGGCATCACTTCCTCCACCATGTCGGAAATATCATCCTGCACATAGGTTACATAGGAGGCCGTACCGCCGGTCTGCGGAGCCGAGAGCACAGGAGGCTGAACCGTCACGCTTCCGCTGCTGTTCACCTGTGAAAGCTGACCCGTGCCCAGCTGTACCGCATAAAACCCAAGACCGGAAAACAGACCAAAGCACAGCCCAAGGCTGACACTGACCATCACCTTCCCCAGAAAACCGTTCCTCTGTCTGGGTTCCTTCTTCTTTTTCTCTTTCTTGTTTCCGGTGCTGCCGCCGCCCTGGGACAATTCCTCCACAGAACGGGCGGTATAATCAAAATAAGGACTGCTGCCGCTCTCCACAGCACTGTCGCCCGAATAAATTTCATTTTCGTACATGATTGATTACCTCTCTTCCCTGATTGATGTCCAGGCAATTGCCTGTTGATTGATATCTATAGAGTACCTGTCAATTGTGACGAAATTGTGTTTATGTTGTGAAAAGAATAAGAAGATTTTCCGGGCGTTCTTCTCACTCCACTGTAACGGACTTTGCCAGATTTCTTGGCTTATCTACATCACAGCCTCTTCCCACCGCAATATAATAGGCAAAAAGCTGCAGCGGAATGATAGCCAGGGAGTTTGTAAAGAAAGGATTGGTGGGCGGAATATAGACCACATAGTCCGATGCCTTTTCAATCGCCCTGTTTTCTTCGTTTGTCACGGCCATGACAAATGCTCCTCTGGCCTTCACCTCCACTATATTGCTGATGGTCTTCTGATAGAGAATCGGCTGGGTGGAAAGCGCCACCACCAGCGTACCGTCCTCGATCAGAGAAATGGTACCGTGCTTCAGCTCACCCGCGGCATACGCCTCGGAATGAATATAGGAGATCTCCTTCAGCTTCAGCGAACCCTCCAGCGAGATGGCGTAGTCGATTCCACGCCCGATAAAGAAAATATCCCTGGCTCCCAGATAACGGCTGGCAAAATGCTGTATTTTCTGTTTCTGCCCCAGAAGCAGCTCAATCTGATCCGGAAGACAGCGCAGATCCGACAACAGACGGCAAAATTCTCTTTCCTCCACACAGCCTCTGACCTTTGCAAATTTCATGGCAAGCATATACAGCGCTGTCAGCTGTGCACTGTATGCTTTCGTGGTAGCCACGGCAATTTCCGGGCCGGCCCAGGTATACAGGCAGGCATCCGCCTCCCTGGCAATGGAGCTTCCCACTACATTGACGATTCCCAGCACCCGAAACCCTCTGGCTTTGGATTCCCGAAGCGCCGCCAATGTATCCGCCGTCTCCCCGGACTGGCTGATGACAATCACCATACTTCCCTCTTCCATTATGGGATCCCGATAACGGAACTCGCTGGCAACATCCACCTCCACAGGTATCCGCGCCATCCCTTCCAGCACATATTTTCCCGTAACACCGGCATGATAAGCGGAACCGCACGCCACAATATGAATTTTTCTCACTGCCCTGAGCTCCTCGTCGCTCATGTTCAGTTCCTCGATTACAATGTCGTTATTCCGGATTCTGGGGGAGATGGTGTCCGCAATGGTTCTGGGCTGTTCATACATTTCCTTCAGCATGAAATGCTCATACCCGGCTTTTTCCGCCGCATCCGCATCCCAGTCTATTGTGACGGCTTCCTTGGTCAGCTCCTCCTCATCCACGGAGTAAAAGCGCAGCCCGTCCCCGCGGAGCACGGCCACTTCCTGATTGTCCGGGTAAAACACGGTTCTGGTAAACTTGAGAATGGCGGGAACATCCGATGCGATAAAGCAGCCTCCCTTGTTCTGTCCCACAATCAGCGGGCTGTCCTTCCTGGCCGCGTAGATTTCATCCGGATGATCCGCAAACAGAATACCCAGCGCATAGGAGCCCTCCACCCTGTGCAGCACCTTGGTCACTGCCTCCAGGGGATTTCCCTTATAATAGTAATCCAGCAGGTGTGCCAGCACCTCCGTATCCGTCTCGGAGACAAACTCATATCCCCTGTCCGTCATTTTCTTTTTCAGCGCAATATAGTTCTCAATAATCCCGTTGTGTACGACGGCGATGGTTCCTGCCTGGTTGGTATGAGGGTGCGCGTTTCTGTCGCTGGGCGCTCCGTGGGTGGCCCATCTGGTATGGCCGATCCCGGCCCTGCCGGGCAACGTCTCTCCGCCCCGGGTAAGATTCTCCAACACCTTCAGACGACCGATTGCCTTCCTCGTCACAATCCTTTCCCCGTCATATACGGCAAGCCCCGCCGAATCATACCCTCTGTATTCCAGCCTGGCCAGC
>CAJUJU010000039.1 GCA_910586835.1 uncultured Acetatifactor sp.
AATCCCGCTGCAGGCGGCGGCTGGCCTCCAGCGCGTCCTCGATGATCTGGTCGGGTTTCCGCTTTGCGATGTCCGCGATGACCACATACAGATAGCCGGTCATGGTATCCTTGGCCAGCGCGAAAATGCTGCTGGTGTCCGATTTCTTGTTTTTCCCCAGCGATGGGTCGTTTGCCCCGATAAACAGAAAACGCGGGTCGGAGAAGTCCGGCTGCTGCTTTCCGTCATCGTCCCAGAAGTCGAACCATTCTTCCTGGAAGGTGCAGTTTTCCGGGTCAATCGGGTCGTTCTGGATTTCGCTGTTAAAGCTGGCCTCGCCCTCTGAAATGCGGATGACCATGAGGTCATAATAGGAGAGCTTTTCTTCCCATAGGACGGCAGTACCCTGCAGCATCTCCTCGCGGTTGGCCTCGTAAAAGGCCAGGGCCTCCTCCTGCCGCCTGTCGTTGCTGAGATCGGTGAATATCCGCTCCCAGGCGTCCCACAGCTCCGTATGATCCGCAAAGCTGATAACGCCCTGATACCTCACCGCTTTGTAGCTTGGATTTTTGGCGACATTCGCCAGCAGCGCGTCAAAGTGCAGCAGCGTCCCAATATACACGATGTCGGTATAGGTGTCGCCCGCCTTGGAGACCGCCTTATAAAACCAATCCCGGAGCTTTTTGCGCTGCTCCGGTGTGTTCACATTCTCGTCGTTCTCCAGGTCGTCGCAGACAATGAGGTCGGGCCTCCACTGCTTATGCCGCCGACCACGGATTTTCTTGCCGGAGCCGATTGCCTCGATCTTGACCCCGTTGGCCAGCAGGATGACCGACGATTTCCAGACCCGGCCTTCCAGCTCCCCGAAGTCCTCCCGCAGCGCCGCGTTTTCTTCCAGCTCTGTTTTGATGTCCGCCAGAAACCCCTCGGCCTGCTCCGAGCTGTCAGAGAGGATGATGATGTAATGCTTGTATGCGTAAAGGGCTGCGTGCAGATCGTCCTTGAAGGTAAAGGTGGTGCTTTTGGCGTGGCCGCGCGGGGCCTCGATTGCCCTGCGGCATCCGTCCGCCCGGCTGATCTCCTTTGCGTCGGTTTCGGGATTTTTCCCCTTCAGCACGCCCTCCCGCCATATCCTGTCCAGCTCCCCGTGAAAGGCGGGGGATCTGCGGACAAAGTAATGGGCAAGGTAGGCCCGGCCAAAATACTCCAGGTCGAAGGCCCCCAGCCTGCGCCGCAGGCCCTTCGGCCCGGTCAGCTCTTTCCCGGCGTGGTAGTCCCGCAGGAGCGCCGCACGCTGCTCCGGGAAGTTGTCTCCCCGGACAACATATTCAAGAAAAAGCTGCTGCTGGTATTCCCGGTTTGCAACCGTTTCCCGGTCTTCCGGCTCCTCCAGCTTTTCCAGGTATTCGGTGAGGTCAATCTTCGCCATCGGTCAGCACCTTCTCTCTTGCCCGGGCCAGAACATCATGCAGCTCCCCTACAAGCTCCGGGTGCTGCCGGATCGCCGCCATCAGCTCCGCCTCCATCTGGTCAAAGGCAAGCTCTGCCTTTTTCTTCAGATCGGCCCGGACGCGCTTTTCATAGGTGGCGTTCCGGGAAAGGGAAGCGATCAGCCGCCCGGCCTTATCCAGCGGCAGCTCGTCGAACTCCTCTTCAGCGGTACTGACCCGCTGCATGAGGCCGTCCATCAGCACCAGCTCCGCCGCCTTGGTATAGTCAAGGTCGGGGTGGGCCTCCACCGCCTGGGCGATTGCCTGAGTGCGCTGCAGCGTTTCAGCGACACGCTGCGCCGCCTCCCTGGTGCGGACGGCATAGCGCCCGATTGCCGACTTGCTGATGGAGTAGCCTTCCTCCTTCAGCCATTCCGACAGCTCCATGTAGGTGTTGGCCGGGTTTGCCAGCTTCATCTCAAACTGTGATTTGAGAGGCTCCGGCAGATCATCCACGCTGGAATGGATGCGCCCGCGCCGACGCTTCTTGTCAGACATTGACGCCACCGTCCTGGATGGTATCTTCCACCAGGTCGATGCCTTTCTTGGTGAGCTGCACCACCGCGTCCTTGCGGTAGGCATTATAGGCGCTGACCGACCGGGCGGTGAAAGCGATGTAGCCGCCGTCCTCCAGGTACTTGAGGTACTTGCCGATGTCCGGCGTCATGATAAGGTTATCCGCCATGAGTGCGTTGACGATCTGGCGCACCAGCAGCGCCCCGTTGTTGCCTCTGGCCAGGGCGCGCATGATATAGCCCCGGATCGCTTTGTTCTTTTCCACCTCCTGCTCGGTGGTATCATCTAAAAAGGCCATATCTATCCCTCCTTCCTGCCTGCTGAGATGAGATTGAGAACCCGGTCGAGCTTCTGGTCTAATCCGCTGATATTGTGGTCAACGCTGTTCATACTGCGGATAAAGTCTTCCCGCAGGGTGTACACCAAGGGCAGATCGCTTTTCAGATCGTTGAGCTGCCCGGAGAGGTCTTTCAAGTCTTCCTCCCGCCTGCGGGCTTCCTCCCGGATGTCAGCGGCATTTTTCTTGTCGGCCTCCTCCAGTGACACCAGTGTTTTCTTGATGAAGTAGGTCAGCGCCCCCACGACCAGGGTGCAGAGCAGCGATGCCGATGCCCCGATGATTGCGGTGATTTGGGTGACATCCATAGGGGCCTCCTTTACTGCAGCTGTGCGCTGTCGTCGAATACGATGCTCTCGGGCAGCAGGATGGGATCGGCCTGCTTTACCTTCAGAACCTCGTTTTCAATACACTTCTTCAGATAGCTGTCGAAGCTGCCCAGATTCTCGGTGATGACCCGCTGCGTCTCCGGGCCGATCTGTTTCTTTACATCATTAAATACTTCCTTGCCCAGAGCCACCAGCTCCGCCCGGTCTTTTGTCCCGGCCTTGACCGCCTCCCGCAGCGCCTTGGCGGTGGTCTGTTCCATTGCGCCCACCGACAAGGTGACCAGGCCCGTCACATCCAGGACGGCGTTGTTCAGCAGCTGCCGGGCTTTCTCGTCGGCGATCTGTGCCGTCTGCGCCTGCAGCTTCGATGCTCCCAGGCGGATGTAGTAGATCGCGTATGTCCCGGCCAGCGTGATGACCGCCAGCACCAGGTTTACCAAGGTTTCGCTGACCACGCTCTGAATGGTTTCCATGTTCATGTTTGCGTCCTCCTTTAGACAAAAAAATTGAGAGTAGAAGCGTAGCTTCTACTCTCATGTTACTGCCTTTTCCCGGAAGGTTACATAGGAAGCACTTCCCGGAATTACTTCTTAGAAACGCTTCCGGCGCGCCTTATTCGGGCTTGTTTTCCCCGCCGATGAAGTCAAACAGATCCATCTGGCCGGGCGGCGCTCCCTCGCCGCAAAGCTGCCGAACCCAGCGCTCTGTCACGCCGTATTTTTTCGCAAGCTCCGTGTGGTTATATCCGTTAAACTCCGCCTTGATGCGGATGTCGCGGGCGGGGCGGACGAAACTATCCGGCTTGATGATGTAAATCGATTCTCCTCCCACCAGCTTGGTTAGCCGGTAAAAATTCTCGATCCCGATTTCCTCCGCGATCTGCCTGTACAGTCCATCGGGAAGCATCTCCAGCGTCATGTATTTGATAAGCTCGTCCATATCCCGCCTCCCTTTTGTTAGCCTGCCTTATTCTGGAGCAGCCTGCCCATGACGCCCAAAACCTCCCCGACCGTGATCTCCTGGCCGAGTTTCTTTTCCCAATACTCCGGGCTTTCGATCACTCCGGCGTCTACAAGGGCCTCAAGGCCCTCCGTCTGCCACTTGGGGTACTGTACCGCCTCCGGCTGCTGGGCGGGCGTGTCGGGCGTCTGCGGCGTTTCCTGGGCAAGGATCGCCGTCAGTGCTGCAAGGATTTTCCCGCCGTATCCTTTGCCGGGAACTGCCCAGCCTTTCCCCTTCGGGTTGTCCGATGCCCCCAGCCATTCCACATATGGGGCGCTGCCCCTGGCCACCAGAGAGAATCGCGGATCAACACAGCCGCCCGCCAGGGCCTCGGTGGAAGCGTAGGCTTTGAGATGCTGCACCTGCGCCCGGACGCCGGTGCGGGGATCGGGGAAGGTCGCGGCCTGCCCCTTGGCGTTTCCGTTCAGCGCGCCGATGCCTGCGAAGTTGTTCTGGCCCGGCAGGACGATCCCGCCATACCGGAAGAAGCCGGTCTCATGCAGGCTCTGGGCAAAGGCCACATCGCCCCGGACGCCCTCGGCCTCCCCTTCCTCCAGGAACATCTGGCAGAGCTGCTCCAGGGAGCAGCTGGTCAGCTGCGGGGCGGCGTTCTTGCTGCGGCAGTACAGGGCCATCTGCTGGGCCGTGGCCTGGGCCTTGCCCATGATCGCGGTCTTTCCCTCGGGCTTTTCCTCCGCCTTGACCCCAAAGTGTTCCGCCAGCAGCTCCGCCTCCATGACCGCCAGCTTTTCCAGGTTGGCATCCTCCAGCAGCCACCTCGTCGCGGCGGTGTTGGTATGGAAGCTATGCTCGATCAGCATATAGTAGGGGGTACCCACCGCCCTGGCCCCGCGCAGGACGCCGTAGTATTCGCCCCCGGCGCTGTTCTTGCGGGTCGCGGTGCGGCCTGCCTGGTGGGTACTCATCAGCGCCCCGATCTGCTTGGCCAGCTTGAGCGCCAGGCTGTCCACATCGTTCAGATTGTCGAAAGCCCGGTACACCACCGGGTAGTCGATGTTCTCCGGGTTGCTGGCAGCGCTGCCCACCGCGTTGGAATGCAGCGAGATGAACACATCGCAGCCCTTGGAGGCGGTGCCTCGGTTGTAAACGCCGAGGTCGGTGCCGATGTCCGGTCTGGTGGTGATGACCTCAAAGCCCCGGGCCTCCAGCTGGGCCTTCAGCTTCAAGTGAAGCGCCCATACCATTTCGCTCTCATAGTAGCTCTTTACCACCGGGCTGCGGTTGTACTTTCCAAAATGCCCGGCGTCAAGGCAGACCCTCATTTTACTCATCGTCTAATCCCTCCTCCTCGTCTGCGTGGTAGATAGGCTCCCCATCCACTTCATTGATCTCCGGCTCCTGCGCCGGGGCGGTATCCACCGCCTGGGTGTTGTTTTTCTTTGCCATAATGTGGCTCCTCCTTAAAGGTTATATTTCCAGCGGCCTTTTGCCGCCAGATTGCTTAATTGTGCGTTGCGTCAAAATTCTCCCTGGCCCACCAGTTTCCGGTGGCGTACACAGCCCGCCTGGTGCGTTCTGCGGGGCCTTCCCGCTGCCTGGGGATGGAGGCCAGCGCCTCCATCATCCCGCAGGCCGGGCAAATATCGGTGGTATTGTCGGCCCTGGAAAGGGCGGGCGGCTCGGTGTACTCCCTGCCGCAAAGCGGGCAGACCCGCGCTTGCTTGCTCATGGCCGCGCCCCCTTCCAAAAACGCCGCAGGGCGTTCCACGCGCTCCATGTGACGATATACCACACTTGCTCCAGATAGCCGACCCTTCTGTAACCCATCACGATCCCTCCTTTGCCTTCTCGCGCTGGAGGATCGCCTTGAGGCCCTCGATGACCTTCTCGCATTGTGCCGGTGTGAGCCATTCCAAGCGGTCAACATGGGTGACGCGCTTGACAAAGCCCTGGATACGCCTGGGGTCGTCATTCCAGCCCAGCTCTCCGCATAGGGCATATATTTTCTGGCGCTGCGCCACCGTCTGCCGGTTGCCCCCGACATCGGTGCGCTTGGGTTTCTGCCGCTGGCTGACCCCATCCTTCATGTTCTGCAGTACCCTGGCCACATCGTTGATCTGCCCCTGGGTCAGCTCCCGGATGCTCTCCTTGCCGGTCTCACGAAAGACAAGGGCGTGGAGGTCGTCGTCCGTCATCCCCAGCTCCGCCGATTTTGCGATTGCCCACAGGGTGCGGATGGAGGGCTGCTTGCGCCCCTTCTTTGCTGCTGTCATCTCCGCTGGCCCCCTTTCACTCACCGGCCTTGATCTGCTCCAACCGGGCGATGTTCACATCATAGCCGAACACATCGCTCTGCTTCCAGGTCGCGCCCACGGCGTTGACGGTGTCCTCACCGTACTTTTTGAGGGCCTCCTTGCTGACCTTCTCCTCGACGATGATGCAATCGGTCATCTGCCGGGACTTGAGACGCCGGATGATCTCCTCCAGCTTTTCCTTGGCCCGGGGCAGCGACACCGAGGTGGAGAGCCGGAAACCCACCTCCCCGAAAGTAAGTATCCGGGATTTCCCCTTGCCCAGCTCGTCCCGGTGGTCGGTCACAAACACCTTGATCTCACGCTCCAGCCGGGCAACGCTGTCCCGGTAGGGCTTTGTCTGCTCCTCGGCCACCTTCTGCGCCCCGATGATCTGCCGCTGCATATCGCTCTCGATCTCGCCGACCGCGATTTGAGCCTCCGCGATCTGCCGGAGGGCGTCGTTTACATCCTCCCAGGTTTTGAGGGCCGGTGCCTCAATTACTCTTTTCCTTGCCATTGATAAACTCCTTCCTTTCTGCTGTGATTGTAGATACCGGGGCGTCAGCCCCTGCTTGATATGATGGGACATCCTCACCGGGAGGCTCCCGGGCGGAGGCCGGGGCGTCGTCCTGGTAGAGAACCAGCGTTTCCCCGAACATCATGTAAAGGCCCAGGGGGAGGGTGAGCAGCACTGCGGTGGCGTCCCGTTCCTCCAGTGTTTCCCCGCCTGCGGCGATGGTCAAAAGCAGCCAGGAAATGACTACCATGACCAGGCCCAGCCACCGCTGTTCTCTCATTTTCATTGTCCGCGCCTCCTTCCTTCACAGCATCATCATGGCCGATGCCTGCTCGATGATCTTCATGGTCACGGTGGCCTCGCCCTGGTCGCCCAGGATGCGCCGCACATTCGAGATGGTGCGGGCCAGCAGCCGGAAACATCCGGTCTGCATATTGCAGGCCCGCGCCTTCAGCTCCACCATTGCGTCCTCGGTGATCTCGAAGTCGGCCAGGTAACTTTCTACCTCGGAAGGGCTGAGGCCCCGCAGCGAGGCGTAAAAATCGACCCTGTTTGCCATGCGTGCGAGGTAGGTCTTGATCTGGGCCTCCAGCCGAGGCTCCCCGGCGATGACCAGGCCCACATCGCTTTGGTCGAAGATTGCCCGGAGTATCTCCATTTTCTTCTGGGTGTGCTTGCTGACCAGCTTGTCGGCCTCGTCGATGATCAGCAGATACCCCCGGTTGGTGTTGAAAAACTCCCGGATGCCGTTGACCCTGCGCCAGATCGTTCCGTAGCCGGTAGGCAGGCCCAGGCTGCGCTCAATGGCCTCCACCAGATCGCGGCTGCTCATGGTGTCGTCGCATTCGATATAGGCGACCCGGGGGAGCTTGGCGTAGTAGCGCAGGGGGTAGGTCTTGCCGTAGCCGCTGCGGGCGACGATGACTCCCAGCCCGATGTATTCCTGGCAGCTTTGGCAGACGCCCAGGACGGCCCTGGCGTCCCGGCTCTCTAAAAAGGCGGGCAGCTTTGCGGCCTTTTTGCCAGGCTCCTGGCCCTGGCCCGGGGCGGGCGGCGTTATCGTTTCCCCGGTCTGCCGGGAGAGGAACTCCGCCAGCTTGCTTTCGATGTCAGTGGTGTCGCTGTCGTACTTGCCCGCCAGGTACCGGGATACCGTTGTCCGGCTGTAGCCGATCTCCTTGGCGATGCTGGCGATACTGGCCCGGTTGGAGAGGATGTAGCGGTTGATTTTGTCGGTGAGGGTGCTGCCCTCGGTGTAGGTGCTGTTTTTGACTGCTGCTGTGACTTCCATTGTTGAAACCTCCTATTATTCGTTGACTGCTCTGATCCGGGATAGGGCGCTGTCGGCTTTCGCTCCCAGGAACTCGTCCCCGGCACTGCTCCGTTTCTTTTTGCTGGCGGTGGCTGCTTCCGCCCGGTATTCTTTGTCGTCTGGCAGCGCGACTACTTTCGGCTCCCTGGCGGCTTTAATGGTTAGATCAAGTTTTCCGACCGCGTCGGTAGGACGGCCCTGTTCGACCCGCAGCTCATACGGGGTGGTGAAGTCCCTGTATAGCTCCTCCGCCTCGCGCTTTTGCCGTTTTTGGGCCTTCATGTGTTTTTCCAGTGCGGCCTGCGAACAATGTGACCCGAAGGCGAGTACCTCAGCGGATACTGCTTCGCATATCTTGTGGCCGTCGCTGGCGTAAACATATAACCGGGTGACATCGTCGATGTCCCACTTGATGCCCACTGTTTGGCCGATGTACTTGCCCAGCTCGCTGTCCGAGTAGACCGTCCCGAATTTGTTGATGCCGTAGTTGTAAACGCGGGCCTTGTCTGCTCTCATAAGTAACATCGCCGCATATTCCCGGGGCGGTGCTGCCCGGTCGTACCGGGGTGCATTCTCAAACAGCTCAATGGGAGTGATCCACTTCTCGCCCGCATCTACCAGGCCCCGGTGTTTCCGGGTGTGGTATTTCTCATCCTTCCACTTTGTCCAGAGGTCGAAGAACTCCTCCATCGTCAGCAGCTCCCCGCGCTCCAGCATCCCGTCGATGTCCTTTTTGCGCTTGGCATAGGTCTTCGAGCCGGTCAGCGTACCGGTGTAGCTTTCAAACCATTTGGAGAACTTCTGGCAGACGGTTCCGAAAAATCGCTCAATCGGTTTGTCCCAGGGCTGGAAGGGCAGCGACCGCCCCACCTCCTGGATGCCGATGCTTTCATAGAAGCCCTTGGTTTCCGCGTCGAAAGTAAAGTCGATCTTTCGCTCCGAGCGTTTCTGGCCGGTCATGGACTTGCCGGTGTAGTCTTTTCCGTTATCGACATGAAGCATTTTGGGGACACCGCCCGGCGTGCTATATATCATTTTGACCAGCGACTCTTTCAGCGTGTCGCTGTTGGCATTGACGCAGGCCACATCGCCAACAATGCACCGGCTCCTCATATCCAGCCAGGCCACTAATTTGGGACGGACAGCCTTGACCTTACCGTTAGGAGCAGTCCACTGTACCCAAAAATCGAAGGTGTGTTCGTCGCCGACCACATATTCCATAACCTCCAGGCTGGTGGCATCCCGCCGCGCCTTGACCATCATCTTGTTTTTCCATTCCCGGGTGCCATTGGCGGCAAGGTAGCGGGCCGATGCTGCACCTGGCGTTTCCATAATGTACTTGATGTACCGGGAGACCGTCTTGACGGAGGGGTATTCTTCCCAGCCCCGCCGCTCGGCTTCCTCCTCGAAACGCTCGTAAAGCATCTCCATCGTCCCCAGGTTGGCGGCGAACCGCTTATCGAACCAGATGTTTTCGATGAGGGCTTTCTGCTCCGGGGTCAAGCTGGGGAAGGTGCCGCTTTCCTTGGGTTTCCGGCACAGTGCCAGCGCCCGGAAATACTCCCGGCTTTGGCCATCCTCCTTTTCCAGCTTCAGCGCCCAGGCGTTGGCCTCCAGCACATTCTGCATATAGCGGTAAAGCGTCTGCGGGCTGATGCCCAGCCCCAGGGCGTGGCGTTCCGCGTAGCCGGTGCGGTCTGGCCCGGCGTAGTCGATAAAATCCTGGACGCGCGCGGCCAGCTCCACCGCCTCGTAAAACCGCTTTTTGTTGCCCTCGATGTAGTGGTTAAGGTCGGCCTCTACATACCAGGGTGTTGCCTTTGCTCTTTGGTCTATGATGACATCCCTCCCATCTACCTTTTGCGCGGCCCGGTATGCCTTGCGTGCCTTAGCGCTTAGGGAGGATACGGAGATCAAGACCTGGTCTTTCCCGCCGCCCTCCCGGGCCTGCGTTTTGAGGTTGTATTCCTTCGGGCTTCTTTGAACCCTCTTTTTCATGGCTTCGTAACCCACGCCCTCAAAAGCCGCTGCCTCCTCCAGCGTGATGAATATATCCGACACTCCTGTCCCTCCCTTCCGGCCTATGCAGCCATCGCCCTTTCCACTGCCTTGGGGTCGAGCTTGAGGGCTGCGACGATTGCCGGGAGATATTTGCCGCCCGACCGGGTGCCGTTCAGAATGTAGCTGAGGTACTGCGGGGCGGTGCCGATTTCGGCTGCAAGGTCTGCTTTGGTCATATCCCGGTCGGCAAGGGTCTTCACGACCAGCTTGCCGAAGGGGGTCAGTTTCTTGTTTGGCGCTCTCATCGCCGTCCTCCTTCCTTCTTGGATGCCGCGCCTGCGGCTATTTCTTGGAAATTGCCCAGGCCAGGGCGACCGATACGCCGATGATCGCCGCCGCCTGGATTGCCGGGGCCGGTAGCCTCAGCAGGGTAAACGCTGCGGCCATTCCCAGCGTCGCCAGCGCGATCTCCCCGGCCCGGATGAATATGCCGGTCGCTCTGCGGATGCCGTCCCGCGCAGGCTTGGTCATGGCCCAGGCCCTGCGCTGCGCCTCTTTCTCCAGCAGTTTGAGGATCAGCCCATAGGCCCGGGCGCTCTGGGTGGCCTCCAGGAACTCCTGCTCCCGCCCGGCCTTGGCCCGGAAAGGATTGCGGGGATCGCCCGCATCCCGTCTCCGGTAGGCGGCATTCCGGCGCGCGCTTTGCGCCAGATTGATCGCCGCTTGAAAATCGGTGTGTTTTATCATGCTGCGCTCCTTTCCTTTTCCTCCCTAAAACGCTATAATTTAAGGGGATTTCCCCAGGGAGGAGGTGATACTATGGATAAGAAACCAAAATCTCAGCGTGACAAATTCGTTGAGGAAATAGCCAAAACTCCGTTTGTCGAGGGGCTAACCACCAGCATTTTCGCAAATGAATTTGGCGCTCGTGTTTTGCTAAAAATCCTTATGGATAAAGGAATCGTCACGCCAGAGGAATGGGCATCTGCTTGTAAAGAGGTAAATCAGTGGTTTGTTGATCTGCATACACTGGAGTATGATGAAGAACATCAACCACAAAATCTCGACTTTACTCCAGATACGGAATAACCTCACCGATACGCTGGCCTTCGAGAGTTTGGATAATAACAGCGTCTGAAATGTGTTTGACAAGGACAATCTTTCCGATATGAGCCATAAGCTCAGTGCTGTTATATCGTTTACCCTCAATGTCGACGCCGAAGGTTGTGACCCATCGCTGTTCCCATTCGGGAGGTACCTGGTTGCCAGGTGCCTCCTCCTTTTTGGGAATAACACAGCCTGACATAGGGGGCGCAGCGGCTTCGCCGGTTTTCAGCCATGCCAGCCAGCAGTCTCGGCAGGAAATATGGTCGCAAGTTTCCGGGACGATAGGCGGGCAGGGGTTGGAAACGATGTCCGCGATCTCCCCGGCAGTCGTGCCGGGGGCCTTGAAAAGCTCTAATCCGGTCATGCCTGCGCCTCCTTTTCATATTTCCGAACGGCGTGGTTGAAAAGGTACATCTTTTGAAGCTCCCGGAACTCCTTCTTTAATTCCCGCAACAGGACTCTTTGGGGCGCGCCCGCCGCTTTGCCCAGGGCCTCGTCGATCTCCCTTGCCCCCTTGAAAATATTGAGGAATATCCGGCAGTCGTTGTCCGGGCAGTCTGCCTCCAGCCGGAGGCCCAGGCGGTAGACCGACCCGTTATAGCTGTCGTATTCAGCGGGGAGCTGTTCAAAACGCTGCCCTCCCTCCGCACTTTTGGCATGGTCGTCCATCTCTTTGTCGCGGGATGCCGCCCGGCTCCACGCAAAGCTCTCATGCCCGCAGCGGCGGCATCGCAGCACCTGGACGGTGCAGCCGGTGATGGTTTCGCCTTCCTCATAGTCGTGGGGGCTTATCTCTGCCAGATTGCCGCCCGCCAGGATGCCGATGCCGCGATAGCCGTCATCCTCAAAGCTGCAGCAGGCCGGGGGCGGGTCGAAGTGCTGGGCGTCTACCTCCACTTCCTCGCCGTCCAGCAGCCCCATGTGGTAAAGCGCCGTTTTGAATCCGTGCAGCTCATGGGCGGCGGCGCTGGGCGTCATCTCCGGACGCCGGTCGCTCTTGACCTGTTCCTGCAGCGTGCTTTCCCATCCGTTGATGAGCAGCTGAGGATCAACCTCCTCCTCGGTGTAGCTTTCGTCGGTTTCGGTGCTGACCGTGTAGGTCGGCGGCTGCTCCGTGATGTCAATCTCGGACTCCAGCCCCCGGGCCAGCTCCACGGCTTCCTCCAGCGTACCAGCGCCGTCGTACTCCATTTCGCCCCTATCAATATCCAGGTGGCCGGTGTACAACTCCACATCGATCACGCCGTACTCGCCAAGGCCAGTGCCTTCATTGTCCCGCTTTTCCCGGTCGTTGAACTTCACGACCAGGTAGCCGTTGATCTTCTTGATTTTTCTCATTTCCGCTGTCCTTCCTTTCTCGCCTGCCATCATCGGTACCAGGAGGCGATCCCTGGTAGACGCCCTATAGGGCGTTTCGGCTCATTCGCTTTTGGATTCCAAGGCGTCCAGCTCGGCGGCGCGTTGCTCCATTGCCTCGGCCCTGGCCTTCTCTGCGCGGTAACGGGCGACGGAATCCTTAAAAAGCACGCAGCCCGGGTTGTCGGCACCTATGGCCATCTTGTCAGCGGCCTCAGCCATCCTTGCCCGGCTTGCCTCGGCTTCGTCGGTGACCATCACCCAGAGGTCACGCCGGAGCTGTTCCGGCAGCTGCTGCAGCTTGAGGGCGGCGATCTGCTCCTGCGCCGCCGCAAGCTGGGCAAGGGTGTCATCAAGCTGGGCCTTCAAATGGGTGGCGTCCGTCTTTGCGGCAATGTATTGGCTTCCCAACTCCCGGGCCTTCTCCTCAGCCGTTTCGACCCGGCTCTTCATGCTAAACGCGAAGTCGTTCTCGATGTTGGTTTCGGCGTCCTCGAAGCATCCCTCGAAGGCGGTGGCAAGGTAGCTCTGCGGGCCAAGCTCTGCGACCATCGCTTTGATTTTCTCCAGGGTCTCCCGCTCCTGGTCTTTCGTGGCGCTGACATCGCTATCAATAAGCTCAATGTCGCTGATCTCTGCGCCTTTGTGGTTGGTCTTGAAAGCCCTCCGAGCCGTTGCTTCGCTGCGCTCAATGATGGTGAGCTGTCCATTCCCCTCGGTGGTGTCGTAAGTAATTCTGTATTCGTTCATGCTGCTGCTCCTTCCTTTTGCCCGGTTACGCCGGGATAACTCTGATGATGTTCCTTGTTTTGTGGAGGATGACCATCTCGCCGTTTTTCTTCTGCTTGACGACCAGCCAGTTTTCCGGGGCCAGTCCAGCCTGGCCGATTCGGATTTTTTGCGCTCTCGTGGGCTTTTTTCCGTGCCGCACCGTTTTCCTCCTTTCCTTTTCCCGCCGTTTGTGGTATGATTTAGGTTGATTTATGGTTAAATCCCAATACATAGTATAACTCGTAAATACGCAAGTGTCAATATATTTACGAGAATTATTTGCGTAAATCCGAGAGGAGGATGTTTATGTTTGCCAGCCTACTAAAACAGTTACGAGCTAAAAAGGGCGTCTCTCAGCTGGAGCTTGCCAAAGCCATTGGTGTTTCCAATGGGAATGTGGGTGACTGGGAAAGGGGGAGGAGTAAGCCCGGCTATGATGCCTTAATCGCACTATCTCGTTTTTTCGAGGTCAGTGCGGGACGGCTTCTTGAAATTCCCGAAGTCAGTGACTTGGTTTGTGATGGAGTGCCTCTATCAGAAGCAGAGGCCGATTTAATAGCGATGTACCGCATACTTGATGATCGTGGGCGGGAAGATGTTTTTGATTTTGTAACCATGAAGTATGAAAAGGCCACCGGGGAAAAAGGCTCTATTTACTCAACATATATCGAAGACGAAAACGCGCGGAAAAAAAGCGGCCCACCTCTGGGCCTTGATACCCGAGATGGAACCGCTTAATTTTTGGTCTTTTTTGATTTAGTTGTAAATCTTTTCTTGTCCCTTTGCTTTTTTGGGGGAAGGGGACTACTTCGATGCCCCAAAAGCCCTTGAAATGGGCAATGGGACAGGGTCTTTCGATTTTGGGCGATTTGTCCCATTGCAATCCGCCGTAAAGCTGTGTAGTGGAGATACCCCCCTTGCACGCCTCGCACGCAGTCCGCACGCCCTTCCGGGGCGAATACTCCCCTAAAACGCCGGTTTCCCACAAAATTCGCACGCTATAACGCAGCGTTAGCACGCTGGCCCCCCTTGTTATTTGAAGGCGGGTCTGCTATACTTTACTCATGGGCCGGGTGGCTCGTCTTCAAGGGTCTGCTGCTGTGACTTCCGGGACGATGCCATCCGGCTCATTTTATACCACAAGCCCCCAGAAATGGCCTGCCTGCGCCGTTTTTGGGGGCTTTCGTATGTTTGGGCATCGTTGCCCGCCACGCCGTTTGTAGGGCCTCCTGGGGCCTTTCTGGGCGCAAAAAAAGCGCCGACCGCAGCCGACGCCGTTTTTCTCAAAATAACTGCGACATCCCGCCCCTGTTCCGGGGCCGTCCCGCCGCAAACCCGCCTAAAATCGGGCCTTTTCCACACTTGCCCCCGCCAGTCCCGCCCTTTCCCGCATTTCTCAGATATGTTGTCCCCGTACAATCCCCCAGCCCGGCAGCCTCCAGGGCAGGCTTCAGATAATCCACCACAAAGGCGCCTTCCTCTTCTGCCGTGTATATACAGGAATCCCAGGTCTGCACTGCCTCCGGCTCGTTCTGTACCGTCAGATATTTTACAGGCACTCCTTCCTTTTTCAGTTCCAGCAGATACTTTACATAATAATCCGCCCAGAGCTTTCTGTAACGCTCCAACAGCTTGCCGCCATGGTTCATCTCGCCGTTGGTCTTCATGTAAGCAGGCGGCGACCAGGGCGAAATCAAGATCCCGAACTCCTTTGCACCTGCACGTTCCATGGCCCTCTTAACCAGAGGAATGATCTGCTCCCTGTCATGGGAGATATCAAAGGAATGAAGATCTTCGTCCCCTTCCTCCACATAAGCATAATTTCCCAGTCCGAAATCGCAGCTGTTCATATGCATCCGCCCAAGCACATAGCCTAAGCCGCTCTCCCCGAAGTATCCCTCCAGGAACTCCTCCCGTGCTTCCTCCGAAAGCTCCGAAAAGCTCACCGCCGAGGCCTCCGTAAACGCTCCTCCAAAGCCCTCGATCTCCTGCTCCGAAAGCTCGGGATAGACCTTCAGCATATGCATATAGTCCAGCTGACCGGATGCCTCCCGGGTCTGCTCTTCCCAGAATTTTTTCCTGTTCCCGTCCGTTGTTATCACTCTTACATTTTTCAATTCCAAACCCTCCTGCCCGCCCCGGCGGGCAACTTTATTAACAGTTCCTGACAATCTCACAATGTTTCCTGAACACCGCTCCGACGGACAGGCACCACATCACATTAAATACGCGTCGATCCGGGAGATCTTCCCGCTTCTGAGTTTAAGCGCCAGCTCTCCGCCGATGGTGTCTCCCTCCGCCTGGTGCCGCTCTACGTTCTCCAAAAGCACCATGGAACATATCCTTGCAGCGTCGGAACCATAGGTGTTCTTTCCGCTCTCATTGTGGTAAATCACTTTGCAGCTGCCGCAGAGCATAAACGCGGCCTCCCCGGAAGCGTCAAAGTAATCCGCCCGCAGCCTGGGCGCCAGGGTAAAGGTCAGGCTGCCGTCCTTCAGCCCGAAGCCGCCCTCCCCCAGGAACATGGAAAGCCACATGGAAAGCATCTCCACCGTGGAACCGGAAAGCCTTGACACAAAGCCCTGTCCGTGAACGGAGCTGTCCGGATTTGCACTGGAGGCAAGGAAGGAGGAATTCTCCAGAATACTTCTCCCGTAGACCTCCGGTTTCTGGAAGGGAATCAGCGCGTCCCCCACAGCCTCATAAAATTCGTCGTACAGTCCTGCCTTCAGCATTCCCAGAAAATACTTGTATTCCATATGTAAAAATACGCTCTCACGCTCCAGCCAGCCGGGTGTGAATGCCCTCACACGGCCGTTTTCCATGGACATATTCTCAATGGATTCCGAAGTTTTGTACATCTTCAGATGTTGGTCGTAAATATCCGTCTTTTTAATCTCGGCACACATCTTCCAGGCACGCTCTCTGTCCTCTTTTCCGCAGGCCGCCAGCATTCTTGCCGGTCCCTCCAGAAATCTGGGCACAGCTGTCCTCCGGAAGGATTTCACCCGCACGCCCGGCATCCCGTAGGGGCTGATTCTGGGACTTCCGTCCTCATTCAGAAGCGCCTCGTACTCCTGTGCCTCATAGGTAAAATAGGTGGGCATTACTCCGTTGCCCAGCTCCAGGGCCCTGGTTACGGCCTGATTCAACTTTTCCCGGAAAGCGCCCAATATCACGGACAGCTCTTCAAAGGAAACTTCCTCCTTCTCTCCGCTGACGCAAAGCATGGTCTCCTGCCGGAAAGCCTCCCGCAGATCCGCCGTCTTATCCCAGTAATCAAAATCGCTGACTTTTTGCTGTAATGCGCCGTAAATATCCCGCATGAACCGAGCCAGCTCTTCGGGCAGCTCCTGCCCCTTTTCGCCGGCCTTCGCCCGCTCCTGCACCTCGTCCGCCAGGAAATCAACCACACGCTTCAGCTCCAGGGTCTCCGGCATACTGCTGCCGAACAGTCCCGGCAGACCGTTCATGGCGTCGTTCCAGCCCGGCTTGCCGCCCTCCATCTCCACGCCCAGTCCCTGGGAGTCCAGCAGCGCAAACTTGTTGACCGCCAGCGTCATCAGCTTTCCGAACAGGTTCGTGGTCACTTTGTTTCCTTCCCTGTCCTTCAGCCAATTGGTTCCCTGCGCCTGAAAGCCCGGCCTGGCCGCCTTCTCCTCGCTGTGGTACACGGCTCCGTACTGACGGATCTTGCCGTTGTTGTTCACATAAGTGTCCCGCCTGGGCCGAACCACGCCCACGCTGTCATAAAATCCGTAATCCCCTCTCCCGTACAGCAGCTCCTGCTTTTTGTCGGGATAGACGGACAGATAATTCTCAATCAAATCCAGGTTGTAATCCCAATGATCGCTCCAATACCCCTCTCCGAATCCTGCCTCGATCTCTTCGTGAGCCAGGGCAATCAATCCGTTGACCAGCTCTTCCTCGCTGCCCGTGACCTTCAACTGATAACCGGCTATGGCATTGGGAATCTGTCCCGGTGTAAAAGGCCTGCTCAGGACTTCGGAAATCTTTCCCTCCGGGTCAGCCACATGCCGCTTCACCAGCGCATGCGCCTCCTCCCTCTGCCCTTCGTCAATCCGGAAGGTACAGGGACGAATCTCCAGCGGATTATAGCCGTCCATCTGGATCAGACTGTAAAAATGATGTACGTTGAAGTCTCCCATGGCGGGACAGAAAAACACGTCGTTGCGTCGATTCTGGCACACGTCCCGGTAATTGCCGTTGCCCTGGGAATAATACTCTCCCGCAATGGAAAAGAAATTATAATCCCTCTCCGGGTCTCCGTGCTTTCTGCTGAAGAGATGCACCACCGCAGGCTTTTCCCCGCTTCCCAACACATAGGGATATCCGCCCCGCAGGAAGTTATCCAGATAGCACTGCTCTACATACTGGTCAAACAGCGGATTGGCCGTCCTGGTCCAGACGTCCTTTGTAAAGGACGCCGTCAGCTCTCTGGCCTGCCGGAACTTATCTTCCCCGTAGCCGGGAGCACAGAATGCCGCCGCCTTTTCGTTCAGTAGGGCCAGGGAGGAAGCAAAGCCCGCGTAAGCCGTAAATTCCAGGCTCTCCCCGCCCTCAAGCCGCGCCTCCGCCGGCACAAAGCCGCAGGGAACCTTGTTGGCAAAGCACTGCTTTCTTGCAGTCACACCTGCCATTCCCTCCTCCAGGAAGGTCACTGCCTTGACCATGGAGTTGTCACAGCCAAAGATAACGCTCTTATCGTACAGGATCGGCTGCAGCTTTCCGTCTCTCACCGCGAGATAAAAGTAACCTCCCTCAATCTCCGAAACCTCCGCGGAATCATCGCTGGAGGCCCGCATGGTATACAACGGCGCGTTTTCCTCAATATTTTTGATATCCGCCCAGCTCTTGAAGAGATTGGACATTTCCTTGTACTGCCCGTTCTGAATCCCGTAGGGAATGATCTGAGCCATGCCGTCCAGCACTTCCAGAGAATGAGCGCAGGAATCCATATTCTCCACCTTAACCTGCCGCATCAAAGCGCCGATGCTCTCATTTGGAAGAATACAGTAGCTCACCGTAATTTTCAGGCCGTGGCTCTCCTCGCAGACACAAAAAGTATTCTTCTCAATCTCCATTCTCCTGACCGCCGACGGATCGTAGGCGCAGAACGGCTCAAAATAGCTGCCATCCACACGAATAAAGGTGCGGAACCCTTTTAACGGGGTATTTTCATAAGCCGTATTGGCCGGGTTAAACTCCATCATGGCATTCCCCTTGTGGTGAATGCCGAAGCTGTTGATTCCCTGCCCCCTGTTGGTGTAAAAGGACCACACCGGGATCCCGCGAACCCCCGCCAGCCCCGGCAGGAAGCTGGAGAAAGCAGGCATCCGCGTATAATCCTCAATGATAAATTTCTCCCCCGACAATGTATAATTTCCCATAAATGATCCCTCTCTAAAAATTTATGCCTTCACGAAGCGCCTCCATGCCACAAACCCGAAGAATCGCTGCTCTTGCGATTCTTTCAGAGGCGAAACATAGAAAATCTTAGCTTGAAAAAGCTTAGATTTTCTTTTCGCCTTATTCGCCGGTAATTCCCGTATTCTCAATTCCCTGGATAAACTGCTTCTGCACAAACACATACAGCAACAACAGGGGCGAGATGGAAATCAACGTAGCCGCCATCTTGTATGCTTTATTCAGCTTGAAGGCGCCGCCCTGCGCCGAGACCAGCGTGCTGAACTCGCTGTTGAACATATTCAGCTTGGACGGCAGCAGCTCGATATTGCCCCGCAGCAGCGTGCCCGTGATATAAGTCTCGTTCCAGTTCCACACAAAGGAGAACAGAAATACTACCAGAATTGTGGTAGCCGACATCTTCACCACGATGAACCAGAAAATCTTCAGGGAGGATGCGCCGTCGATCTGGGCCGCCTCGTCCAGCACTCTGGGAATCATATTAAATGCCGTATAGAAGATCAGGATCAGCACCGTGGAATACACGCCCTGTCCCAAAAGCGCCATGGATACCTGGGGCAAAGCCGTGCCGATCAGCTGAAGCGCCGTTGCGTCCTGCACGGACACGAACATCATCAGCCTGGGGATCATGGTCACGGGCGTGGGAATAATAAACGCCAGCACAATCATCACAAACCAGAAGGCCTTGAACTTAAACTCATATCTGGAGAGGGCGTAGCCTGTCATGGCAGATACAATGGTCTGGGCCAGCGCCATACCGCCGGACCACAGGATCGTATTGCGCAGCGTAGGGCCAACCTTCAGCACCGTGCCCGCCACCTTCAGATTGTTCAGGGACAGATTCTTCGGTATCCAGGTCACGGACGGGTCAATAATGTCCGCCGATGACATGAAGGTCTTGGCAATCATCTCAAAGATGGGCTCCAGATACACAAAGCCCACACAGATCAGCACAAAATAGATGGCTCCCTTTGCGACAAAATTTCTCCACCACTTAAAGTCGTGCCTGGTTTTTATCTTGGTTTTTATCTTGGTTTTCGTCTTGGTTTTTCCTCTCATACCGTCCTCACCCCCTACCAGATGTCTCTTCTCTTGGGCTGCCGTTCCTTAAAGATCAGGCAGGCCGCCCCGATGACAAGCAATACCACGATACAGTAAATCCAGGAATAGGTGGCGGCAAATCCGAAGCCGCCGTTGGTATTGTTGGTCGCGGTCTTGATCAGCGAGTAGATTGCACTGGTGTCATAGGTTCCCAGCTGCGCGATGGTAAAGATCACTGCCACCATCGCCGTGGGCTTGATCATGGGAATCGTTATCTTCCACAGAATCTGCCACTCGTTTGCCATGTCGATCTTCGCCGCCTCATAGAGAGAGACGTTGATTCGCTGCAAACCGCTGACAAACAGGACAATGGGAATTCCGGTAAACCACAGGATCATGGTCAGCTGGTCAAAAATCCCTTCCATGAACAGGGCAATCCTGGGCGAGTAGCTGCGGATCATGTTCAGAATGAACACGCCCTCGTACCCGTTGTACAATCCCTGGGCCGCCTGCACCGTCTCCTCCGCCTTATCCAGAATCTGACTCATGACCGGTCCCGACATGATGATCACCGGCAGGAAGTAGATGGTGCGCATCAAGCCCTTTCCCACCTGGATTTTGTTCAGCAGATAAGCCATCACAAAGGAAACCACCAGGATGACAAAGGTATAGGGAATCACCATTCCCAGGAAAGAGCCCAGCGCCGGAACGAACTCCGTGTTCCGGAAAAAAGCCGTGTAATAATTGCTCCAGCCCGCAAAGGTGATATCGTAACCCGTTACATTCGTGTTGACATTGCAGAAGCTCAGTGCGATTGTGGCCCCAAAGGGAAACAGAGTAAACAGGACAAATCCCAGGATCCACGGCGCCATAAAGGCATAGCCCAGCCGGTTCTGACGCTTCTCATAGCCCTTTGTGCGCCCGCTTTTTGTGCGTTTTTCTACCTTCTTCGCCATTGCCGTCACTCCTTTCCCACAACCAGAGCACTCTCCGGTGCAACGGTTGTACCCTGATAAGTCACTTCATGCTCCGTGTAGTTGATGACCACATACCTGATCTCCTCACCCCTTCGGTAGCTGTTGATGACCACGCCGTCCTCCGGCACGATTCTGTCCGTCCACTCAAAACCCTGTACCTGACTGAGCACATCGTTGATCTGGCCGTATACCGTCCCGATCAGCTCCTCGTACAGCGTATATTCCGTGGAATAATAGTTTGCCGAAAAGGTGTCTCCCAGCTTATAGGAAGGCTCCTTCGACAGGATGAAGGACGGGAAAATATTATAGTCGATCATCCGCAAAATACAGTCCTGTGTATAGAAGGAGAAATTCGCGTAGGGCGCGTACATCTCCATGGTTCCGTGAAGCACCATCTGCAGAAAAGGCACCGTGTCCGTCTCAAAGATAAACTGGGAGCTTCCCACAGGAGCCTGCAGATAACGGTCCGTATACTTCCAGAGATAGCTGTTGGGGTTTTCCAGGTTCAGCCTGGTCTCCTGCCCGATCTCCTCCAGGGTCTTCCGGTACAGCTCCACGCTCTCCGTGAGACTGGTGATCACACCGTCCCTGCTCCAGTTGGAGGTGAGCACATGGGGCATTTCGGTCAGGGTCAGACTGCCGGTAAAATCCGAGGTTCTGTCCGCCAGCAGCCTGGTCCACTCCGCCGTCTTCTCCGGCGTCGCGTAGCTGAAAAGAGCCGTCGGCACGTTCTCCGGAAGAATCGCACTCTTGTCAATGCTCAGGTACCAGTTGCTGATACATTTTACAGCCGTATTGTAATAATTCACCATTTTCCGGTTGACCGTCACCGTATTCCGGGACAGCGAAATATCCACTCCCTGCTCCCCGAAGTCCTGAATCAGTCTCTTAAAATCTCCCTTGCTGCCTATGGCGCCGGAAAATTTCAGCTTATAAGGTCTGGAAAGACTCTCTCCGCCCTTCTGCCAACCGATCAGGCCGGAATTGATGTTGGTAATCCCCTTCGCCAGCACCTGGTTCAGAATCTCCTCCACATCCTCCGCAGTGGTCATCTCCACCTGGGAATTTCCCACAATACCGCTCTTGGAATCTGCCATGATGAAATCCAGCCGGATGGGAATGTCTCCCCCGTCTGGCTCCGCCAGGGTCAGCTCCCCCGCATTCAGGAGGAATTCCCTGTACACCCTTGCCATACCGGTGTAGTCCGCGGCAGGTGTTCCGTCGCTGCCGTCTCCGAACAGAAAGGCGTAGGTGATGTCGATGTCATAATGGTATATCTCATCCATCTGCTTGAAAAACCCGCTGCCCTGCTCGTCATACAGCTGATAATAGTTGATATTCAGCTCAAATCTGGGATAAGCCCAGGTATAAGTGGTAGCCTTGGTGCCGTCGGGGTTCACGATGATATCCATGTACTCCGCACCCTGATTTGCCCAGGCCGCAAAAGCCATCTGCCCGTTCCCGTGGGCAATGCCGAACACCGGCATCACAGGGTCCTTCACCGGCACGTCGTCATAATAGGCAAAGCTGTAGTTGGTCTCCGTGGCAAAGTCCCTGCCGTACACGTCCCCCTCATAGGCGTTGAATACCGAGGTGTTATCCACAAACCGGATCAGACTTCCGCTGCCGTCCGGCACCAGCACATAACCCGGCACCCGGTAGCTGTCCTGCTTTTCCCACTCCAGCGTCTCCGGATTCATCACATTCATGCGCCCGCCGCTGGCTCCCAGGAAAGGGGTGATGTCAATGGCTGCCAGGCTGTTCAGCCCGCCGCCCGACATCTCACCGCAGGGGATGAAATAGTCGATGCTTTCCTCCCCCAGGGTGAGGTATACCTTCATCTGCACCTCCGGCTTCCGAAAGCGGATATCCAGACAATACTTTCCCTCCTCCGCCTTACTCAGCGTGGATTCCACATCCTCCTCGGAGGCGGAGGAAATGTACTTGATCTTGTCGCTGTCATAGTACTCCAGCGTAATCAGCGAATTGGCGATTCCCACATAGGTGCTGTTTAAGTCGTCCGGATAGCTTTCCGCCGCCTCCAGGATCTCCTCCGGGGAGGCTCCCGCCTTCTCCAGCGCCTTTACCGCATCCTTCACATCTCCGGAAAAAGGCAGATCCGCGCCGGTCTTGATGCAGTACCCGGTCTGCTTATCTACAACGGCCAGGACATCCCTGTCCTCCCGCCAGTAATATTTTACGGTTCCGGTCTCCTTAAGCAACTCGTACTCCGCATACTCCGCAGGCTCGTATTCCGCCCTTTCCGGTGCCGTTTTGGTGTCCCGGTTGGTGGCCACATAAGCCTCGGCGCTGGCGGGAACAAGTCCCAGTCCGAGAACCGGTATCAAGCCCAAGGCAATCCATTTGTTTCTCTGCTTTCTGTTAAAAAACATTCTGGATCATCTCCTTTCCGACGGAAGCAAGGAAGGTGTACAGGCTGTTCCACATGATAGAAATGATAATGCCGATCACCGCCACGATAACCATAAATACCACCGTCAAAATAATGCTCTTCACCGTCTCTCCAAAGGTATAGTCATGCACCGTCTGAAGCCCGATGAATATGGTGATGACGCTCCAGACGATTCCGATCAGCAGCACCAGGGTCAGCAGAAACGCCTCGTTGTAGGTGAGCACATAGGACACGCAGGTCACCACAAGCAGGGCGATCATGGCAGGCATCAAGCCGTAGGCCGGAATCATAAAAATCTGCTTAAAGGTGCCGTCTCCGTCGTTGATGCTGGTCACCAAATAATTACAGATCACAAACAATCCCAGCAGTACGAAGAAGCCCAGCACGATGGAACCGATATCCATATTTTCCACCTTCACCGTCTGATAGATAAATCCCTTCACCGTCTTAAACGCCATAAAGTCTACAAAGAACAACAGATAGATCACCGCTGCCGAAAGCACAGAACCCTGCCGCAGCTTGCGGATCTCGTAATAACAGTCCATGGGGTGTCTCGGTGTCTTCAGTGCGTACAGAATATCCCGCCATACCGGCAGCGATTCAGACTTTGTCTTCACCCGCTGTCCTGCCTTTGCAATTCGGCCGCCGCACCGTCTGTCGATCTCTTTCACTGCCTTCTTTAAGATCAGCAGCCCGATCAGCACACCCAGGATCGGCCCCAGCCATTTCTGAATCCACTCGTTCCGCACCTCCCAGAAGGACTGGGAATAATAGTCCTTGTTGTTGGCCACCCGGAAATGTTCCAGAGACGCCTCATACTCCTCCGCGTGAAGATAGGCCTTGCCCACGCCGTTGTGCGCCAGAACGGACATCTGGTTCAGCTTCAGCACCTGGTTCCACTTTTCCATAGCCTCCTCATAGCGCCCCTCCTCGTAGAGGTTCATGGCCGTGTAGACCGTCCGGGCGTACTCGGTGGGCTTGAAGGACTGCAGATAACCCTTTGTGCCGTCCACCGCCCAGATATTCCCGTCCACATCCACCGCGATAGAGGGCAGGCTGGCAAACAATCCGGCGATATCCACCGTAGTCACATAGGATCCGAACTCAAAGATCTCCTCCCCGTTCTTGGAGTAGATGTTGATATAACCGGAGGCAGAGCAGGTATAGATCAGCCCGTTTGCATCCACATACACATCCGTCAGATTGTCAAAGGACCAGACGTTGTTCTTGAACATGTTTCCGCCGTTGGTGCTGTGCTTTTTCATACCGTTGCGGTTGGTTCCGCTGGTAGCGGTATAGACGATTCCGTTCCGGTCCACAAACACATTGGCAAACACCGTGGGATTGATATCCACCAGGTTGGCCAGCTGCTCTCTGGTAAACAACAGCTGCTGCAGCCGCTGGGAAAAGCTCAGGTCGGCGTCGTTCACCGCAAAATACCCCAAAAATTCTCCCGTCTTTGCCAGCTGGATCACGCCGTTGTACACGCCCTCACCGATCAGGTATACGTTTCCGCCGCCGTCCACCGCCACCCGCTTGGGCTCGTAGTTGGTATCCGCAAAGATCGGCGCGTCCGGCCTGGTCAGCTTATTCAACAGGTTAAAATCCCGGTCAAAAATCAGTACGGCCTTTGCACCCGTATCCGCGACGTAGATATCTCCGTTTTCCGTCACATAGACACCTCTGGGACCGGTCATCTCGCCGCTCTCCAGAATTCCCGCCACCTGCCCCTGCGCAATATCATACTTGATGACCCGCTTGTTTCCGGTGTCGGCTATGTACAGCATATTGTCCTCGTCGATGAACAGATCCTCCGGGGAGGAAAGCCCCAGCTCCGTCACCGTCTTATCCGGCAGATAGGCATCCTGGGTTCTCTCCCAGTTCTTATCCTCGTCCGCCGCGTAGGTGTAGGAAGTAGCCTGGTTGGCGCTTGCCGTCATGGGAAGCTGCAGGGCCAGAAGCGCCAGCATCGGGAGGAGCAGAATACTTTTCAGTTTACTGTGTTTTTTCATCGCTCTCTCCTTCCTACTTGATGCCGGAATGGCTCATGGTATTCATCACCTGAGACTGCATACAGATAAAGATAATCAGGTTTGGCAGAAACAGCAGTACCGATGCCGCCGCCGTCATGCCCGCCGCCGCTATGGTGTTGTTGGTTGACAGGGAATTCAGGTAATAAGCAAGGGTCCGCATGGTGTCGTTGTTCACATAATTGTTGGAGGCTTCCGTGGCCATCCACACCTGCTGGAAAGTCAGCACGATGGAGGTAGCCAAAGCCGGGCGGATCAGCGGCACAATGATTTTTCTCACGATGGTCAGCTCCCTTGCGCCGTCCATCACCGCCGCCTCGATCAGCGCGTCCGGAATCTGATCCGTAAACTGCTTTACCAGAAACAGCCCCACCGGCATGGCCGCCAGCGGCAGCACATGTACCAGCCAGGTGTCCGTCAGGTGCAGCCTGGTGATTACCAGATATCTGGAGATGGCCACCGCAGTAGGCACAAACATCAGTGCCAGCTGGTTGATTTCAAAGAGAGCCGCCTTGCCCTTGAAGTTCTTTTTTGCAAAAGTGTACGCGCCCAGGATGGTGATCACCAGGTTCAGCGCCACTGTCATCAGCGTCACCAGCACGGAGTTTAACAGATAGCGCAGCATGGGCACCCCCGTTGTGCTGGAAAGAGCAAACAGACTCTTGAAATTATTCATGGTAGGATTGTGCGCTATAATGTGGGGCGGGAAGGCAAACAGCTCGCCCAGCGGCATGAACGCACGGTTGATCAGCATGATCACCGGCAGAATCATAAACACTGCCAACGGAATCAGAATGATATAAAACTTCACCTGTCCCGCGGAAAAGTTTCTCGGATTAATGCGGGAACCCTGGAAATCTCCGCGTTTTTGTTTCCTCTTCTTCATCGCAATTCCCCCTAATCGTTGTCGCCAAATAACCGGCCTGCCACCATGTTGAAGCCGTATACCACAAGCAGCAGAACCACGGAGATCGCCGCCGCATATCCCATCTCGTACCGCAGGAAGCCGTAGTCGTCGATGTGGTTGGTAATCAGCTGACCGGAATAATTAGGCGTCGGGTTGGCGCCGCTTAAGGTCACGCCGATCCAGCCCATGTTGAAGGCGTTCACGATAGCCATCACCGCGCCGAAGAACATCTGAGGCTTCATGGATGGCACCGTGATATAAATAATCTCCTGAAAACGATTCCGGATGCCGTCCACATAAGCCGCCTCATACAGCTCCTGGTCGATGTTCAGGATACCGGATATCATGGAAAGGAAACCGATACCCATGGCCGACCAGAGCGACACGATAATCATAATCAGCATAAAGTAATCGCTGGTCAGCAGGAACTGAATCGGTGTGTCGATCAGCCCCAGCCGCAGCAGAATGCTGTTAAACCAGCCGGACTGGTCGCCAGAGAAAATGGTCTTCCAGATCACGCCGATAAACACGCCGCCCAGCATGGAGGGCGTATAGATGCACAGGGCCAGAATGGTTCTGGGAAGAGGCTGGATCTGCGCCAGCATCCACGCCAGCAAAAAGGAAATCACATAGCCCCCGGGACCCACAATCAACGCATAGAGAAAAGTATTGGGCAACACATATTTCAAAAATACCTCATCCTGGGTAAACAGGGTGATATAATTCAGCAGTCCGGTAAAGGAGGGCTCATTGATCACGTCAAAGTAAGTGAAGGACAGGCCCATGGCAATGATCACCGGAACCAGAATAAAGGTGGAAAACAATATGATGTAGGGCAGCAGCATCAGGTACGCCTTGCCGTCCTCTTTTGTAAAGCGCCGTGTTTTTTTATTCTTCTTTACTGGCTGCATGCCTGCTCACCTCCCTCTTTTGCCCGGTCCATCTGCTCCTGGATCCAGTCCACGTCCCGGATCACATAATCCTTCAGCGGATTCCCCGATTCGTCATAATAGCCGAGCTCCTGCATTTTCTTTCTGATCTCACGGTTGATGGCGATCACCTTCTCGTCCGCCGCAACCTGAGCCGAGGTGCCGTCAAACACCATGGCGTTCCAGATATCGGAAATGGATCGCTCCAGCAGATACTGTCCCGGCGTTCTGGGCACATCCCGCAGCTCCCGCACCATATCCAGAATGATTTCCTTGTCCTCCTGGCCGATGGGGGCCTGTTCCAGCGCCGCCACATTGGAGGGCAGCCAGAAATAAGTATCTCCGTAGGTGGAACGCAGGGTATAGGTGTACTCCACCTGGGTCTCCTCGCTGGTCCACCACTTCAGAAACTCCCATGCCTCATCTGCCATGTCGGTTTCTCCAAAAATAACGCCGCCGCTGCCGTTTGCCACAAAGTTTCTGTTGATGCTGCCGTCCTCCTGCACCGTTCCCAGATAAGGCGCCAGCTCCCACTGCCCCTCCAGCTCCGTGGCTCCGTTCCGGATCAGCACATAGGTGTTGGAGTCAATGATTCCTATGGGCAAAACGGAATAGCGGAAGGAATTGAAAAATTCCTGCACCTGGGTATCCAGGGAGTAAGCCACAAACAGCTCTCCCAGGCGCTTCAGCCCCTTCACCGCACCCGGCTGATCGATGGCTGTCATGGTGCCGTCCTCCGCATAGAGCCGTCCTCCGTTCTGAAAGATCAGCGGCGTGGTCTGATAAAACCATTTATAACCCACACCCGAGGATATATTGTGGTAAAAATTCATGCCGTAACGCTGCAGTCCGGGCAGCAGATCGATCAGCTCATCCCAGGTATCCGGCACCTCCAGCCCCAGATTTTCGAAGATATCCGTGCGGTAAATCACCGCGTCAAAATCCAGGGTTTCAGGTATGGCATAGATGCCCTGGTTATAGGTATAGGGAACCAGCGCTCCCGCAACAAAGCGGTTTGCAACCTCCCAATAATCCTCAAACTGTGTCATATCGTACAGCGCCCCACGGCAGGCCAGGTCAAAGGGCATATGAGAACTTAAACCCAGCGCCACATCCGGCGTCTCCCCTGCCGCACAGGCCAGGGTCAGCTTGTTGGCATCCGGCATGACGGAGATCTTTACCTTGATACCCGTCTTGGGGGTAAATTCCGTGTCCGCCAGCTTCTGCAGAAGATCCACATGAGTCAGCGCCCTGGAAACCCAGATATTCAGCTCGTCCTCCTGTGCCGAGGTAGTCCTGTACTTCTCGGAGACAAAGGAATAATATACTGTTTGAATACTGTTTCCCAGCTTTGCGAAAACCCCCGCCCTGGCTTTTGGCATCTTATCCTGGCCAAGGGCATAGATGGCATCCAGTGAAAAATTCACGTTCATGATGGACGAAGTAAACTTGCTCACCGCCACCAGCACGGAGTTATCCGCCCCGGTCAGGCTTGTGGTGTAGAGGGCGATTTCGTCCGGATACTCAGCCATATCATCAATGAAGATCTCCGCCTTATCCAGATAGGACAACAGCGCGCCGTTTACGCCGTACTCCGACTCATTCTGGAGTTCAAAGCGGATATGCTGCAGAATGGTCTTGTACGCCGCCAGATAATCCGGAATCTCCGGAATATACTGGGTCATCTTCCAGGTTCTGTACTTATCCGCATCCTGGCCCGAAATCTTTTTGATATCCAGGGTCAGCTGGGTCACATGCTCCGCGATCAACTGGCCGTACCGCCAGGCCGACATCACCGGCTCCATCTCCGCCTTCAGGGTCAGGGTGTGCTCTCCTGCCGTCAGATAAATATCATAGGGCTTCCCCTCCTCATCCGACAGGATCTCGTTGGCCCAGCCGCTGTCACTGTAGGGAAAAGCATAGCACTCCAGCTCTTTAAAAGGCACCTTTCCGTCGATGCGTATACTCTCGAAGGAGCTGAACTCCTCCTTGTCGTTCATATAATGGAATCCCAGCCGGTACAGACCGTCCTGCTCAACCCGGAACCGATAGCTGATCTCATTTCCCGGCTTGGTCCAGGACAACGTATTCAGCAGCTTATACTCCGCATCGTAAGGGGTCATGGCGGGATCTGCCGTTGACTTGTAGATAATCTCCGCCGAATTCTTTGCGGTATATTCCGTCGCGCCGATCAGGATGGTAGCCTCCTTCGGCACAAGCTGTCTGTCCCCGTATTGGGCCTGATACTCCGCATAGGCAGGGACATCGTCCGCGGGCGCCTCCACATAGAGATTTCCCAGCGCAAGGCCTCCGTTGGAACGATTAGACAGGGTGACTGTGTTTTCCCCTGCCTCCAGTGTCATATATAAAGGGTGTGTGGAGGAATAGGTGTTGTTGTACAGCCAACTGCGCCTCCATTCGTTTACACGGCTCTGTGTAGGCGCGATCTCGTCGCCGTAGCGATCCTTCAGATACTCCTCCACCGAATCCTGCCAGTAGAGTGAAAGCTCCACCGTCTTCCACTCCTGATACGGAGCCTCTCCGTTCAGCCTGACTTCCACCGTGTAATCCAGATAGGAATTGCCGGCAGAAAAATAGTCCACCGCCAGACAATACACTCCCGCTTTTTCCACGTTAATTTTGTATTCCGCGCTTTCCTCATAGTCAAGCACTACGGCTTTTCCTTCATAGTCAGGCTGCCCGTCGCCGGCTTCATACTCCTTCGCCCCGCCGGACGGAGCCGCCTGGAAGCTCCCCTCGCCGTAGTCCGCGTCCAGATACATCAGATAATCTGTATACATGTAGTCCGAAGAGACGAGGGAATCCGACAAAAGCTCGTAGGCCTGCCTCAGTTCTTCAGGGCTGACATCCTCCACATACTCGGCACGGTTCATATTAAAAATCAGATAAAGGAACCCGCCGCACAGCGCGGCCGCGGCAGCTGCTATGATACCCTTTTTTAAAATCCTCGCCTTTTTCCACTTCATGAATGTGCTCCTTACTAAAAAGAAGGACTCATTATCTCCACGCTATGTGTCTTATAACAAGTCCTTCCTCTTCTGATTGCGCTAACTCCCTGGGAACTGTCAATGACAATTCCTTTTACCTGCGGCACCACTGCCGCTCAGATTCAAAACATTACGGGAATTCCCTTAGAAATCGGAATCCGTCAATCCGTAGTAGGTCTTCAGACCTGCCTTCATGTTCTCTTCCGCCTCTGCCAGTCTCTCCTTGGACTTGGTATTCCAATCAGGCAGATTTGCCTTGATGGTATCCAGCCAGCCGGGATCGGTCTCGCCCACGCCGGAGATGTCCTTATTTGTCATGTTGTTCCACTCGTTCAGGCAGTTCACCTCAGAGCCGTCCACCATAACCTTGATCGGATAGCACTTGTCAGAGAAGTCATAGATGGCGCCTTCCTCCCAGAGCTTCAGCACATACTGGAAGCCGGGCATCAGATCTGCGTCTGCAAAACGGTCATGGCCGCCGCCGTTGTACCAGATCTCCATCTGCTTGTCAAATTCCTCACCCGTCACCAGAGGGAAGGAATCGTTAATGGCATACTTCATGGTACCGTTATCATTGTACATCTGATCGGCTCTCGCCTGCATTGCCTCTGTGGAACCGCACCAGTAGGAACCGAAGGCATAAGCCAGATCCATCTTTGCCTTTTCCTCGTCGCTGAGCGCGGGATCACCGTCGTCCATCGCATAATTGTGCAGGGCCATGGGGTCAATTACAATACCCACATTGTTGCCGCGGTAATCGGTGGAAGGTCTGGGATAGATATCCCAGTCACCGGACTGGATGGCATTCTCAGGCCAGGTGCCGTCCTCGTTCTGCCCCAGAGCCGCAGAGTTGAAGAACCAGGGATCTCCCGCATTGGTAAGCACATAGTTCTTGCAGAAGAACTTGTAGCTCCACCAGCCGCCGTCCTCCATGATTGCAGTGTCGATTGCGCCTTCATTGTACTTCGCCCACACTTCGGCGGAAGACCACTTGGGAATATAATCCAACAGACTCATTACCTGTTCGGAGGTAATGTCAAATTCCTTGCCCTCCTTCAATGCGGCGTTCACGGTATCCGTACCTGTGCCGATGAACTTGGTGGAGGAATCACCGTAGATCAGTCCCCAGAAGGTGGTGTTGTTCGCAGAGGTTACAAAGTCCGTATACTCGTCGATGGTCCAGTCGGGATCGGGGGTGTCGATGTTGTTTACTTCAGCCAGCTCCTTGTTCACATACACACCCCAGGGAAGCAGATACTGAGGCAGTCCTGCCTGCACACCGTAATAATTCATCATACCCATGATAGAGCTGTTGAAGGACTGATACAGCGGGTCGTCGGCATAGACGGACATATCCGCCACCATTCCCTCCGCCACGTCCTGGGGAAGAGCCATGGAGCAGTAGATATCCGGATATTTTCCGTGCTCCGCCTTGAAGTTCTCCATCTCCTGATCCCAGGAGGTGTCATTTCCGTTTCCGTCTCCGGTTTTTGCATACAGATTGATCTTCACATTGGGATACATCTCGTTAAACTTCTTTGCCATGGCATAGATCATTGCCACGTTTCCGCTGGTCAGGTCTTCCTTCTCGTCAGCGTCCCAATGACCCATATCCGCATGATAAACGCTGTCGCCGGACCAGGTCATAATGTCGATCTCACCGCTCACCTGAGGATCCAGCGTCATATAAAAGGGAGTCGTGTTCACTTCCTCGCCGCCGTTGTCCGCGCTGTCGCCGTTTCCGTCCTGTCCCTCGCTCTGCTGGGAGTTTCCGCCGCCGTCAGCAGAACCCGACTGCTGATCTCCTGCGTCATTACCGCAGCCTGCCAGCAAACCTGCCGTCATGGATGCCGCAAGCAGCAGTCCCAAAAATCTCTTTGCTTTCATAAATATCCTCCATTTCTATTGATAACAGGCCTTTGCCGCCCCGCATCCTTTGCGGGGCAGTCTGTTCTGTCGCCTGTAACAATCCAGCCATTACGCCTCTTTGTTTCCCTAAAGGCAATATTCCCGATCTTTCGTTATGATGTTGTGTCGTTATGCCGCACCCGGCACAGGTTAATCGCTCAAACCGCACTGACCTCCCGGAAAAACCTTTCCCTCTCCGTCACACGGCACCGGAATCATTGCCCCCACTCCGTCAGTATGGCCCTGGCTCCGCCGTGCATCACCGCGTCTCCGTCCTCATTGATGATATGACTGATGCCCGGATTTCCCGTAATCATCACCGTACAGATATTATGTACGCGAATCTCCTCGCCGTCCTCCGGAACCTCCATGGCGCTGTGCAGCTCCACCTCGGCGTCCCGGTTGTAGAGATAGATGCCAATGCCCCAGGACTCGTGCTTTTTCACTGTGTCCGCAAGCTTGATGGATGCAAAACCGTTCACCTTGCCGTCATGGCTCTTCCAGCTCTCCTGGTCAGGTACATCGTAGGGAATCTCACACTGATAGAAAATGATTTTCCCGTTTTCCCCCTCCCAGACAGTCTGATATTCCTGGAAGTGCTCCACCATCAGCGCGTAGACTGTCACATTGTCCCCTGCCACGAGAACGCCGTTGGCAGCGCGGTTTTTCTCCCAGCCCACGCCGGAACCGTGGTCGGCCCTCCACACCCAGAAGTTGTCACCGATGATATTATCCTGATACAGCTTCACACAGCATTTTACATCCGTGTCGTAACCCTTTGCACCGCCCACCCGGAAAAACAGGTCGGACAGGAGTGTTTTGGGCTGTAAGTCTGCCTCCTGGCCGGCCCCGCCGTCCGCTTCCGCCGCGCCGTCCTCGGTTCCCACCGCCAGCAGATATTCCGTCTCCTTCGGTCCGGCGTCAAAGAGAATTCCCGCCAGAGTCACCCTGGCCTCCTGTGCAACCTCCATGCAGGCATTGCCCTCCATGGATCTTAAGGTTGCCAGACCGCTTCCCAGCACAATGGTTCCGTTCCGTTCCACCAGTATCGGCTCTGTCAGCTGATACACACCGGGCGTCAGAAACAAATGCTTTCCTGACCGCAGCGCCTGATTTATGGTTTCCGCCGTATCTTCAAAGGGCTTTGCTATGTAAAACTCGTCCATGGGAAGAAACTCTCCCGGATCCCAGTCCACACCTGTTGCCTGCGTCCGCGTCCGGGGCACATACACGCCGAAGCCTTTTTCCTCGTCATATGCCAGATAAGGCTTCTCCCGGATCTCCTCCACTACCGGCACATCCGTATAGGCGTGCTCCGGCCAGGTTCCCTCCGGGCTCTTCCCTTCCTCGATGCCTGCAAACACAATGTTCCAGTTTTCACCCATCCAGGTACTCCAGTCGCAGTTCCTGGAAAGCCACTGCTGCTGACTTCCTGAATTGATAGCCAGCTCCACCTTGCTGTTGGAAAGAAATCCTCCGCTGGCCCAGCCGTTGCTGTCATGGAGATACATGGTTTTCTCCAGATGAACCCGCCGCATGAAGGTCGCCTGGGAAACCGCCCAGGTCACATAGTCTCTGGCGGACAGATTCTCCACGCCTCTCCAGAAATTACATGTGGCATTGTGATTTTTGTTGTCTCCCAGCCACCTGGCATCACATCCCACCGTATAGAGGGAGACATCGTCCGGCATGGCTCCCAGCCCCGCCACCTGTGTATAAAATCCCACCTTGGGACGAATTTTTTCGTCGTATATGCCCGGCAGAAAATAGACCGCGTATCTTGCGTCGCCAAACTGATTTGTCTCCTGTCCCCCCCAAAGCTTCATCAGCTCCTGCTGAACGTCCTCCGGGTCATCCTGGGGAACGAAAAACCACACATTCTCGCCAAAGCTGTCAAGGTGGTACCTCTCTCTCCCCGGCAAAATCCCCTCTCCGGACGAGCTCAGCAGCTCCGTTTCACTTTCCATATCCGTATCCACTTTCAAACTTTCCTCTGTCTGCTCCGACTGCTGCCCGTCGATCCGGGTGGTTTCGGTCTCCGGCTCCCCGCCGCTCTCTCCGGCCTCCCCGCAGGCACACAGGCACAGTCCTCCGGCCAATATCGCCGCCGCAAGGCAGCACCTTCCCTTTTTCATCGTTATCATCCCCCTGAAACCTGGCCTAACAAACTCCCAATGCCCCCGACACCATCTCTTCCACCACCTGCCGGATCAGCTCCAAAAGCTCTGGCCTGGCGTTCTCTCCCGCCGCAAACGCGGTTTGCGGGACATAACCGTTATCCTTCAGGCTATTGCCTGTCAAGGCTCTGTACCATGCCGCCCCAAGCACATACCTTCCATAGAGATAGCTCATATGAAATCCGTCTCTGCACAGGGATATGCCGCCCTCCCCATACCGGAAAGGCTCCTTTTCCCGCAGCGCCTGGATGATATCCCCACAGGGAATCAGCGGAAGCCCCAACCTCTCCGAAGCTGCCCGGTAGGCACGGCTCAGACGCTCATACATTTCCTTCTGGTCATTGTGATATCTGACAAATCTGTTGTGAGTACTGTCCGTCTCATAGGCCCAGGTCTCATGCAGAAGAAGCCGAGCCTGGGGACACTGCTCACAAAGATACGACACCATATTGCTCAAAAAGGGCTCGTAGGTGTCCTGCCAGCCGCTGTCATGGCTTGCCTGCTGCGTCACAATGAAATCCCACTTTTCTTCCTTCAAAACCTGGCTGACAGACACATACCGTTCCTGGGCCTGCCCGTTCAGCTCATACAGATACTCTGCCGCATCCGTACCTATGTTATACCAGTGCTGCTCCAGGCTGCAGCCCCCTATATACAGATTGACTACCTTCATGGAAACATTGTCCGCTTCCGCAATCTGATGCAGGAAGTGCGTCGCATCCTCAGAAAAGCTGTTGCCGATGGCCAAAACAGAAATCATCTCTATCCCTCCAAAACAGTTCAGTTCCGTCCCACAAAGGGGCCGCAGCCATATGTACATTGTGTTGGATTAAAAAAACGTTTTTGTTAATACTAATTATGCTTTCTTTTTTGTATTTTGTCAACAAAAACGTTTTGTTTTTATTCTTTTTTGTAGTATTCAACGAAAACCAGAATCCCGTTTTGTACGATTTTGCCAAAACGGCAGAAAAAAAACCACCCTGCGGGCCCCAAGGCAGCAGAGTGGTGATACTTCTTTTATTGACAGAACCTTATCCAAAGACCAGCCGGCAAAAGCCAGCTATTTTGAAAGCGGCCTTTTTACAGCTCTAATCAGCCCTGCGCCGCCGACACGCCGCGCTTGATGCGCACCAGCAAAAGCACCAGACTGACGCCCAACAGGATATGCCCAATCCCGGCCACACCGGAGATTGCCGCATCCAACCCCGTGGAAAGCGCAGGAGCCACCACCTGGGTCACGCCCCGCAGAACAAACATCACGGCAGTCAGGTTCAGACCGATCTGATAGATAACCAGCACCCGCCCGGTTTTTGCGTCGGTAAAGGAAAAGCTCTTTTCCAGCAAAAGCAGCAGCAGGAAAAACACCATACCCAGCAGAAAGTAATGGGTATGCACAACAGAGAGGGCCGTTTCAGCAGTAAATCCGTTGAATTTGGTAAACTCCCGATAAAACACCCCGCCGGCCATGGCAAGAATGGCGTATATCAGCGCCGCATTTATGTAACGTTTCAAAACTGTTTCCTCCTGTCTCATTCCTGTTCCCTGGTCAAAACAATTTATTTTCTGCGGCAGGAGCTCCTCTCAATGATCTCTCCGGCGATCCTGTGTATTTCTCCCTCTTTATCGCCCCGGATCAGTCCCACCAGCTCCCTGATGGACAAGGTTCCCTGCTCTATGATATGTGTCCGGATGGTGGTCAGCGCAGGCGCATACCACTGGCTCAGTTCCACGTCGTCACAGCCCAGAACACTGATATCCTCGGGTACGGAATGCTCCGCCTCCCGGAATGCCTTGATGCACCCGAAGGCGCTGTCGTCATTGGCTGCAAAAACCGCATCCGGCAAGGGCAGTCCCTTTTCCAGAAAAGCCTTTGTCTCCCGGTAGGCAACCCATCGGTCAAACCAGCAGCTCAGAACATATTCTTCCTCCAGAGGGCAGTTTTTCTCCCGCATATAGTCCTCAAAACCGATCTGACGCAGCCTGCCGTCGTAGGTAAAATCCACGCCCTTTAAAACCAGTATCCTTCGATGCCCCAGAGAATACAGGTATTCCGCCGCCATCCTGCCGCTCTCATAGGAGGCGAACAGTACGCTGGAGGTATGCTGTCCCTGATTCTCACGATCCAGATAGACCATGGGGAACTCCATATCCTGCAGGTACTTTTCCTGCTTCTCCTGCAATCCGCTGTGCAGGATCACCGCTCCGTCCACACGCTTTCCCATCAGAAGCCGGAGCAGATCGTCTCCGCTGTCAAAGATAAAGATCTCCATGCCGTAGCCATGAGCCTTGCATTCCTGATACATGGCATCTACCAGCACTCCGTAATATCCCGAAATGGAAGAGGTAAAGAAGCCCAGAAGCCCCGTCTCCGCAGACTTCAGATTCTGACCGTTCCAGTCGGGTATATATTGCATGGATCTGGCCAATGCCACGATTCTGTCCCTGGTCTCCTGTCTGAGAACTCCCTGGCCCGAAAGCGCATGGGAAACCGTAGTGATGGAAACACCGGCCTCCTTAGCCACATCCTTTATCGTAACTCTTTTCAAACTTACACCCCCTTGGGCAATCATTTCATATTTAAAATCTCATATGTAATCAGAAAGCCTTATTGTGCGGCATGCTGCTCTATCTGCCTGTACACCGCCAGCTTTTTTGCAAAGTGCTCCGTGCGTATGGGCTCTCCCCATTTCCGGAGTATCTCCTCATAGGAATCGTTTTCACAGTCGGCTCTCTCCGGCTTCCCGAAATACCAGAAAAAGTCCCCTACATCCTGATTGGTTCCCTTATAAGTCCATGTAGTCCAGCTGATTCCGTATTCATTGCAGATAGCCAGGCCATGCATATTCTGGAATTCTCCCACATACGCCGCCACGTTATAACGCTTTGCCGTCTTTGCCAGATCTGCCGCCAGCTGCCGGAACATATCGTCCCCGTCGTACAGATGCAGCTGATACATCATATTCGTCCAGCCCTGCTTTTCCGGATCCGGCAGATTGGATATTCTCCAGATTCCTTCCACGGTAATAATATGCTCCTGATCCACCTCCCGGATAGCCTTGATCATTCTGTCATAGATGAGATTACTCAGCTTCCAGGATTCACTGTTCCAGGGATCGTAGCTGTTCTCTCCCTCATAGCCCCCGTTATTCTGAGGCTCATTCATTATATCATACGCCGCCACCGTGACGCTGTCCCGATACCGTTTCGCGATGGCGACCCAGAGCTTTTCCATGGTCTCCTGACACTGCTCGTCGGTATAAAGCCTGTTCTGGCAAAGGGTTCCGCAGCAGTGATCCATACTCTGTCCGCCGGGACAGCCATGCATATCCAGAATGACATACATCCCGTTTTGCTCCGCCTGGTCGATCACCCAGTCCAGCCTGCGGAATCCAGGGTTTTCGTCCGGATCCTCCGCAATCCATGTCCCCTGTTCATCCTTCATAAAGTTCCTGTACCAGAAGGGTACTCTCACCACATTACACCCCAGACCGGCGATCTCTTTGATATCCTCCTCCGTAATCCAGTTGTCCTGATAGGTATCCAGCAGCGTCTGCACCTGCTCCTCGGTGAACCGGCTCTCCAGCAGGTTCAGGGTATCCAGGTTGGCCCAGGCTCTGTCCTCTCCGTTTACCGGGCACATCCAGCTCTCCTGAATCAGCCATCCTCCCAGGTTCACCCCCCGGAGTATCACCTCTTCCCCATTGTGATCTACTATTTTTCCGTCCTCCACATGCAGCGGCCGGGCCTCATTCTTTCCACAGCCAGAAAGCAATACAGCCATAATCATCAACACTCCTGTCAATCCAAATTTTTTCATGGGATACCGTGCCCATCCTTCCCACAGGTTTTTCCCTGTACTTCAGATAACAAAAACGTTTTTTTTCATTATACTATCTTTTTCCGGCTTTTGCAATCCCAAGTGCCGTTCAAAGTGTTTTAATAAACAATTTCGAGCTGCCATAATCTGCTTGTGAAAAAAGCGTCGGCATCCTCTGCCTGCTCACAACATGCAAATTCGACCGGCAGTCTTCGGCCGCCGGGAGCACACGGCCTGACCGGGTACTTCCTGATCCGGCAGGCTGCCAGGCCCTGCCGGATCAGGTACTCTCCCTTCCGGCTGGCACTCCTGCCTGCCGGACATCTCCTCTTCAGGCATTCTTATCCCCGGCAATGGCGCGCAGAATTCCAAGTATCGCCACAAACAGCAGCGCTGCCACCGGCCATACCAGCCCGGACACCTTCCAGTTGTCGCTGATAAACCCTACGCACAGAAAAACCGCCGTAACGACACACCAGTAGACACCGGGAAAGAACGCTGTCTTCCTGCTGGCCTGCTTTTTCTCCAACGTGTAATCCCCCTCCTGCAAGAGCTTCTGAAAGCTTCCCTGAATGCAGCCGGACCACACAAAGAGAAACACCCCTGCCGCCAGCATCACAAACATCCCGGATGTACCATAAATCAAATACAGGTCTGAGGCGTTGAAGCCTGCCATAATCATCACCGGCGCCACTGCCAGAATGCACAGCACAGTACCTGTCACCACACAGGTTCGGAAGATTTCTTCAAACTCTTCCTTTTTCTTGGACACGATTCCCTGCACACCATATTGAAGAGATATCTCTTCCTTCTCCAGATACTCATACTTTTCCAGTTTCATACCGCTTAAGATCAACACCGCCACACCTGCAGCCGCCAGTACCAGAAGAATCGTGCATCCAATTCCCCCTGCCATGTCCTCACTGATTCCGATCCCTCCATATTCAGCCATCCCCGACAATAAAACCAACGGAATGACAGACAGAATACACAACGCCACCGCTCCGGCAAACCGGCCTGCCATATTTCTCACAAGCTCCATGAAAGCATTGGCCTCCTCCAAAGAAACGCTTCTTGACCGGGAACCTTCATAGATATCCTCCGTCTCCGAAAACTGTTCCTCCTCGATTTCATCCTTCAGCAAATAGTCTGTGCTGACGCCGAACAGTCCGCTCAGGGCAACGATCCTGTCAATGTCCGGAATAGACGCCCCGCTTTCCCACTTGGATACCGACTGTCTGGAAATGTTCATTTTTTCCGCCAATTCCTCCTGTGACCATCCGTTTTTCTTTCTGAGCTGCATGATTTTTTCTGCTAATATCATCTTGATTTTCCTTTCCGCCTGTGTCCTCCCACAGAACTGTTACGGGAAAAAGCTTAACAAAATTCCCGTTGAACAAAATCGCTGCGCGATGGCTGGCCAAGGCTGTGGCGCAGTTTTCATT
>CAJUJU010000040.1 GCA_910586835.1 uncultured Acetatifactor sp.
CGAAGGAGACAGAGCATGGAACGGGGTCTTGTGACCACATGGCGGAGCTGGAGATTGCGCTGCGGGGAGGCGGGAGCCTGCGCGTGATGGACTACGCTTCTGCGGGGAAGAAGTGGGAGGAGAGCGGAAAGATCGCCGCCTGGATCCGAACCGGAAAAGTGTGCAAAGATTTTCTAAGCGGTCAAAAGGCGCCCGCTAAGAAAATCTAAATTGCACACAGAAGAACGAAAGAAAGAGAGGAATCCGTATGCCGGATTGGATGGAGACATGGCCTTCTGTCTATGCGGTAGGCCGGGAATATCAGATTTGTTTACCTGTGAGGCAGGAATGTACCATGTGGGTTCGGGTAGGAGAAAAAGACTACTGCGATCATTCCAACGGAATTTTGCGTTCGGGGAAGTTTCTGCACATAGTGCATGTGCCCTGTGAGGCGTTGGAACGGGAAAGGCGCTATACAGTCTGTCTGCGGGAAATTCGGAAGCGCAGGCCGTATTTCACCGAATGTGGCGAGGTGCAAAGCCGGGAGTATTGTTTTGAGCCGTTGGTGAAAAAGGAGGAGTATCATATCATAAATCTGGCGGATACCCACAGTCTGACAAAAGCTCCTGTGGGCAGCGGCAGCTTCTTCGGCGAAAAGCTGGATCTGCTGGTTATGAACGGAGACATTCCCGATGACAGCGGCGACCCGGAAAATTTCAGGGCAATCTATCTCATATCGGGTGCGGTTTCCAAGGGCCGGGTTCCCTGCGTGTTTGCCCGGGGAAACCACGATATGCGGGGGATTTATGCGGAGCAGCTGGCAGACTATACGCCCACGGACGGGGGGAAATCCTATTATACGTTTCGTCTCGGGCCGGTGTGGGGAATTGTGCTGGACGCGGGGGAAGATAAGGAAGACGGTAATCCGGAGTATGGTCATATGGTGTGCTGCGAGGCGTTCCGGGAAGAAGAGGAGGATTTCCTGAACCGTGTGATCGCCGCGGGGGAGTATGAACAGGCCTCGGTGCGCTTAATTGTAAGCCATCACCCTTTTGTCCATTGCATAAAAGCGCCCTTTGATATCGAGCAGGAAAGATATGCCAGGTGGTCTCAAAAGCTGAAGAAACTTCGGCCTACGGTCTGGCTTGCAGGGCATTTACATGAGTGTTTTCTTGAGAGCCCGGGCGGAGCGCATGATACATACGGTTATCCCTGCCCGGTAGTCTGTTCATCGGATGTGGATGTGCCGGAAAATCGACACATTGTAGGTGCTGTGACGATCACGGCGGAGGGGATACGGGTGAGGTATGTGTCGGAGAGCGGGCAGGTTGTGGGGGACGAGACGGTGACTGTGCACGGAACGGGCAACCGGAACAACTGATTATCTTGAACAGAGCGTTGTTCCGGCTTATGTGACAGCTACTTCAAATTTGATTTTTTCCGGTTTTACGGGTGGCTTTGTAAATAAAAATATCACGGTATATGATTTATTACAAGCCAGAATGGGAGTAAAAGAGTTGCAGGAGGGATTGGAACTAATCGGCGAATAGAAATAAGAATCATATATGTGACGAGAGCCTTGTTGACGCATTTGGAAACAGAGGATATAATCATTTCATGGACGAAGGCGGTTCGGATGAGCCGAAAGCGCGCGGGAATGAGGGAAAACATGGAGACAAAAGATACAGGGATCTATTCTGATGCGATATTTGAAAGTGTGGAGTATACTATAAAACTGGAAGAAACGTTGGAAGTGACTCTTGAAAAGGCCAGAGCAGCTAATACGGAGGCGTCAGTGGCCTCCGCTCTTGAGACAGAACTGTTTTACATTGTAAAGACCTTTTTTCACAAGGATATCGATCTGAGCAAGGAGGAACCGGTCAGCGCCGCGGAGCCGAGACGGAGGTTCCGGGGAAGGATGGACGCCGTCTGTAATGATCTGGTGATCGAGTATAAGAGACAGGACAAGTTGACCAGCGCCAGAGACCAGGAGAAGGCAACCCGGCAGGTGGAAACCTATCTGATGCAGCTGAAGAGCGAAACCGGGGCGGAATACATTGCGGTGCTGACGGATGGGGTGAAGATAAGGTACTTTTATTATCTTGAAAACCATATCCATCACACGCCGTTCAAGAAAATAGAGGCAGAGGATCTGGATAAGCTGGTCAGGTGCCTTGTGAATGTGGAGAACAAGAAGTTCGTTCCGCGGAACATTGTGCAGGACTTTAAGCTGAATGCCGGAGGAGGGATTACGCTTAAGCTGGCAAAGTGTCTTTTCGGGATTGTCATGAATCATATGACGGAAAAGACGCGTATGCTGTTTGAGGAGTGGCAGGAGCTGTTTCATCTGTCCGAGAACGATAACGGGCAGAATCAGGATATTGAAAAGCGCAAAAAGGCACTGGGTGAAATTTTCGGGCGGCAGATAGACGATGTGGAAATGGACTATAAAGCGCTGTTTGTTCTGCAGACCACCTACGCCATTATTGTGAAGTTGATCGCCTGCCGGGTGATTGCCCGGCTGACCACGGAGGCGGAGGGAGATGTGATCTATTTTTCCGATCTGACGCAGGTGACTTCCGAACAGCTGCGTCAGTTTATGGAAAATCTGGAGGATGGCTATTCTTACGCCATAGGAGGAATCCGAAACCTTCTGGAAGGGGACTTTTTTTCCTGGTATGTGTCGGAGGAGCAGTGGACCCAGGAGGAAGCGGACTGTATCCGCCGTGTGATTCATGTGCTGGACGGTTATTCCTACAGTGCTTTTACCCGCGGTTATGCGGCAATTGATATTTTTAAGGATCTTTATATGGAGATCATGCCCAACGAGGTGAGGCACAGCCTGGGCGAGTATTTTACGCCCTCCTGGCTGGCGGATTATGTGATCGGCAACAGTGTGGAAATGGTCGGCGGTTCCCGGTGGAGGGCCATAGATCCCTGCTGCGGCAGCGGCATCTTTGTGTCAGCCCTGATAAAGCATGTCATAGGAAACAGGGATATCATCAGCGCGTCGAAGGAGGAAAAGAAGCGGCTTCTGGGAGAGATCCTGGAGCGGGTGAAGGGGGTCGATATCAATCCGCTGTCCGTTCTCACCGCAAGAGTCAGCTATATGCTTGCCATCTCTCCCCTGTTGGGCGAAGAAACCGTGGAAATACCGGTGTACTTAGGGGATTCCGCAAATATTCCGGCCAGAGTACAGGTTGAAGGCGTTGACTGTTATTCCTGCCTGGTCAGCACAAAGCGGGGAAGGATTGATGTAATACTGCCCGCCGGCTTTGTGGAGCGCGGGGACTTTCTGGAAAAGATGAACGTAATCCAGCTTCTGGTAAAGACGGAGAATGCGGATAACGTATATGAAAAGTTTGTGGCAAACATACCGGAGGAGGAGCGGAAGGAGGGGATTTTGGAATCGATCCGGCGGCTGTCGCTGCGGCTGACAGAGCTGCATAAAAACAGGTGGGACGGCATCTGGATGAGAATTGTGGCCAATTATATGCTGGTGGCCAGAATCCGGGATATGGACATCATTGTGGGAAATCCGCCCTGGGTGAAGTGGGAATTTCTTCCGCAGAAGTATGCCGAGAAGATCAAGAGCCTGTGTGTGAGCCGCCATCTGTTCTCGGGACAGACCTACATGGGCGCAATCAGCCTGAATATCTGCGCGCTGATTTCCAATGTGACTGCTTCCGCCTGGCTGCGGCCGGACGGAGTGCTGGCCTTTTTGATGCCCAGAACGCTGATGACCCAGGATTCCTATGCGGGCTTCCGCAATTTTTATACGGATCCGGAAAAGGAGGAGCGTCTGTATCTGCAGAGGGCGGACGACTGGAGCGGCGCGGGCAATCCCTTTATTTTTACCACGGAGAAGTTTCTGACTTACTACTATCGAAGGAGGTATGTGGATTATCGGAGAGATGGCGTTCCCATGTGGTTTCCGGAGAAAAAGCGGGGAGTTGATATCAGATATGTCAATTCCTTTAATTCCTATCGGGAGGTGGAGGAATATTTTACCATGGGAAGCGGCAGGGCCTGTCAGCTGGATAAAAACCGAACCGGCTTCACCATGGTCAGGGATGAGGATGCCTCCAGAATGGAGCTTTACGGGCGGATTATCGGGGATTTTCAGTACAAAGCCAGAAGCGGGGTGGAATTTACGCCGGCGGAGGTGTATTTCCTGGAACCGGTGCGATCCTGTGGGAACGGGGAGAGATATCGGTTCCGGAACGCACAGTTTACGGGCTCCGTGTATAAGGCCGCAGGGCAGGGAGAGCTGGAGCTGGAGACCTGTTATGTATATCCGGTGGTGAAGAGTCCCTGCATCCGGGAATTTGGCTTTGCCGAGAATAATAATTACTGTATTTTCCCATATCGGAGAGGGGAGAGGTCCTGCGTGCCAGAGGCGGAGCTTGCGGCGGAGGCGGAGTATCTGACGGGCTATCTGGCAGGGAACAGAGAGCTCATTGAGAAGCAGTCAAAGCGCAGCAGGGCCATCGCCAGGGGAGATGCGTTTTATGCGCTGTCCAAGGTAGGAACCTATACCTACGGCGATTATGCCGTCACCTTCCGGGATAATACGAAGCTGGTGGCAGCGGTGGTTTCTCCGGTGCCGACGCCCTGGGGAGAGCGGAAGATGCCCGTCTGCGCAAAGCACGCCCCCATCATCAGTATGGATAAACAGGGAAGGTATATCACCGGGGAGGAAGCCTATTACCTCTGCGGCATCCTCAACACGAAGGTGGTGCAGGAGTACATGAAATTTTCCTACAGCGGTCGTTCCTACAGCATTGATTTTAATATAAAGTGTCCACTGTATGATGCAAACGACCCGCTGCACCGTCGGATTGCAGAGCTGTCCAAGGCGGCGCACGGGCAATCCGGGGATGCCGACGGTATCGCAGAGATCAAGAGAGAAATAGAGGATTGTTATTTGACGATGTGCGATTCATAAATAATTTCTGAGATTTTTGCTCATCCTGTTAACAGAATCGGAATGCGGGAGGAGCGGCAATGAGGAAAAAAAGACTGCGGACCGTCCTGGTCTGTGCGGTGCCTTCCCTCGCTGCCGCTCTTTTTGTGTGGACTGCGGCAGCGGAAGCCGGGGCGCACTACAGACCGGAGTATGAGAGGGCAGATCTGGAGACTATCCTGTGCAAGGAGATGCCGGATGAGGAGGATTACGCCGTGTTATTCCGGCAGACAGGGCTGGGCAGAAGCGGGGTGGAAGAGCTGTTTCATCAGGGCAGGCAGGGGGAACTGCTGTCTTTGCAGGAGCGCTTTTTTGCACAGGTGGAGTATGAATGCTTTCAGGCCAACGCGGTGTGCCGCAGCGAGCGGCTGACCGGCGCGGCGGGTGCGGCGACGGAGATCGGGGACTTCCTGCCCACCGTGCAGACCGGCGACATCCTTGTGACCTTCAGCGGACACTTTTTCGGCTGGCGCAGCGGACATGCGGGGATTGTGGTGGATGCGGAGGCGGGACAGACCCTGGAGGCGGTGATGCCGGGCTTAAGCTCCGAGATCTGTACCCTGGAACAGTGGGGAAGGTATCCCTGCTTTGTGCTTCTGCGGCTGAAGGACGCCACAGCGGAGGAGACGGCCGCCATCGCCGCGTATGCCGAGGACAATCTTGCGGATATTCCCTATGATCTGTTCAGCTTTACGGAGGGAGGAACAGAGACACAGAGGGCGGTTTCCGGCACGCAGTGCGCTCATCTGGTCTGGCTTGCCTTTGCGCATTTTGGCTATGATCTGGACGGGGACGGAGGCTATGTGGTCACGCCCGCTGACCTGTGCGGGAGCGAACTGTTGGAGGTGGTACAGATTTATGGTATTGATCCCTGTGCAAAAGAGATTTCCGGCGGCGGATGACGGCGCTCCTGTCAGAAAATACAACTATTAAAACTCTCTTAATTTTTTGGAATTCCCTTGAAAAGCATAGCGTAAATCGTATATTATCCATATGTACGATTCGGTTTTCGGTATGGAGGAAAAGTGAAATGACAAAAGCGGAGATTTTGAAAAAAGAAATTTTACAGCAATATCGCAGTGTACGCCAATTCGCCATGGAAATGAATATTCCGTACAGTACGCTGGTCACTGCGCTGGAGCGCGGCATTGAGGGAATGGCATATGGTACCGTGATCAAGATGTGTGACAAGCTGAGCCTGAACCCGGTAGACTTCTCCTCCCTGGAGCGAGATACATCGCTGGGGGCACAGCTGCTGGAGAACAGGGTGATGCAGTATTACGTCAAGCTGAACCAGACAGGAAGAGATAAGGTTCTGGAGCTGATGGACGACTTTGTTCAGATTGAGAAATACAGGGCAAAGGGAAAGAAGAACAACAAATGAGATATGATTATCTGATCGTCGGCGCAGGGCTTTTCGGCGCGGTGTTTGCTCATGAAGCCCGCGCGGCGGGCAGGAAATGTCTGTGCATTGACCGCCGCCCTCACCTTGGCGGAAACATCTATACAGTGGAAAAAAACGGGATACAGGTGCACAGGTACGGCGCGCATATCTTTCACACCTCCGACAGAGCGGTGTGGGACTATGTGAATCGTTTTGCCGAATTCAATCACTATGTAAATTCTCCTGTGGCTGTCTATGGGGACGAGCTGTACAACCTGCCCTTCAATATGAATACCTTCAGCAGGATGTGGGGGATCAGGACACCTGCGGAAGCTGAGGCCGTCATTGCAAGGCAGAGAGAGGAGGCCGCAGCGGCCCTGGGAAGCGGGAGGGCAGGCGCAGAACCGGCCAACCTGGAGGAGCAGGCGCTGTCTCTTGTGGGCCGGGACGTGTATGAGAAGCTGGTGAAGGGTTACACCGAAAAGCAGTGGGGAAGAAGCTGTACGGAGCTTCCCGCTTTCATTATCCGCCGACTGCCGGTGCGCTTTACCTACGACAATAACTATTTTTCCGACAGATATCAGGGGATACCCGTGGGCGGTTATACGCAGATTGCGGAAAAACTTTTGGAGGGTGTTCCGCTGAGGCTTGGCGTGACCTATGGGGAGTTTGCCGCCGAAAAAGGAAATGAGGGTTATGCGGTGCGCTCCCGGGAGGGAGACCTCTTTGACAAGGTGGTGTATACCGGCATGATCGACGAGTACTTTGATTATTGTCTGGGAGAGCTGCAGTACCGGTCTCTTCGCTTTGAGGAGGAGGTTCTGGAGGGCTGCGGCAATTATCAGGGAAATGCCGTGGTAAACTATACGGAGAGAGAGGTGCCCTATACCCGCATTATCGAGCATAAACATTTTGAGTTCGGAACGCAGCCGGATACGGTGATCACAAGGGAATATCCGGCCTCGTGGAGCAGGGGGGACGAACCCTATTATCCTGTCAACGATGAGCGGAACGGCAGTCTTTATCAGAAATATGCCGATCTGGCGTCGAAGGAGAAGAGAGTGATCTTCGGCGGGCGGCTGGGGCAATACCGATATTATGACATGGATAAGGTTATAGCGGAAGCGCTGAAGACAGTGAAGGCAGAACTGGAGTAGAAACGAAAGAAGCTTCCTTGCCGGTTTTCCCGACAGGGCTTTTGACACCCAAACCCTCAGTGGAAACTTTGTCGTGGCTGGGGAAGAATGCGAAGCATTCTTTTAAGCGCGCCGCCTGCGGCGCGCTTTTAACAATAGCTGTTGAACATCATGCCGCTGTAGGCGCTGGTATTGTAGGGGCTGACAAAGGTGTGCCCCGGATTCTTGTACGCCACCACGGTCTTCTGCACATAGTTCATGGGGTTCAGGGAGATCTCGTTGCTCTTGCGGATCAGCATTCCGGAAAGGCTCTTCAGGCTTCCGAAGGTCTCCATAATATCCTGGGACTGCATTGCCGTCTCCCGCAGCAGGTCTTGATCCAGCGCAAGTGTGTCATCCGGCTCCAGGGTCACGCCCATGGATTCCAGGGAAGTGGTGTAAAGTCCTGCAATCCCTCTGAACTCTTTGATCAGCTGTCTGCTCTTGGACTGAGTTTCCAGATAGGAGGAAGCGGCTTTGATAAAGTCATTGTATCCGCCTACCAGGTGTGTCACATTGTCGGTAAGGGATTCCAGATCCGTCTTCAGGCCGATCTGAACGGGACTGCCCTCCTCCGTGATTCCGTGAAGTTTTATCTCATACTGTTTCTCAACCGCGAAGTGGTTGGAGGGTGAGGTGCGTTCCTCACCGTTTATCGAAAAGCTGGCATTGGAGGCTTCCCGGCTGGTGTAATCCAGACCGAAGTAGTCCACTGTGCCGGAACGCTTGCTGGTCTTGTCGTCAGTAACGGTGAACAGATGGGTTCTGCCCTGGCTGAGCCCGGCTGCCTCCGAGGTGAGGCGCAGGGAAGTCCTTCCGTCAACCTCTGCCAGATCGGCGCGAATGCCAATGGCAGAATTGTTGATCAGGCGGATGAGACGCTCCTGAATTTCCCGGTTGGTCTCCGACTCCCCCACGGCAAACTGAAATTCGTAGTTCATGTCGTTGACGCTGATGTCGAAGGAGTAGGTGGCAGGCGCCAGAGCCGCCCTTGCGTCCGGCAGGAATGTGCCCAGGTTTTCCTGGGAGGATGCCAGAGAGTGAACCTCCAGCTCCAGGGATGGAATATCCGATTCGCTGTTCTGGGAGCCGATATAGGAGGCGGATGCTATGCTTTCGTCGGAAGAGTAAGCGCTTTTCTTGTCGAAGAGCACACTTCCGTCCAGCCCGCCCAGCTGTGCCACACGGTTTCGCAGCTCTCTCGCATTTTCCTTGATATCTACGGCGTACCGCTGAGTCGCCTTGCTGGTAGTGGGAAGATACCAGGGGGCATCTTTGTTTATCTTGACAATGGAATTGTACACACTGCGGAGTTCGCTCTTTTTGTGTGTGTCATAGCGCGTCAGAGCCTTCGGTGTGTAGGTAGTAAGATAATTATTATAGACCGCGTTGAGTACCGAACTCATTGTCATGCCTCCCCTCTGCATAAATATGATATATCTTTTATATCGGCAGAAAGCAAATGCCGTTTAACAGATTCAGGAAAATTTCTGCCATTTTTTTTCTGCCGACAGTTTATCACTTTTATTAAGGAACAGACAAGACTCTTCCGAAAAAAAGTATTGACGCCGGGGCCTGGCTATGATATAGTGTTCAGGCGAGATAAGATTTAAGGTCTTTTTTTTATGCATAAAAAAACGAGTGGAGGAAGCCGATATGCGTACAAAAATCACATTAGCATGTACCGAGTGCAAGCAGCGTAACTACAATACGACCAAGGAAAAGAAGAACCACCCCGACAGGATGGAGACCAAGAAATATTGTAGATTCTGCAAGACTCACACACTGCACAAGGAAACAAAGTAAGCCGCCGGGAAAGGCATGGGGTATTGAAATGGGAGATTCCGCAAAGAAGCAGAAGAGCCCCGGTTTTTTCAGCGGGGTGAAAGCAGAATTCAAAAAAATTGTATGGCCGGACAGACAGGAGACCCTGAAGCAGTCTGTTGCCGTTGTAGCAATCTCAGTGGTTATGGGCGTTATAATTGCCATCATTGATTATGTTGCCAAAAACGGCGTACACTTCTTAACATCAATTTAGAGCGGGGGCGATTGTATGGCAGAGGCAAAGTGGTATGTGGTTCATACCTATTCCGGCTATGAGAATAAGGTCAAAGCCAATATTGAGAAGACCATCGAGAACAATAAAAATCTTGCCGAACAGATTCTGGAGGTGAGGGTTCCTCTGGAGGATGTGGTTGAGCTGAAGAATGGAGTACGCAAGACGGTTCAGCGCAAAATGTTCCCGGGATATGTGCTTCTCAATATGGAGATGAACGACGATACCTGGTATGTTGTTCGGAATACCCGCGGCGTCACGGGCTTCGTCGGGCCGGGAAGCAAACCGGTTCCCCTGACGGAAGCGGAGATGAAGCCGTTGGGGATCAAGACGGAGAATGTTTCCATCGACTTTGTGGAGGGAGACAGCATTGCCGTTGTGGCGGGTGTCTGGAAGGATACGGTGGGTGTCGTCCAGAAGCTGGATTACGGCAAGCAGACAGCTACCATCAATGTGGAGCTGTTTGGAAGAGAGACTCCCGTGGAGATCAGTTTTGCGGAGGTCAGAAAGCTTTAAAACGGTATTTGCGGCCCAGGCCGTCAGATATAAAAGCATGGCGGAATATCGTTTCCGCGTGTTGGAAGTGGGAGCAGGGACGCGAGCGTCAACGGGTGGACCTGCGCCGAAACGCCGTTAGTATCAGATAGTCTCTGAGGCTGCAATAACGGCTTACCACATTATAGGAGGTGCCAAAATGGCAAAGAAAGTAACAGGCTACATCAAATTACAGATTCCCGCCGGCAAGGCTACACCGGCTCCGCCGGTTGGTCCCGCACTGGGCCAGCACGGTGTGAATATCGTTGAATTCACCAAGCAGTTTAACGCCAGGACAGCGGACAAGGGAGATGTGATCATCCCCGTCGTGATTACCGTGTATGCGGACAGATCCTTCAGTTTCATCACGAAGACTCCTCCTGCTGCAGTACTGCTTAAGAAGGCATGTAACATCAAATCCGGTTCCGGAGTGCCGAACAAGACTAAGGTTGCGTCCATTTCCAAGGCAAAGCTTCAGGAAATTGCCGAGATGAAGATGCCTGATCTGAATGCGGCAAGCCTTGAGGCGGCAATGAGTATGATCGCGGGTACTGCGCGCAGCATGGGAATTACCGTTGAAGACTGACGGAAACCGCCCGGATTGTAACGTAAATTAACATTGGGAGACAACGGAAGTTGTCGCTGGAACCTAGGAGGTAAGATCATGAAACATGGAAAGAAGTATGCAGAGATCTCGAAGCTTGTAGACCGCACGGTCGCTTATGAGCCCGACGAGGCGATTGCTCTGGTAAAGAAGACTGCGGCGGCAAAGTTTGACGAGACCATCGAGGTTCATATCAAGACCGGTTGTGACGGACGTCATGCCGAGCAGCAGATCCGCGGCGCGGTGGTACTGCCCAACGGAACGGGTAAGACCGTGAGGGTTCTGGTATTCGCAAAGGGTGACAAGGTAAACGAGGCAGAGGCTGCCGGCGCTGATTATGTGGGCGGCGAGGAGCTGATTCCCAAGATTCAGAACGACGGCTGGCTTGATTTTGACGTGGTAGTGGCAACCCCTGACATGATGGGCGTTGTGGGACGTCTTGGTAAGGTTCTGGGACCCAAGGGTCTCATGCCCAACCCCAAGGCAGGCACTGTCACAATGGATGTCACCAAGGCTATCAACGATATCAAGGCAGGTAAAATCGAGTACAGACTTGACAAGACCAACATCGTGCATGTTCCCGTGGGCAAGGCTTCCTTTACCGAGGAGGCGCTCCTGGAGAACTTCAATGCCCTGATGGATGCTATCGTGAAGGCAAAGCCCAGCGCACTCAAGGGCCAGTATCTGAGAAGCATTACGCTGGCGAGCACCATGGGCCCTGGCGTAAAGGTAAGCGTTGCCAGATTCTAAACTTAATTTTAAATATTTTGTAAAACAGGGGGTTGACAGCAGTCAGCCCCTTATGTTATAGTAAATCGGTCGCAAGACCAATGCCGAAGACAGCAGGTCCCGGAGACGCACAGAAAGGTTCCTTCAGGCAGTTTACTGCCGACGGGCAATACGGTGCATGACCGGGGTAAGGATGGTACGCCTGCCGAGGAAAGAGTTTTACCCGGACTTTTTGCCTTCCTGTCTTCAGGGAGGCTTTCTTTTTGGAAAACTCCTTTCGGCGGGGGAGCGATCCCCACAAAATTCTATAAGGAGGTATAAAAATGGCAAAGGTTGAATTAAAACAGCCCATCGTAGACGAGATCTCCGCCAAGATCAAGGACGCCCAGTCCGTAGTTCTGGTAGATTACCGCGGACTTACCGTTGAGCAGGATACTCAGCTTCGTAAGAATCTGCGCGAGGCAGGAATCGTCTATAAGGTGTACAAGAACACCTTCATGACCCGCGCATTCAAGGACACAGCTTTTGAAGGCCTGACCCAGTATCTGGAAGGACCCAGCGCCGTTGCAATTTCCACAGAGGATGCAACCGCTCCCGCAAGAGTGCTGGCTGAGTTTGCAAAAAAGGCTGACAAGCTTGAGATCAAGGGCGGCGTTGTGGAAGGAACCGTGTATGACGCCAAGGGAATGGCAAGCATTGCAAGCATTCCTTCCAGGGATGTACTTATTTCCAGACTGCTTGGCAGCATGCAGAGTCCTATCACCAACTTTGCCCGCGTCATGAATCAGCTGGCAGAAAAAGGCGGCGCTTCCGCATGTGAAGCACCTGCGGCTGCTCCCGCTGAAGAGACTGCGGCAGAGGCGCCCGCTGCAGAAGAGCCTGCACAGGCTGAATAATTTTTGCAACACAAAATCATAAAAATGGAGGATAATAAAAATGGCTAAATTAACAGCTCAGGAACTGATCGACGCTATCAAAGAGTTGACCGTATTAGAGTTAAACGACCTTGTGAAGGCATGTGAAGAGGAGTTCGGCGTATCTGCAGCAGCAGGCGTTGTGGTTGCAGCAGCAGGTCCCGCAGCAGCAGCTGAGGAAGAGAAGACCGAGTTTGATGTAGAGCTGACCGAAGTTGGCGCAGAGAAGGTTAAGGTTATCAAGGTTGTTCGTGAGATCACCGGACTTGGCCTGAAGGAAGCAAAGGACGTTGTGGACGGCGCTCCCAAGGTAGTGAAGGAAGGCGCTTCTAAGGAAGAGGCTGAAGAGGTTAAGAAGAAGCTCGAAGAGGTAGGCGCAAAGGTTACTCTGAAGTAATCAGGGCACACAGCGGCTGCATTCCGGCAGATAAGGCGGCTCCCATGTTCGCATGGGGAGCCGCTTTTTTGGAATTATTGTAACAAGATAGCCGGGGGCTGAACTGCAGCCATATTTTCGGAAAAAATTGCCTTGACCCCTTGACAGACTTGTGTTATTATAAAAGATGCACTATTGTGCTGTGCTATGCCTTTTTTGCGTGCGCCAAATCAGAAAGAACGGGGTGAAATGTCAATGGAAAAAAACAGAATACGTCCGGTAGCCGGTTCCAGGGTTATGCGTATGAGTTATGCGAGACAGAAAGAGGTTCTCGGGATGCCTGATCTGATCGAAGTCCAGAAGGACTCTTATCAGTGGTTTCTTGACGAAGGCCTGAAAGAGGTTTTTGACGATATCTCTCCCATCGCAGACTACAGCGGTTCCTTAAGTCTGGAATTTGTGGACTTTGAACTGTGCAGAGACGATGTGAAGTATTCTATTGAAGAGTGCAAAGAGAGAGATGCTACCTATGCGGCGCCTCTGACGGTTACGGTACGTCTGTACAATAAAGAGAAGGAAGAAATCAGTGAGCATAAGATTTTTATGGGTGATCTGCCGCTGATGACGGAGACCGGTACGTTTGTAATCAACGGCGCGGAGCGTGTTATCGTAAGCCAGCTTGTCCGTTCCCCCGGTATCTATTATGCCATCGGACATGACAAGATCGGAAAGAGACTGTTTTCCTGTACCGTTATCCCGAACCGCGGCGCGTGGCTGGAGTATGAGACGGACTCCAACGACGTGTTCTATGTGCGTGTAGACAGAACCAGAAAGGTTCCTGTCACTGTTCTGATCCGTGCGCTGGGCATCGGAACCAACGATGAGATCCGCGAGCTGTTCGGAGACGAGCCCAAGATTGAAGCCAGCTTTGCAAAGGACACTGCTGAAAATTATCAGGAGGGTCTGTTGGAGCTGTACAAAAAAATACGCCCCGGAGAGCCTCTCAGCGTGGAGAGTGCGGAGAGTCTGATCAACGCCATGTTCTTTGACCCCCGCAGATATGATTTGGCAAAGGTGGGCAGATATAAATTCAATAAAAAGCTGGCGTTCCGGAATCGGATTCGGAATCAGGTGCTGGCTGCAGACGCGGTGGATCCTTCCACCGGGGAGATTCTTGCATCGGCGGGAGACAAGGTCAGCGCCGAGCTGGCAGACGCCCTTCAGAATGCGGCGGTTCCCTTTGTGTATGTGCAGACAGAGGAGAGAAATGTGAAAGTGCTCTCCAACATGATGGTGGATCTGACTGCTTTTGTGGACTGCAATCCCAGAGATTTCGGCATCCATGAGAAGGTATATTATCCGGTTCTGGCCAAGATCCTGGAGGAGTTCGGCAGCGATCCCGAGAAGCTTGCCGGCGCCATTAAGAAGAATGTACATGAGCTCGTTCCCAAGCATGTGACCAAGGAAGATATCATTGCTTCCATCAATTATAATATGCATCTGGAGTACGGTCTGGGCAACGACGACGATATTGACCATCTGGGCAACAGACGTATCCGCGCGGTGGGCGAACTGCTGCAGAACCAGTACCGTATCGGCCTTTCCAGGATGGAGAGGGTGGTTCGTGAGCGCATGACAACTCATGACACGGATGAGATTTCACCTCAGTCCCTGATTAATATCAAGCCGGTGACATCTGCCGTAAAGGAATTTTTCGGTTCCTCCCAGCTGTCCCAGTTTATGGATCAGAACAATCCGCTGGGTGAGCTGACCCACAAGAGACGTCTGTCTGCGCTGGGTCCCGGCGGTCTGTCGAGAGACCGTGCCGGATTTGAGGTTCGGGACGTGCACTATTCCCATTACGGAAGAATGTGTCCCATCGAGACTCCCGAGGGTCCCAACATCGGACTGATCAACTCCCTGGCAAGCTATGCGCGTATCAACGAGTATGGCTTTGTTGAGGCGCCCTACAGAAAGATTGACAAGACAAACCCGCAGAATCCTGTAGTCACTGAAGAGGTGGTATATATGACTGCGGATGAGGAGGACAATTATCATGTGGCTCAGGCCAGCGAACAGTTGGACGCTGAGGGACATTTTGTCCGCAATATTGTGTCGGGCCGTTACCGGGATGAGACCTCGGAATACCCGAAGGCTATGTTTGACTATATGGATGTGTCGCCCCGCATGGTGTTCTCCGTGGCTACGGCACTGATTCCGTTCCTGGAGAACGACGATGCCAACCGTGCGTTGATGGGATCTAACATGCAGCGTCAGGCGGTGCCGCTTCTGACGACGGAGGCGCCTGCGGTGGGAACGGGTATGGAGCCCAAGGCCGCTGTGGACTCCGGCGTATGTGTTGTGGCGAAGAAGGCGGGGACGGTGGACTATGTGTCCTCCAAGCTGATCAGAATGACTTATGACGACGGGGAAAAGGCGGAGATCCGCCTGACCAAGTTTTCCCGGAGCAATCAGTCCAACTGCTATAATCAGAAGCCTATCGTATTCAAGGGGGATCATGTGGCTGCGGGCCAGGTGATCGCAGACGGCCCCTCCACCTCCATGGGTGAGCTGGCGCTGGGAAAGAATCCCCTGATCGGCTTTATGACCTGGGAGGGCTATAACTACGAGGATGCGGTTCTGCTCAGTGAGAGACTGGTTCAGGAGGACGTGTATACCTCCGTTCACATTGAGGAATACGAGGCGGAGGCCCGGGATACCAAGCTGGGCCCCGAGGAGATTACCCGAGACGTTCCCGGCGTGGGCGACGACGCGTTGAAGGATCTGGACGACAGAGGCATCATCCGCATCGGAGCGGAAGTGCGTGCCGGCGATATTCTGGTGGGTAAGGTGACGCCCAAGGGAGAGACGGAGCTCACTGCGGAGGAGAGGCTGCTGCGTGCCATATTCGGAGAGAAGGCCAGAGAGGTCAGAGATACCTCGCTGAAGGTTCCTCACGGCGAGTACGGTATTGTGGTGGATGCCAAGGTGTTTACAAGGGAAAACAGCGATGAGCTGTCCCCCGGGGTAAATATGGCAGTCCGCATCTATATTGCACAGAAGAGGAAGATCTCCGTGGGAGACAAGATGGCAGGCCGTCACGGCAACAAGGGTGTGGTTTCCCGCGTGCTGCCCGTGGAGGATATGCCTTATCTGCCCAACGGACGTCCTCTGGATATTGTGTTGAACCCGCTGGGTGTGCCCTCGCGTATGAATATCGGACAGGTACTTGAGATTCATCTCTCCCTGGCCGCAAAGGCGCTGGGCTTTAACGTGGCTACGCCGGTGTTCGACGGAGCCAACGAGAATGATATCATGGATACTCTTGAACTCGCCAATGATTATGTCAATCTGGAGTGGGAAGAGTTTGAAAAGAAGCACAAGGAGGAGCTGCTCCCTGAGGTGGTGGAATATCTCTATGAAAACAGAGATCACAGAGAGCTCTGGAAGGGCGTTCCCATCTCCCGTGACGGAAAGGTGCGTCTGCGCGACGGAAGAACGGGCGAGTATTTTGACAGCCCTGTCACCATCGGTCACATGCATTACCTGAAATTGCATCATCTGGTGGACGACAAGATCCATGCCCGTTCCACCGGCCCTTACTCCCTGGTTACGCAGCAGCCTCTGGGCGGAAAGGCTCAGTTCGGCGGACAGCGTTTCGGAGAGATGGAGGTGTGGGCGCTGGAGGCATATGGCGCATCCTACACTCTGCAGGAGATTCTGACGGTGAAATCCGACGACGTGGTGGGCCGTGTGAAAACCTATGAGGCTATCATCAAGGGAGACAATATCCCTGAGCCCGGCATTCCCGAGTCCTTCAAGGTGCTGCTGAAGGAGCTGCAGGCGTTGGGACTGGACGTGCGGGTTCTGCGTGAGGATCAGACCGAGGTGGAGATTATGGAGTCCATCGACTACGGCGATACGGATTATCGTTATGAGATGGAGGGAGACCGCAAGTATGACGACGACTATGACAACGGCTCCCTGGGCAAGATGGGCTACCAGGCACAGGAATTTGATGATGAGAGCGGGGAACTGATAAGCTCAGACGAAGATGAGTTCGATGACGATGAGTTTGAAGACGAGGCAGAGGACTTTGAGGTCGAGGACGAGTTTGAGTGAGTTCGGGCGGGGAAGGCTCCGAACCTGAGCGATATTGAAAATGAAAGGGAGAACCATTCATGTCAGAAGTAAAAAACGAAACAGCGTATCAGCCCATGACATTTGATGCCATCAAGATCGGTTTAGCTTCACCCGAAAAGATCCGCGAGTGGTCCTACGGCGAGGTGATGAAGCCGGAGACCATCAATTACAGAACGTTGAAGCCCGAGAGGGACGGTCTGTTCTGCGAGAAGATTTTCGGCCCCAGCAAGGACTGGGAATGCCACTGCGGCAAATACAAGAAGATCAGATATAAAGGTGTTGTCTGTGACAGGTGCGGCGTTGAGGTTACCAAGGCCAGCGTCCGCAGAGAGCGCATGGGTCATATTGAGCTGGCGGCGCCGGTGTCCCACATCTGGTATTTTAAGGGAATCCCCAGCCGTATGGGACTGATCCTGGATCTGTCTCCCAGAGTGCTGGAAAAGGTGTTGTATTTTGCGTCTTACATTGTGCTGGACGCCGGGGAAACCGGCCTGGATTACAAGCAGATCCTGTCCGAGAAGGAGTATCAGGATGCCAGGGAGACCTATGGAAATAAATTCCGTGTGGGCATGGGAGCAGAGGCCATCAAGGAGCTGCTGCAGTCCATTGACCTGGAGGTGGAGGCAGCGGAGCTGAAGACCGGCCTGCGGGAGTCCTCCGGTCAGAAGCGTGCCCGGATCATCAAGAGGCTGGAGGTGGTGGAGGCATTCCGCGAATCCGGCAACAAGCCGGAGTGGATGGTGATGGATGTGATCCCCGTGATCCCGCCCGATATCCGCCCCATGGTACAGCTGGACGGCGGACGTTTTGCCACCTCCGACCTGAACGATCTGTACAGAAGGATTATCAACAGAAATAACCGTCTGAAGAGACTGCTGGAGCTGGGCGCTCCCGATATCATTGTCCGCAATGAGAAGAGAATGCTTCAGGAGGCGGTGGACGCCCTGATTGACAACGGCAGAAGAGGTCGTCCTGTCACCGGACCGGGCAACCGGGCTCTGAAATCCCTGTCCGATATGCTGAAGGGTAAGTCGGGACGGTTCCGTCAGAACCTGCTGGGTAAGCGTGTGGATTATTCCGGCCGTTCCGTTATCGTGGTGGGCCCCGAGCTGAAGATTTACCAGTGCGGCCTTCCCAAAGAAATGGCCATTGAGCTGTTCAAGCCCTTTGTGATGAAGGAGCTTGTGGCAAAGGGAATCAGTCAGAATATCAAGAATGCCAAAAAGCTGGTAGACAAGATGGATACCCAGGTGTGGGATGTGCTGGAGGAGGTTATCAGGGAGCATCCTGTTATGCTGAACCGTGCACCGACACTGCACAGACTGGGAATTCAGGCGTTTGAGCCCATTCTGGTAGAGGGTAAGGCGATCAAGCTGCATCCCCTTGTGTGTACCGCATTCAACGCGGACTTTGACGGTGACCAGATGGCGGTTCATCTTCCCCTGTCCGTGGAGGCCCAGGCGGAGTGCCGTTTCCTGCTGCTTTCACCCAACAATCTGCTGAAGCCCTCCGACGGTGGTCCCGTGGCGGTTCCTTCGCAGGATATGGTGCTGGGCATTTATTATCTGACCCAGGAGAGACCTGGTGCGCTGGGCGAGGGCAAGTTCTTCAAAAATGTGAACGAGGCCATATTGGCCTATGAGAATAAGGCATGTACTCTGCATTCCAGGATTAGGGTTCGCGTGTCAAAGAGAAATGCGGATGGCGAGACAGTTACCGGCAATGTGGAATCCACGCTGGGCCGTTTCATCTTCAATGAGATTCTTCCGCAGGATCTGGGCTTTGTGGACAGGACGGATCCGGAAAACCTGCTGAAACTGGAAGTGGATTTCCATGTGGGCAAAAAGGGTCTGAAGCAGATTCTGGAGAAGGTCATCAACACCCATGGAGCATCCAGAACCGCCGAGGTGCTGGACGATGTGAAGTCCATCGGCTACAAGTATTCTACCAGGGCGGCCATGACCGTATCCATTTCCGATATGACCGTGCCTGCCAGGAAGCCTGAGATGCTGGCTGCCGCACAGGCCACCGTGGACAGGATTTCCGCAAACTTCCGCCGCGGACTGATCACCGAGGAAGAGCGTTATCGTGCGGTGGTGGAGACCTGGAACGAGACGGATAAAGAGCTGACCGAGGTACTGCTGGCCGGCCTGGATAAATATAACAATATCTTCATGATGGCCGATTCCGGAGCCCGTGGTTCCAACCAGCAGATCAAGCAGCTGGCAGGTATGCGCGGACTGATGGCGGATACCACCGGAAGAACCATCGAACTGCCCATCAAGTCCAATTTCCGTGAGGGACTGGATGTGCTGGAGTATTTCATGTCCGCTCACGGTGCCCGGAAGGGATTGTCCGATACGGCGCTTCGTACTGCGGACTCCGGTTATTTGACAAGAAGAATGGTTGACGTGTCCCAGGAGCTTTCCATCCGTGAAACTGACTGTTGTGAGGGGAAGAACGAGATTCCGGGTATTGTCGTGAAAGCGTTCATGGACGGCAAGGAGACCATTGAGGGTCTGAAGGATAGAATTACCGGGAGATATTCCTGCGAGGATATCTATGACAAGGACGGCGATCTGATTGTAAAGCACAATCACATGATTACGCCCAGCCGCGCGGCGCGGATTTTGAGCACCGGCGTGGATGAGAAGGGCGAGCCCATTGAGGCAGTGAAGATCCGGACGATCCTGACCTGCCGTTCCCATGTGGGAATCTGTGCAAAGTGCTACGGTGCAAACATGGCTACCGGCGAGGCGGTGCAGGTGGGCGAAGCAGTGGGAATTATCGCCGCACAGTCTATCGGTGAGCCCGGTACGCAGCTGACCATGAGAACCTTCCACACCGGAGGTGTGGCCGGCGACGATATCACCCAGGGTCTTCCCCGTGTGGAGGAGCTCTTCGAGGCCAGAAAGCCCAAGGGACTTGCAATCATTGCGGAGTTCGGCGGCAAGGCAGAGCTGAGAGACACCAAGAAAAAGCGGGAAGTGGTCATCTCCAATGAGGAGACCGGCGAATCCAAGGCTTATCTGATTCCCTACGGTTCCCGTATCAAGGTGCTGGACGGACAGGTGCTGGAGGCAGGAGACGAGCTGACAGAGGGAAGCGTCAATCCTCATGATCTGCTGAAGATTAAGGGAATTCGTGCCGTACAGGATTATATGCTCCGCGAGGTACAGAGAGTGTACCGCCTGCAGGGTGTTGACATTGCGGATAAGCACATTGAAGTGATCGTGCGCCAGATGTTGAAGAAGGTTCGCATAGAGACCAACGGAGACACGGAGTTCCTGCCGGGTACGCTGGTGGATGTGCTGGACTACGAGGATATGAACGAGACACTGGCGGCAGAGGGCAAGGAACCCGCTGAGGGCAAGCAGGTACTGCTCGGAATCACCAAGGCGGCGTTGGCAACCAACTCCTTCCTGTCCGCAGCATCCTTCCAGGAAACCACAAAGGTGCTCACGGAGGCAGCGATTAAGGGCAAGGTGGATAACCTGATCGGCCTGAAGGAAAACGTGATTATCGGTAAACTGATTCCCGTGGGAACAGGTATGAAGCGGTATCGGAATACCAGGCTGAGTACGGATGAGGTAACTGTATCCGAAGAAAGCGAATACGATATCGAAGAAGAGATCAGCTATGAGCAGGTTGACGAGGAAGAGACTGTAACAATAGAATAAACGTATGTATTGGCCGGGGGGCGCCTCATGTATAGGGTACCTCCCGGCTCTTTTGTCCCAAGAAAACAGGAGTCGGGTTTTCGTTAAACTATACAATATGATTCAGTACATACAGGAAAATTCTTGCATTGCTTTGTGAAAAATGTGCTGATTTTGGGTTAAATTCTGCCAAAAATGCATCATCTATTGCCAATAGAAAGATAACAATGTTATACTTGCATTATCGAAAAGGAAACGGCCGGAAGGCCATGGGATGTATCCGGTTATCAAAGTCATGCGGATATCGGGAGACATTTCGCCGCCAGGGATGTCCCGGGAGAAAGATAGAGGATCAGGAGGAAATGAGAGAATGGGTTAGCAGACATAAAAAGTGTGTGACAGGGCTGATGCTTTTTGGAATTGCTTTTTTGTGTTGTCTGCTGCCGCGCCAGACTGTAAGTGCGGCTTCTCCTTACTATGGAATCACCATTGACGGAGATTTTTCCGACTGGGCCGGGGTGCAGAAGTATCCCGGAGCAAACGGAGTGAATCAGGTTGCCTTTGTGTTTGACGGAGATTACCTGTATGTCTATATCGACGAACCGACCCAGGCGTTCAGCGCAACCTGGTCCGGTACTCACAGCAACGGCAAGTTTACCATTGTGACGGATCTGGGGTATGAGACCCTGTTTCAGCTTACGCAGGAGAATGGCGGAAGCGTCGCGGGGGTGGAGGGTGCGATCTGTGCACACAGCGATGTGACCTGGGGACTGCCCGGCTACTATTGGGAGATAGCGATTCCGGCAGCCAATCTGGGGCCTTACAATGCCACGGTTTCCTTTGGACATTACCTTGCGGATTCCCTGTTCGTCAGGGATGTGGCAAATATCTCCGGCGGGATTTCCGGCGGCGGTTCAGAAGGAGGCGGTGAAAACGGAGGGAATTCCGGAGAGTCCGGCGGCGGTACGCTTCCCGAAAATCCTGCTCCGGGCGGCACCTTCAACGGGATTGTCTACGACGGCAGCTATGACGACTGGTTATACTATCCCCACAATGTGCTTCACTGGGCAACTGCCGGAACCCAGGAGAATGTTCCGGATGCGGAGGCTGCGCTGTATTCCGTGGATGGCATTTTGTACGGCCATGCGGTGACTTTCATGAATGAGCGCCTGCAGGAAGCAGGGGGAGAATTTACATCCGGTGTCAGTATCCGGCTGAATGAGGATATGAATTATTGTTTTTATCCCATGATGGTGACGGTGGACGGTTCGGGGAAGATCAATTACGACCCTCAAAGGTCAGGGCTTCCTTATGGCACCTATGAATTTTATTTGCTGGATACCCAGGGCTGGGCGGCTGCAGAATATATCTGGCAGCTGACGGATCCCTCGGATCCCCTTATTTACGGCACAAACAGGGTATATGGGAAAATGATGGTCACGGTGGGGCCGTCAAAAGACGAGATGGAATTCTGGCTGGATCTCTCCATGATTGCTTCAAAATTCAAGATGGAGACCGACAGTGTGAAGACCGTGGCCGCGCAGTATGCACGCCTGGGAGGCGGCTGGGTGATAACGGCCGGAACCACCACAGGCCCGCTGCTGGGGCTGGGACTCTGTGTGTCCGTGGTGGCCTGTGGCATAATTCGCAGAAAACAGGCAAACGGCGGTAAAACGGTATGATGTATCTGACCGGAATTGCCGCGCTGATTATCTGGGTGTATCTGCTCTCTGTGTTAAAGCGATGTAAACTGCATGCATGGCATTTCCTGTTGGGCAGTCTGGGACTGTTCGTCTTCATGATGATTTTCCTGCGCCCTGTGCTGGTAAAGCCTCTGGCCAGGTGTGTAGCGGCCATCGCAGGCGGCTTTGGAAGCCTGACGGGAACCTTCACGGCTTACTTCAAGTACGGCATCTTATTTGTTCATGGCCTGGACAGTACGATTACCCTGCAGATCGACTTTGAGTGTTCGGGAATCATCGAGATTATGGCCTTTGTGGCTCTGCTTGCGTTCTTTCAGGTGTATGACCGCAACGAAAAGCTTTTTGTGGGGGTTCTGGGTACGTTGGGGATCATTTTTTCCAATGTGCTGCGGATTATTGTGATCTGCCTGATGATTTATTTTGGCGGAACAGGGATGTATTATGTGGCTCATGCCATTGTGGGAAGGCTGTTGTTTTACGGTCTGTCCGTTCTGCTGTATTTTTATGTCTTTACGAAACCACAGATCATTCGCACCAAAGTGGGAAAGTTTACCTATGGAAATCATTAACAGGATTTTAAATTCCTTTGTGTTCTGGGCAGCGTGGATCATTATTCCGCTGATTATGGAGATAGCTCCGGCTGTGGGAAGCATGTTTATCCTGCAGAAGAGAAAGGTCTTTCCTGCCCAGGACAGAAAACCGGTTATTTATCCGGAGATTACCATTATAATTCCGGTTTATAATTCCGCGGATACACTGGAGGCCTGCCTGCGCTCTATTGCCGAAAGTGATTACCCGGACAGCTGTATCAATGTTTTTCTGGTAAATAACCAGAGCAGCGACAACAGCTTTTTTGTCTACACACAGTGTCAGAAAAAGTTTCCCACCTTGCTGATGCGCTGGATGAATGCGGAGCAGGGAAAGTCCAAGGCGCTGAATCTGGCGCTTTACAACAGCCGTGGGAAATATATTATTCATATCGACAGCGACGGAGCACTGGAGCCGTCCGCGATCAGGCATATGGTGGAGCGCTTCGAGAGCGATACCACCATAAATGTTATGACAGGAGCCATCTGCACCAGCCCACAGTTGATCGAGCGGTATCCGCGGGGGCTGTCAAGAGTGTTTCGGAAGCTGGAGTTTATGGAGTATGCCCAGGCGTTTCTCGCAGGGCGGAATTACGCGTCGGAGACCAATTCCATCTACACCCTGTCGGGGGCATTTTCCGGATTCCGCAAGATGGCCATTCTGAAATCCTGGCTGTACAGCACGGACACCATATGCGAGGACACCCAGATTACCTTCCAGATGAAGTATATTCAGAAGGAGGAGGTAAGGATCAGCGAGAAGTCCATCTTCTTCGTGGAGCCCATCGAAGGCTTTGACAAGCTGTATACCCAGAGGCAGCGCTGGCAGAGGGGCAGTCTGGAGGTAGCCCGGCTGTTCGACCAGGAGAGCCTGAAGCCCGGCAGGATGATGAAGGATGTAAATGTCAGGACGTTGATGTACGATCACACCTTTGCCTTTCCCAGACTGATCTGGTATCTGGCGCTGATCTGCCTTGGCTTTATGGGATTTTCGGGGAGAACCATCGCCTTATCAATGGGCGCTATTTTTATCCTTTATATTCTGTGCGGTTACTTTTATTATTTTGCAATATTGGGCTTTTTGACGGAGTTTAAGGAGCTGAAGCGATATTACAGGAAGCAATGGTGGGTAGTTCCCCTCCTGCCCTTTTTTAATTTTGCCGTTTTTTTCATCCGTATGGCCGGAGTGATCAATACCATAGGCACGGACAGCGCGTGGAAGACGAAGACGCTTACCGAGGAACGGGGGATTTTCAGACAGCAGATAAAAAAGGATTTTGCGGTAGTGCGCAGGCTGATCCAAAAGGCGGACAGTTGGTTCAACGAAAAGCCGGGCGCGGGGAAACAGCCTGTGCGAAAGGGAGCCCTGTGGTATACTGGAATCGGTCTGGTCTATTTTCTGGCAATCAACCTGAGTGTGATGGGATTTTGGGTGAAGAAGACCTTCGGCATAGGGTTTGGGGAGCTGGTGGCAACGCTGCTGTCCCCCACAAAGGGGACGGGAAATGAGACCATTGTCAGGGTGGCGGCGGTGTGTGTGCCCCTGATTCTGGCGGAGGTGGCGCTCTATGTGGGAGTCGCTTTGTTCTGCCGCAGGCGGAAGCACTTTGTCCGGGCGGAGCGTATTCTGGCGGCAGGTGCGGCGGTTTTCCTGGCGGGAAGCTGTTTCTACCTCAACTCCGTGTACGACGTGACGGGGTATCTGGCGGACAAGGCGGGGAAAACCATGCTTTATGAGCAGTATTATGTGGATCCCCGGGAGGTTGCAGTCACCTCGGCAGAAGGGGGAAAGAACCTGATTTATATTTACCTGGAAAGTATGGAAACCACCTATGCCTCAGTCGCGGCAGGGGGAAGGCAGGAGACCAACTATATCCCCAATCTGACCAGGCTTGCAGAGGAAAATGTTTCGTTTTCCGATTCTGACAGACTGGGCGGATTTCACTGCGATTCAGGTACGGGGATCACCATGGCCGCAATCTGGGCCAGCACCACAGGTACTGTTTACTCCCCCGGACTGGCCGCGTCGGAGGGAGAGAAAATGGCTCCCGGCATCATCACGCTGGGGGATATGCTGGGACGGATGGGATACAGGCAGGAATTTCTGTGCGGTTCCGACGGGGATTTCGGAGGACGTAAGGATTATTTTGAGCAGCACGGCAATTTCCAGGTGCTCGATCTGTATGCTGCCCGGGAGAGAGGGTATATTCCGGAGGATTACTATGTCTGGTGGGGCTTTGAGGACAGAATCCTGTATGAGATCGCCAAGGAGGAGCTTCTGGAGCTGGCGGCAGGGGAGGAGCCTTTTCATTTTTCCATGCTGACGGTGGATACCCATCATGTGGACGGGTATGTATGTGAAATCTGCGGTCAGGCTTATGACAGCCAGACCGCCAATGTGGTGTCCTGTGCGGACAGGCAGGTGTCGGAATTTCTGGAGTGGTGCAGTCAGCAGGATTTTTATGAGGATACGGTCATTGTGATCACAGGAGACCATCCCCGGATGGATACTTCCCTTGTGGCGGGGGTATCCTACTTTGACAGAACGGTTTACAATTGTTTTATCAATGCGGCGCCGGAGGGAGAGATCAGAAAGTCGGGGCGTACCTTTACCACTATGGACCTGTTTCCAAGCATACTGGCGGCCATGGGCTATGAGATCGAAGGAAACAGGCTGGGGCTGGGGACAAACCTGTTTTCGGCCGAGGAGACCCTGGCGGAGAAGAAAGGTTTTGACTGGCTGAGCCGGGAGGCGGCAAAGTCCTCGGACTATTACGAAGAAAAATTTTCAGGCAAATCACAGTGAGGCGGCGAGAGCATTCATGTCAAACAAGAAGGGAAAAAACAAAAAGAAGAAAAGGATAAATATTTTTCAGAGGATGACGCTGTGGGTTGTCTTTGCCTTTCTTGTGGCAGGGGGCGGGGCGCTGTTCGCCTGGTTTCAGCTGGAGGAATATGAGAGCGGGGTGGCGGAGATCTACGCCGTACAGCAGGACTCCCATGTGCAGCTGGTGCTGGATCAGATTAATCTGAACCGGGGGCAGAAGGACGAGAGTGTTATCACGGACATTATCGGAACCCTGGATTCCTCCAACAACAAGTACTGGACGCTGTCGGATGAGGTGGCCATGGTTTTCGTCAAGGATGTCACGGAGACCAACCGCTATAAAGGCTTTACGGCGGAGACCTATTTCGGTTCGGACAGCGCTAGACGGTTTCTGGATGGGCTGTCCATGAACAGGGTTACCCACAGCATGATCGTGCTTGGGGGAAGAGATTATATTGCCTCCGGGGTGCGGTTTCCCTATCAGGACAGGGAGTATGAGATCTGTCTGCTGACCAATCCGGACGCGGTGTTGGATCACAACGCCTATCTGGGGGCACGGATTAACCTTTCCGTGATGATCGGCGTGGTTCTGTGCGTTTTTCTGATCACCGTGGTGGCTCTGGCCGGGTGTTATGTGAAAAAGCTCAGGCAGCTGGAGGAAGAGAAGCAAAATACGGAGGTTCTGTCAAGGATGGTGGAAAAGCTGAACAATGAGCTTTCCATGGATTCTTTGTTTGACGCCAGGCTGGCGGTGTTCCGGCTGGATCAGGCAAAGGTGCTTTTTGCGAAGCTGGAGGAGCGGGAACGGCTGCCCGTGACATTGATGCTGTTGGAGTATGACTCGGAGGCTGCAGCCGCTCTTTTCCTGGAGGATGCCTATCTTCAGCTGGATCGGAGGATTTTCCGTTTCCGCGATCGGAAGAAGAAAAGGCTTGTGCTGGTGGGAGTGGGCTGCGACGACAGGGAGGCGGTCAAGGCCGTAGAGTGGCTTTTGTGCAGGAAGCTGCGGCTGACTGCCGTGGAGTGTATTGACAGTAGAGACGCGATTTCGCTGGAAGAGGCGCTGGAGAAGCTCTGCGGCAAAGAGACGGAAGCCGTTTTGACAGATTAATCGGCAGACGCGGGGAGGTAAAGAAATGGAAAACAGGCTGGCTCGTCAGTATCAGTTTAAGTTCTATTTAAACGGTGGCCACAGTATATTGATCGACGGACATCAGGGGCAGGTTCATCCCCACACCTGGGAATTTGGTTTGAAGATATTGATGCGGAGAGAGGAATTTGTGGAGTTCAATGTCTTTGAAAAGGCGATCAATCTGTTTTTTGAGAAGTATCAGAACCAGACGCTCAACGGAGTGAAGCCCTTTGACACGCTCATGCCTACTCTGGAGAATATGGTTGATTATTTCGGGGAACAGCTTCGGGGAGTGATCCGCGCCGTGGGCGGGGAACTGTCGCAGATCGAGGGCAGCGAGACTCCTACGAGAAGTTATATTGTGTCTTACGAGGGCGACCCGGTGTACATGGAGAATGTGGAGCAATTTTCGCGGCAGGCCATATCCAGAGTGATGGATAAAATGCTGGATCAGATATAGGAAGAAAACGGATCGACGATGAAGAGAAAGCTGGGAAATATTGCAGTCATACTTTTTTACGGAATAGGCGCGTGTCTGCTGGTGTGGCTGATATATCAAAACGGTGTCTGGCCCGGCGGGTCTGACACCATGTGTCATGTCTATAAGGGAGATATTCTTTACAAGGAGATACTGAAGGGGAATTTTTATCCTTTGATCGATCCTCTGTGGTATAACGGCGTGGAGATGATGCGCTATTGGGCGCCTCTTCCCGTGTATGTACTGGCGCTGTGCCAGGCGTTGGCGGGAGGGGATCTCTTTTACGGATATCTTCTGTTTGTGGGCGGTGTGTTCTTTTTCGGGGCGCTGGTATGGCTGCACATCGGCGGCAGGCATGGCAGATGGAAGCTGGGGGCGTTTCTCGGAGCGCTCTGGTTCTTTATGCCCAACAATCTCTATGCGCTGTTTGTGGAGGGAAATCTGCCCAGATCCCTGTGTATGATTTTTCTGCCCTGGCTGACGGAACAGATCTGGCTGTATCTGACGGAAAAGCGCTGGCAGAATCTGCTGGGGATTCTGGGGTGTTTTCTGCCCATCGTGCTCTGCCATTTGGGCTACGCAGGCATGATCCTGCTGGCGGTGCTTCTGTTTCTCGCGGTGTATCTCATTCGGTTTGGGGGTCTGCGGAAATGTCTGCACATCCTGTTTGCCCTGGTGCTTTCCGTCCTGATTCTGGGGGTGTGGGTCTATCCCTCCCTGCAAGGGGGGATTACCTCCACGGACAGCTCACAGGTCATGAAAACTTTTTTCCAGAGCGCGGCTGTTTCTCTGAATCCCTTTTATCGCATACAGAACGGCGCCTGGGCGGCATTCTATTTTGGGCTTGCTGCCTTTTTGGCGGCGGTTCCCGGGGTGCTTTTCGGGAAAAACAAATCCTCCGTGTATTTTTTCTCGGCACTGTTGATCTTTCTGTGTACCACCAACGCCATGTATCCGATTATCAGTCATTTGCCCGGCAGCCAGTATCTCTGGATGCTGCGGTTTCTTTCCATTGCCCTGTGCATGATCCTGTTCGGACTTATGCTCTGGCACACGCTGAAGAAGAGCTGGCTGCGGTTTTTTGCCTTTCTTCTGGTTCTGGATGTGCTGCCGTCCATGACGTTGGTGACGGGAGATTTTTCAGCGAGACCGGTGGAGGAGCGGATGGCGGAAATCGATCAGTATTCCCTGCTGTCTGAAGCCAGGGAAATTACCACGCAGCGGATTGCCTGCATGGATTTGAACGCCCTGGAATCCACGGGGGCGTTTCTGATCTCCGACTATGGGAAGCCCATGGCGGCAACCTTTGGCGCAGGCTGGCAGTCTGCCAATACGGCGGAAAACATTGTGATGCTGAACGAGGCTATGGAGACAGGGCGCTACCATTACCTGTTTGACAGGTGCCTGGAGCTGGGGAATGATTCCGTCCTGATCCGCATCGATCAGATGAAGGACGGCTACCTGGATCTGGAGAAGGTGAAGGTGGCCGGGGAGGCAGTGGGTTATAAGCTGGCGGCGGAAAATGAGGGTTATCTCCTGTTTCACCTGGATACCTGGGAGCAGTTTGGGGTGATCAGCGATTATCAGGCCATCGGCATTGGGAGGGCGTCCCTGAGCGTCACCATGGACTATCCTGCCATGGAGTGCGGGGACTCGGATAATCTGAACGACTACCGTTTTGAAGAATTGGTAAAATACAGGCTTGTGTTTTTGGACGGTTTTACTTATGATAATAAGCAGAAGGCGGAGGAGCTGGTGCTGCGGCTCTCGGAGGCAGGAGTCCGGGTAGTGATCGGAGCGGACGGCATTCCGGTGGATGAGCACACCGGTGTCAGCAGTTTTCTGGACGTCGTGTGCCAGCCCATGCTTTTTTCCAATGGCTATCCGCTGCTGGATACCATAGACGGGGTGTTGGACTGCGATCTTTTTCCGGAAGGGTATACCAGTTGGCGCGCCATGTATCTGAACGGACTGGATGAGTGCTGGGGAAAGATAGTCGAGCTGGATGAGGAACTGGATTTTTTCGGAACGGTCAAAAATGACAATGTTGTCATGATTGGGCTGAATCTTCCTTATTTTTACAGCCTCACCCGAGATGAGGGAGTGGGAAGGCTTCTTTCTCATGCCATGACGATCTCGGAAAACCAGCTGCCTCACAGGAGCACCGTCCCTCTTGAGGTGGAGTGGGAAAAAGACCGGATTATCATTCGGTCGGAGTATGACAATGTAAATACCACGCTGGCTTACCATGACATTTTTGACGGGTCAGCAGAGGTTGCCCACAGGAATAACCTGACCTATGTGAACCGGGGAGAGACGGTGATTGGGCTGCACTATCCGTATCTGAAGGAAGGACTTCTGATCAGTGTTGTGTCCCTGCTTCTGACAGCGCTGTTCCTGGTCAGAGTGAGAATGCTCTGGCGTGGGCGCTATGTGGAAAAGGTGGAGCTTACCGAGGTGAAGCGTCCTGTCAGGGGAAAAACGCCCTGCTTTGAGGTGACGGTTCCCGAAGGAGTCAGGTACAGAGTCACAGGGGTGGAGTGGTATGACGGGGAAGGCGGCCGGATGCAGCCGGACAGCCCGTTCGGAGAAGGCAGATGCCAGGTCAGGATTACGCTCAGGGTGGATGAGGAGGAACACTTCTCCGGGGAACTGAGGGCATCCGTGAACGGGCTGAACGCGGACAGCACACAGCTGCAGGAAAGGGACAAGGCGGCTTCGGTGGAAATGTCCTATGAGGTGCTGGATCCCTTCCGCTATATCCGACAGCCGGAGGATCTGGAAGTATTTTCCGGGGAGAAGGCGACAGTCAGGTGGAGTATATCCAAGATGCCCCAGGTAGGGTATTTACAGATATTGGAAGGAGAAAACTGGATTATCTGTGACACACTTCCCAGAGAGGCGGAGTGGGAGCTTTCCCTGGAACTTTCAGGGGACGGCTTCGGCAAAGCGGCGCAGGAGAGATATCGGCTTGCTTATATCACCGGAACCGGAGGGCTGGAGTACAGCCGGGAGTTCACGGTAAAATGGAAGGAGAACGGGCGAATGAGAATTTTGGTGACAGGCGTGAACGGACAGCTGGGTCATGACGTGATGAATGAGCTGGCGGCGAGAGGGATAGAGGGGATGGGGACAGATCTCACTCCGGCCTACGGCGGACTGCAGGACGGCACTGCGGTGACAGGAATGCCATACAGACAGCTTGACATTACGGACGGCGGCGCGGCGGCTGAACTTCTGCGCAGGGAGAGACCGGATGCGGTGATCCATTGCGCGGCTTATACGGCGGTGGATGCCGCGGAGGAAAACGAAGCGGTTTGCCGCAGGGTGAATGCGGAGGGAACCCGCAGCCTTGCCCTGGTGTGCAGGGAGCTTGACATTAAGATGCTTTATATCAGCACGGATTATGTGTTCAGCGGGAAGGGTGAGCATGTCTGGGAGCCGGAGGACGAGAGAGCGCCGGAAAGCGTATACGGGCAGACCAAGTACGAGGGCGAGCTGGCGGTGCAGGAGCTTTTGGAGAAGTACTTTATCGTCCGGGTGGCCTGGGTGTTCGGCATCAACGGCAAAAATTTTGTCAGAACCATGCTGAAGCTGGCAGAAAGCCATGACACGATCCGGGTGGTGAACGACCAGTTCGGTTCCCCCACCTACACGCTGGATTTGGCCAGACTGCTGGCGGATATGATAGTCACGGAGAAATACGGTGTCTATCACGCCACAAATGAGGGGATCTGTTCCTGGTATGATTTTGCCTGCGCAATCTTTCAGGAGGCCGGCGTGAACGTGAAGGTGGTGCCTGTTACCACGGAGGAATACGGAGCTAAGGCGAAACGGCCTGCAAACAGCCGGATGAGCAAGGAAAAGCTGTCGGAAAACGGATTTGAACGTCTTCCCGAATGGCGGGACGCGCTGAGACGGTATATCCGGGAGTTAAAAGCGTGAAAGGGGGAACCGGATTGCGCAGGAGGATTTTATCCGTATTGGTCTGTCTGGCCGCGCTTGCCGTTATGCTGGGCCTTGGCGCGGCCGGCAGACGGAATACCGCGGATGCCATCGGCATCGGCGTGATTATGGGTGAGGCTGTGAGAGTGCGCCAAGCCCCGTCCCGGACTGCGGATATCGTCGCAGTGCTGAGGGGCGGGCTGGAAGTAACCGTTCTGGCGGAGGAAAATGACTTTTATCAGATTATTGCAGAGATAGAAGGCGAGGAAAGAGAACCCGACGTAATTGTGGAGGGTTATGTAAAGGCGGAGCTTATTTCGCTGGAGAAGCTCTTCTGATCATTTTGAGTAAAAAAATGAGAAATCTTTTCTTTAAAAAATGAAAAATAGAATTGACAACACATCTGTTAGCAAGTATACTATCTAAGTGTGCGCACAGATGTGTATTTTTTTGTGTGCCATAAATAATACCACTATATGAAAGAGGTGAAACAGAATGCCAACATTTAACCAGTTAGTAAGAAAAGGACGTCAGACTACTGCAAAGAAGTCTACAGCACCTGCTCTGCAGAAAGGTTACAACTCCCTTCATAAGAAGGCTACAGATGTGTCCGCTCCTCAGAAGCGTGGTGTATGTACTGCTGTAAAGACAGCAACTCCCAAGAAGCCTAACTCAGCTCTCAGAAAGATCGCCAGAGTACGTCTTTCCAACGGAATCGAGGTTACAAGCTACATTCCCGGTGAAGGTCATAATCTGCAGGAGCACAGCGTTGTTCTGATCCGCGGAGGAAGAGTTAAGGATCTGCCCGGTACAAGATATCACATTATCCGTGGTACGCTGGATACCGCAGGGGTTGCCAACAGAAGGCAGGCTCGCTCCAAGTACGGTGCGAAGAGACCTAAGGACGCCAAGAAATAAGGCTGGACGAGTAGTAGTTTGAATGCGGAAAATCCGAAGGATGGAGGATAACCCGGAAAAATCCGAAGGGTTTTTCAAGGTGTCAGGAACTGACACCTTTGTACCACAAAAACGAAACTAAGAAAAGTGTTGGAAATTCTGTCTTACAGATATTACAGCGCGAACACTTGGGGAAACACATGTGAGTACCGATGATCTAACGAAATGATTTTATTATTGTTAAGGAGGGAAGAACCGTGCCACGCAAAGGACATATTCAGAAAAGAGATGTATTAGCGGATCCTTTATACAACAACAAGGTGGTCACCAAGCTTATCAACAACATAATGCTTGACGGTAAGAAGGGTGTAGCACAGAAGATTGTATACGGCGCATTTGCAAAGGTAGAAGCAAAGTCCGGCAAGCCCGCTCTGGATGTATTTGAAGAGGCCATGAACAACATCATGCCTGTTCTGGAGGTAAAGGCGAGACGTATCGGCGGCGCTACCTATCAGGTGCCCATCGAGGTCAGAGCAGAGAGACGTCAGGCTCTGGGCCTTCGCTGGCTGACCATGTTCTCCCGCAAGAGAAGCGAGAAGACCATGGAGGACAGACTGGCAAATGAAATTCTTGACGCATCCAACAATACCGGCGCTGCAGTCAAGAGAAAAGAAGATATGCACAAGATGGCAGAGGCAAACAAGGCGTTTGCACATTACCGCTTCTAAGACAGAGGGTATGTGTGGACAAACGCCTCGGCGTTTGACTGTCATCATTTTTGGCGGGGAATGAATTTTTTCCCGTAATGGTTTTTCAATAAATAGAGGAGGAAAAAATCTTGGCTGGAAGAGAATATCCGTTAGAGAGAACCAGAAATATTGGAATTATGGCTCATATCGATGCAGGTAAGACCACATTGACCGAGCGTATTCTGTATTATACTGGCGTAAACTACAAGATCGGTGATACTCATGAAGGCACTGCTACCATGGACTGGATGGAGCAGGAGCAGGAGAGAGGTATTACCATCACATCTGCAGCTACAACCTGCCACTGGACTCTGGAAAAAGAAACCAAGCCCTGTGAAGGCGCGTTGGAGCACCGTATCAATATCATTGATACTCCTGGCCATGTGGATTTTACCGTAGAAGTAGAGCGTTCCCTTCGTGTGCTGGACGGCGCTGTCGGCGTCTTCTGCGCGAAGGGCGGTGTGGAGCCTCAGTCCGAGAACGTGTGGCGTCAGGCTGACACCTACAATGTTCCCCGTATGGCGTTCATCAATAAGATGGATATCCTGGGAGCAAATTTCTACGGAGCGGTAGAACAGATCAGAACCAGACTGGGCAAAAATGCCATTGTCCTTCAGCTGCCTATCGGCAAGGAAGAGGACTTTAAGGGAATCATTGACCTGTTTGAGATGAAGGCTTATATCTTTAATGACGATAAGGGTGATGACATCACCGTTACCGATGACCTGGGCGATATGAAGGACGATGCTGAACTCTATCGTTCTGAGCTGGTGGAAAAGGTCTGCGAGCTGGATGACGAACTGATGATGATGTACCTGGATGGCGAGGAGCCTTCCGTGGAGGATATGAAGAAAGTTCTCCGCAAAGCGACCTGTGAGTGTACGGCAATTCCCGTATGCTGCGGTTCCGCTTACCGTAATAGGGGAGTCCAGAAGCTTCTGGACGCTGTTCTTGAGTATATGCCTGCGCCTACTGATATCCCTGCTATCAAGGGAACAGATCTGGATGGTAACGAGGTGGAGAGACATCCGTCCGACGACGAGCCCTTCTCCGCTCTGGCATTTAAGATTATGGCAGATCCCTTCGTAGGAAAGCTTGCCTTCTTCCGCGTATATTCCGGAAGCATGAATGCAGGATCCTATGTTTTGAATGCTACCAAAGATAAGAAGGAACGCGTGGGCCGTATCCTGCAGATGCATGCCAACAAGCGTGCGGAGCTGGATAAGGTATTTTCCGGTGATATCGCTGCGGCAGTGGGCTTTAAGTTCACCACCACCGGCGACACCATCTGTGACGACCAGCATCCCGTGATTCTGGAGTCCATGGAATTCCCCGAGCCCGTTATCGAGCTGGCTATCGAGCCCAAGACCAAAGCTGGTCAGGGCAAGATGGGCGAGGCTCTTGCAAAGCTGGCCGAGGAGGATCCTACTTTCCGCGCACACACCAATCCGGAGACGGGCCAGACGATTATTGCAGGTATGGGTGAGCTTCACCTGGAGATCATTGTTGACCGTCTGCTTCGTGAGTTCAAGGTGGAGGCCAATGTGGGCGCACCTCAGGTTGCCTACAAGGAGGCGTTTACCAAGAGCGTCGAGGTGGATTCCAAATATGCAAAGCAGTCCGGCGGCCGCGGTCAGTATGGACATTGTAAAGTTAAGTTTGAGCCCCTGGAGGCAAACTGCGAGAAATTTGAGTTTGATCCCAAGGCGAATATCCTGATCAACGAGCCCCCTGTGCTGTTGTTTGAATCCACTGTTGTGGGCGGAGCGATTCCCAAGGAGTATATCCCTGCAGTTGGCGCGGGTATCAAAGAAGCGGCTCAGGCAGGTATCCTGGGCGGATTCCCTGTACTCGGTGTTCATGCAAACGTGTATGACGGCACCTACCATGAGGTAGACTCTTCCGAGATGGCTTTCCACATCGCAGGTTCCATGGCATTCAAGGAGGCTATGCAGAAGGCAGCTCCTGTGCTGTTGGAGCCCATCATGAAGGTGGAGGTTACCATGCCCGAGGAATATATGGGTGATGTCATCGGTGACCTGAATTCCCGCCGCGGACGTGTGGAGGGTATGGAGGATATCGGCGGAGGCAAGATGGTGAAGGCATTCGTTCCTCTTGCGGAAATGTTCGGCTATTCCACAGACCTTCGTTCCAAGACCCAGGGTCGTGGAAACTACTCCATGTTCTTTGACAAGTACGAGCCTGTTCCCAAGAATGTGCAGGAGAAGGTGCTGGCTGCAAAAAAGAACTAAGTAGTTGGTAAAAAGTGCAAAAATAGCTTGAAAAAACCTGGCTGATTCCATATAATGAGAATTAGCCGGGTTGTGAAGCGCCGAGTGTGCGCAAGCGCGCTTCGGCGGAGAAAGAATAACATGTTGTTTCAATTATTTTAAGGAGGATTTCAATAATGGCTAAAGCTAAATTTGAAAGAAACAAGCCCCATTGTAACATTGGTACCATCGGTCACGTTGACCATGGTAAGACAACTCTGACGGCTGCGATCACCAAGGTTCTGGCTGAGAGAGTATCCGGAAACGAGAAGGTGGATTTCGAGAATATCGATAAGGCTCCCGAAGAGAGAGAGCGTGGTATCACCATTTCTACCGCACATGTGGAGTATCAGACTGAAAAGAGACACTATGCGCACGTTGACTGCCCCGGACATGCTGACTATGTCAAGAACATGATCACCGGTGCTGCTCAGATGGACGGCGCAATCCTTGTTGTGGCTGCTACCGACGGCGTTATGGCTCAGACCAAGGAGCACATCCTTCTGTCCCGTCAGGTAGGCGTGCCTTATATCGTTGTATTCATGAACAAGTGTGATATGGTTGACGATCCCGAGCTTCTTGAGCTGGTTGAGATGGAGATCACCGAGCAGCTGGAAGAGTACGAGTTCACGGATTGCCCTATCGTCAAGGGTTCTGCTCTGAAGGCTCTGGAAGATCCCAACGGCGAGTGGGGTGACAAGGTTATGGAGCTGATGGATACTGTAGACAGCTATATTCCTGATCCTCAGCGTGATACCGACAAGCCTTTCCTGATGCCTGTCGAGGACGTATTCACCATTACCGGTCGTGGTACTGTTGCTACCGGCCGTGTAGAGCGTGGTACGCTGCACCTGAATGACGAAGTTGAGATCATCGGTATCAAGGAAGAGACCAAGAAGACCGTTGTTACCGGTATCGAGATGTTCCGTAAGATGCTGGATGAGGCACAGGCTGGTGATAACATCGGCGCACTGCTTCGTGGCGTTCAGAGAACCGAGATCGAAAGAGGACAGGTTCTTGCAAAGCCCGGCACCGTTACCTGCCACACCAAGTTTACCGCTCAGGTATACGTTCTGACCAAGGACGAGGGTGGTCGTCATACACCTTTCTTCAACAACTATCGTCCTCAGTTCTACTTCAGAACAACCGACGTAACCGGCGTTTGCGCACTTCCTGCAGGTACTGAGATGTGCATGCCTGGCGATAACGTTGAGATGACCATCGAGCTGATTCATCCCATCGCTATGGAGCAGGGACTTACGTTTGCTATCCGTGAGGGTGGTAGAACTGTTGGTTCTGGTCGTGTGGCTACAATCATCGAGTAATTATAATTTATTCAGTAAATTCAAGGCTTTCGGAGGTTTCTCCGAAAGCCTTTTTACGTGGAAAGCCACTTTAGGAAACTAAAGTGGCTACAAAATGGCTACGATATTTTATTCTGGCTCAGTAATACCTGAATGAATAACACCCTCATCAATCTTATACATTATCATACTGGCAAACATAAGCTGGCGCATTGCATCATCTTGGGACATGTTTAGATTTTCATGTGCGACAGGATTTCTTAAAGCAATCATGGCGCCTTCTGCCATTTTCATAAAACCTAATTGAGTATTTTGTCCACTCTCGGTATGTCTATCACAAAATTCTACAATGGGATTGTTTGAAGAATATACTCTTGTCATTGCAGCGGCACCGTCCGGAATAGGAGTATTTGGACATGCATTTGCATATATGCGTTTTGTTCGTGCGTTGATTTCTTTAAAAGCATTTTCAGCCGCATCTGCATAGAATCCAGAGAGATATTGTCCTTTGGAAACCTTTTGGATTTTTGGGTGAATATAATCCCATATATCATTGAAAGGCTGTTTTTGTTTTTCATATAAGGAAGTAATATAACCAAATGTCATCCCATGAATAGCAGGATTTACACCGAATGAATTAAATAAACGGTCTTTTAGACGCATAAATTCTTTGCTGTAAAAGGGGTCAGTCTGGCTTATATCTTGACTTAAATGATTAAGATGATCTTTAACAATTATTATGTCGGCATTTAGAAAAAGAATGCGAGGAAAATTTTTATCACAATCAATTTCTTTAAACCAATTATAAAGAAAATATAGATGTTCATTCATATGTATATACCAATAACAAAATATAATGTTACCCTTTCCATATTTGTTGATGTATTAAGTGTAATACTATTTCTATTTTATATCTTTCAAATCAGCGGCTCTCTCGGGAGAAGTATGATTTTTCTTCAGCATTTTAGCATATTCAAACAGATCGCGTCTGGTGATATCATCCAGTACATATAAATCTGCAATCAACTCATCCACCATAGGCAGTTCTGTGTAATCAAACTTTTTCAAGATGCGGGCGGTACGATCTGATATATAGGCGTTCTTATGGCTGTTAATATTCCACTTTTCATTGT
>CAJUJU010000041.1 GCA_910586835.1 uncultured Acetatifactor sp.
TAAAAGGCTGAAAAGGATGACGCCCCTCCAGTACAGACGAAAGGGCGGCCATTACAGATAAGGAGGGCGAGATGAGCGATTATATCATGGATCTGAGAAAGGTTGTGGGGCATGCGCCGCTGCTGCAGTGCGCTGCCAGCATCATCATTGAGAACGACGCGGGAGAGGTTCTTCTGGGGAGAAGGACGGACAATCATCAGTGGGGCTATTCCGGCGGTTCCATAGAGCTGGACGAGACGGTGGAGGAGTGCGCGAAAAGGGAGCTGTTTGAGGAGATGGGGCTGGTGGCGGATGAACTGGAATTTTTCATGGTCAACTCCGGCCCTGAGACCCACTATGTCTATCCAAACGGCGACGAAGTATATAATGTGGAGATTATTTATCTGTGCAGAAGCTATCACGGGGAACTGAGAAGGCAGGAGTCGGAGGTGGAGGAACTGCGATTTTTTTCGCTGGAGGAGCTGCCGGAGGAGATTTCCCCGCCCATCCGGCCGGTGATGCGCCGGTATGTGGAAATGCGGGGAAAGAAAGAACCGTAAATCCCGATGGATTTTATGAAGTTTCCCTAAAACGATGTCCTTCTGATGAAGAGTCGGCACATTAGAAGCCCGCCATCATCAGACAGGTCAGCTGATCTCTCTGTACGGCGTCGGACTTGCCCTTCACCCGGGAGGCGGCGCCGTCAAGCTCCGTCTTACCTGCGGCGGCGCGCATCAGCTTTTCCTTAAACTCTTTCTGTTCCTTCTCGGCCTCCCTTGCCCTCTTCTCGGCGCTTGCCTGGCATCGGAGCTTCAGGCTGCTCTCCATGGAGTCAAGCAGTGGTCTCAGATTTGTGTTTGTCATATAACGCGTCTCCTGTTCTTCTTTTTCTGCGTTGTCTATTTGTGGATTCTATCAATTTATCGGCAGGATTCCGGCATTTCTTTACCCGACGGGGTGGGTGACCCTGTCGGAACGTATTATTTGTCCCACGACCTCGATAGCTCTGAAAGGTAAGGATTCCGTGCCTGCGCGGGCGCTACGGCCCCGGGGGATCCACGACCTGCCGGGGCGTCATGTGAAAGCTCTTCTTGAACAAACGGTAAAAATAGGATACATTGTTGAAATTGATCCGGTCGCAGATTTCCTCCACGGAATAGGAGGACGACTGCAGCAGCGTGTAGGCGTAGCGCATCTTCTGTTCGTTGAAATAGTCCGTAACCGTCTTCCCGATCAGCTTTTTAAAGGTTCTGCAGATATATTCCTGACTGTAGGGAAGGGATCGGATCAATACCTGCTGGTCCACGGGAAAATTTTCCGGCGCGGACAGAAGGGAAATCAGCTTTGTGATCCAGGCGGGGTACTGAGTCTGGGAGCTGACCTGCCGGCTCAAAAAGGCCGTTATGATAAAGGTGCAGACGGCGCAGGGGTAAAAGGTATCTTGCAGGTCGGGGTTTAATGCAATGGGCTGAACAAGCTGTTCAAGCTGATTGAGCTGTTCGCCGGTCATCTTGATCTGTTTGCACAGGAGCCCGCCGGTAAATTTTTCATATAAGTCAGGGGAGTACATATTGCAGACCGACCGAAAATAATCCGTCTGAAACAGGATATCCCGGTGGAGAAAGGTGCGCCCCGTCTTCTGAAAGGCATGTATGTCGTTGGGGGTCAGCAGGCAGGCGTCGCCGCTGGCGATCTTTCCGGCCTTCCCGTTCAGCAGGTGCAGGCATTCCCCCTCCAGAACATAGAAAAATTCAATAAAATCGTGGCAGTGTGTCCCCGGATCCTCATATTTGAAAATGATGTGTGTGTAGACCGTTCTGTTGTTTAAAAGTCCATCCGACCGAATGCAGTATTCGTTCTGTGTCATTCGTAAAATCCTCGTTAAAAATCAAAATCCGTCAGAAATCAGGTAGATCGTCTGTTTCGGTATCAGTATATCATTTTTTGCGCGGCCGGGCAAGGATACGAGCCCCCATGTCAATACAGTGTAATAGCAGGAGGGTACAGTTGATTTTGAGTCGGGCGGATCTGCTGTATGATTGAAGTACACTGATAACGGAAAGTATACGGGGGTGAGGAAATGTTTTACGACAGAAACAGAACAGACCGGCTGGAGAAGGAAACCTTCGAGCATCCGCCCGCATGGTTTCGGGGAGCCCCGTTCTGGGCATGGAACACGACGCTGGACAGACAGGAGCTTCTGTGGCAGATCGACCGCCTGAAGGAGATGGGGTTCGGGGGATTTTTCATGCATTCCCGCAGCGGAATGGCGACGGAGTACCTGAGCGGGGAGTTTATGGAGCTGGTCAGGGCCTGCGCGGAGCACGGAAAGGAAGCGGGGATGCTTCCCTGCCTGTACGACGAGGACCGCTGGCCCAGCGGCGCGGCGGGTGGGTATGTGACCGAAGAAAAAAAGTACCGTCAGAAGACGGTCTGCCTTTCCCGGGAGGAGCCGGAGGCGATGGAGGCCCGGTTTGCCGGGGAGGAGCGGGAGCCAAGGCTTCTGGCCGTCTATGACGTGCGCTTTGACGGGGAGGACCGGCTGGAGGATTACCGGATGACGGAGCCCGGGGAGCCGGCGCAGGGGGAGCGGTGGTATCTCTATACCATGTTGAAGCCCCTGACGGGCTGGCATAACGGCTTTACCTACCTGGATACCATGAACGCGGAGGCGGTGGACGCTTTCATCGACGTCACCTACCGGGCCTACAAGAGGGAGCTGGGCGGCGAATTCGGCGAAGGGATTCCCATAATCTTTACGGACGAGCCGAATTACGGCGAGATCCGGATGAAGGAATTTGCCCGGGACGGGAAGATGGCAGAATTTCCCTGGACGCAAACCTTCCGGGAAACGTTCCGTCAGCGCTTCGGATATGATATGGTAGAGTGTATGCCGGAACTGGTGTGGAACAAAAAGGGGGATGAGCCCTCCACCGCGCGGTATCACTTTTACGCCCATGCCTCGGAGCTGTTCGCCGGGGCCTACGGCGACCGGATCGGGAGATGGTGCGCGGAAAACGGGATCGCCTTCACCGGGCATGTGTTGAAGGAGGACAGCCTCTTTTCGCAGATGAGCGCGGTGGGGGAGGCCATGCGGCAGTACCGGGAATTTACGATTCCGGGCATCGACCTTCTCTGCGACGAAAGACAGTTTGCCACCGCGAAGCAGGCACAATCGGTTGCCCGTCAATATGGCCGTGAGGGAGTGATGAGCGAGCTGTACGGCGTCACCGGATGGGATTTTGACTTCCGGGGGCACAAATTTCAGGGAGACTGGCAGGCGGCGCTGGGGGTAACCCTGCGCGTTCCCCATCTTTCCTGGGTCAGCATGAAGGGCTCCGCCAAGAGGGATTATCCGGCCAGCATCGGCTACCAGTCCTCCTGGTTTCGGGAATACCGCTTTATCGAGGATCACTTTGCCCGGGTGAACGCGGCTATGACCCGGGGCGTGCCGGAGGTGCGGGTGGCGGTGATTCACCCCATAGAGAGCGCCTGGATAACGGAGGGCGTGCGGGAGCATACCGCTCTCGCGGGCAGCGCCTTAAACGAGTTCTTTCAGGATCTGGTGCAGTGGCTTCTGCGCGGACAGATCGACTTTGACCTAGTCAGCGAAAGCCTGCTGCCGGAGCTGTACGACGGGAAGGCGGAAGGGTTCTGCGTGGGCCGGATGCGTTATCAGACGGTTCTGGTGCCGCCCCTTGTGACCGTTCGCTCCACTACGCTGAAGGCCCTGGAGGATTTCCTGGGCAGGGGAGGCAGGGTGATCTTTGCCGGAAAGGTTCCGGCCTGCGTGGACGGCCGGCCGGGCGACGGGGCGAGGGAGGTTTACGACCGGGCGGAGAAGGTTCCGCTCCTGAAGACCGATATACTGGGGGCGCTGGAGGAAGAGCGTCAGATCGCCGTCTGCGGACAGGGCGGAGAGAGGCGAAACGATCTGGTTTATCAGATGCGCAGGGAGGGGGAGAACCGATGGCTCTTCATCGCGCACTGCGACCCGCCCGACCGGGTGGACGGCAGGGATTCCTGCCGCGACCGGATCCGGATCACGGTGAAGGGACGGTGGAAGCCCACGCTGTACGATACCGTAAACGGCGGGATACAGGAGATCCCCTGTCGGGTGGCAAACGAAAGCACACGCTTTACGGTTCCCTGTCAGGCGCTGGATTCCCTGCTGTTTCTGCTGACGCCCGGGAGCGGGGAGGCGTCCGGGAGAGAGCCGGCGGAGGGGGAACGCCCGCTGCAGGCGTTTGCCGCTTCGGAGAGACGGATCGACCTTCCGGATTTTGCGGAATACAGGAGAAGCGAACCGAACGTGCTGGTGCTGGACCGCTGCCGGTGGTCCCGGGACGGCGTAAATTACAGCCCCGGCAGGGAGGAGCTTCTGCGGATCGACAGGGCCATCCGGCAGGAGCTGGATTATCCCATGGCGGACGGGACGGACGTACAGCCCTGGCGCATCCCGGCGGAAAGGCCGTCGGAGTATGTCTGGCTGCGCTTTGCGTTTGACAGCGAGGCGGAGGCGTCGTGTTCCCTGGGATATGAGGAGCTGGAGGAGGTCTGGCTCAACGGCGAAAAGGTGGAGGTCAGACAGTCGGGATATTTCGCGGATCACGCCATTCACACCATGGCGCTGCCCGGGCTGAAGGCGGGAGAGAATGTGCTGACCGCCCGGGTTCCCATCGGCAGGAGGATCAGCCTGGAGAACCTTTTCCTCATCGGCGACTTTGGGGTGAAGGTTGTGGGCGCGTACGCTTCCGTGATCCGGGAGCCCGAAAAGCTCGCCTTCGGCTCCGTCACCGGACAGGGAATGCCCTTTTACGGGGCGGCGGTCACCTACCGGATTCCCTTTGCCTGTGAGGCGGGGAGCCTGCGGGTGAGGACGGATTATTATAAGGGAGCCCTCATAAGCGTCAGGATGGACGGCCGGGAGGCGGGGAGGATCGTGCTGCCGCCCTACGAGCTGGTTCTGCCCGATGTGGCCGCGGGAGAGCATCTTCTGGAGCTGACCCTCTTTGCCAGCCGGATCAACACCTTCGGGGCGCTGCACCTCTGCGTTCCGGTGAGCTGGAAGGGGCCGAACATGTGGTATACGGAGGGCTGCGGCTGGGCGGACGAGTATCAGTTGACCGATGTGGGGATCATGAAGAAGCCGGTTTTGACTATCTGCCCGGCAGCTTTGGAAGCAGGCAGGGAGTAAACGATAGACGAAAAAAGTATGGGAGGGAAACATTATGCGGAAATGCAGGAAAATTACGGGCGTTATTCTGTGCCTGCTGCTTGTCCTTTCGCTGGCGGCCTGCGGCGGAGACGGGGCGGACGGAAGCGGAGCGGGCGGCGGAGAGCAGGCGAAGGTCGTCTTCTGTACCTATGGGGACGATTCGGAGCTCGGCGTGTACAAGGCCATGGTGGACGAGTTTAACGAAACCTACGGCAAGGAGCACAATATCTATGTGGAGCACACGCCCATAGCCATCACCGGCTACACCAGTTATATTACATCCATGTCGACGGCACAGGAGAGCTATGACGTGTTTCTGGTGATCGAGGACAACTTCAAGAGATGGGTCAACATGGGCTTTGTGGCGGATATGACTTCTTACTTTGACGCGGTGACGGACATTGACACATCGGATATCTTTGAAAATACCGTAGACAGACTGCGGCTGAACGTGGCGAACAATACGTCCAACAAGACGGACCCTCTGTACGGTCTGCCCCTGGATACCAAGCCCTCCGCCGTCTATTATAACGAGACCCTGTTTGAGAAGGCGGGAATCCGGATCATCAGCGTGGACGAGCAGGATATGGACGCGTGGAACGCCGGGGAGATCCCGGACCGCCGCGGCCAGTACAAGGCGGATTTCCCGGAGCTGGCGGGCATCACCGTGCCGAAGAAAGGCTACTACCGCAGCCGCACGCCCTATGTGAGCGGCTACAACTGGACGCTTCCGGCAGACGACGAGATCACGGTGTTCAACAACCGGATTCCCATGAACTGGGACGAGATGGAGGATCTGGCAATGATCTTTTCCGTGCACAACCCCAATGCGGGCAAAAATTTCGGCACCGAGTACGGAATGTTCACGGAGTGGTGGTTTAACTACGGCTGGAGCGTGGGCGGCAACTGCCTGCAGGATCTGTCCGGAAACGGCGACTGGAACTTCTCGCTTCTGGATTCCACGCCGAACTACATCGTGGCCTCGGAGAGCGGCTACACGGGAGAATGGACGGGAAAGAGCTACGGCAAGGGGGAAACCCTGGAATTTAACGACAAGTTTGACGTGCCTGCGGGAAAGGTGATGGAGCCCGACGAGGAGGGCGGATACACCGTGGACGGGAAGCAGGTGGGCATCCGGGCCTCGGTGGAGACGGCCGCGCAAAACGGCACGCTGCAGGCTCTGCCCTCGGTGCGGGATGCCTTTACCCGGTATTTGAGGCTGGGCGCTTCCCAGGATAGCGTTATCGAAAACATGGGCGGCCTGAGCATTTCGCCCAACCCCATTACCTTTAACAACAGAACCAGACAGAACTACTGGTTTTCCGGCAAGATGGCCATGCTGGTGGACTATTCCACCTACATTGAAACCTTTTCCAGGGAGGCCGAGAGCAACGGCTTTGAGTGGGACGTGGCGCCTCTGATGGTATACAAGGAGTACACGAATCCCCTGGATCCCGCCTGCGATACCGTGAAGGTGGTGGGAAAACAGGCGGGGGAATGTAACTCCAAGGCCATGGTGGTGCGGGAGCGCTCCTCTGTGAAGGAGGCGGCCGCCCAGTTTATCTGCTGGATGGCAAGCAAGGAAGGGCAGAGCATCCGCGCACAGAACGGACATTTCCCCAACCAGCGGGCGCTGCTGGAGGGCATCCAGTACAACGGCTACGCTCCGCAGAACGTGACGGTGTTCAGCGAGGCGCTGGAGTATCAGGGAGCCGGGGACTGGTGGTATCTGCCGGATGACGCCTGGATCCAGGTGTGGGCAAATCCGCTCAACAGCGAAGTGCGAAACGGCACGCTGGCCTATGACCTCTGGAAGAAGGCAGCAATTCCCGACACAAATAAAAAGCTGCTGGAGTACTGAAGATAACTGCGGCAGCTCGGACGCGCAATGGAGTATCCGCGCCCTTGCGGGTATGGGGTATAAACATGAAACGGACTTTGACGAAACAAAAAGAATTCAGGGGCAACAGGCACGAGAGGATTGAGGGCTTCTGCATGGCGGTGATTCCTTTTATCGGGTTTCTGGCCTTCACGGGATTTCCCATGGTGCTGTCTCTTTTGATCAGCTTCCATGACCTGCACTCTTATGATCTGTCCCAGATGCGCTTTATCGGACTTGACAACTATAAAAACATGTTCGCCACGCCGTTGTTCCAGACGGCGCTGGTGAACACGCTGTACTTTTGTCTCAGCGTGCCCATCAATCTGGTGTCTCAGCTCTTTCTGGCCAATCTTTTGACCAAGCCGCTGAATCCCCATTTTGCCAAGGCGGCGCGGCTGATTCTCTACATTCCCACCGTCATCGGCGGAGTGGCCATCTCGCTGATCTGGAACTGGATTCTGGAGGCGAACTACGGTGTGATCAACACCATTCTTGCGGCCCTGGGCATGAGTAAGGTGGGCTTTACCACCACCAGGGAATGGTTTATGCCCTCGGTGCTGCTGATCAAATGGTGGAGCGTGGGACTGAACATTCTGGTGTTCCAGGCGGCCCTCTCCAATGTGAACGCATCCTTAAAGGAAGCGGCCCGGATCGACGGGGCAAGAGACCGGCAGGTGTTCTTTAAGGTCATCCTGCCGCAGATCGCCCCCATGCTGATCTACACCTGTACCATGAACATCATCGAGGCCTTCGGAGAGATCTCCACCATGCAGATCATTTCCGGAAACGGGCTGGGTCCCAGCAATTCCGCCGTGACCTTGAGCTACATGATGTACCGCATGGCGTATGTGAATATTTATACCGAGGGCTTCGGGCTGGCCAGCGCGCTTGGCTGGGTGATCGGCATTATCACCATCGTCTTTGTCCGGGCCAGTACCTGGGCGTCGAAGAAGTGGCTTTCGGCCGACGATTAAGGAGGGACAACCATGCAAAATCACAGGAAAAAGTACGCCGGAACCTACGCCATTCTGACTGCCTGCATGCTGGTGGTTCTGTTTGCGCTCTACATTGCGGTGATCACCTCCTTTATGACCAAGGAGGAGGCCAACTATGTGGAATTCCACTGGATTCCGAAGCAGGGGATCTCCCTGCGGGCCTACATCGACGCGTTCACCAAGGACTATGGCGGCACCAATGTGTTTATCGGCCTGAAAAATACGCTGCTGATGTATGTGCCCTCCATCCTGGTGGGGCTGTATGTGTCGGCGGTGTCGGCCTTCGCCTTTGCCAAGATGCGCTTTCCCGGGAGAAAGCTGATGTACACCCTGCTGATTTCGGGTATGCTGATCCCGGTCAGCACGGGAACCATCGCGAAGCTTTTGATTTACGACCGGCTGGGCTGGATCGGCACGCCCTGGCCCATCATGGTGCCCAGGATGATGGGGATGGCGGGGATGATTTTCTTCCTGCGGCAGTACTATGTGTCGTTGCCCTCGGAGCTTCTGGACGCCGCCCGCATCGACGGACTGAGCTATTTCGGAACCTTTAACCGGGTGATCCTGCCGATTTCCGTGTCGCCGCTTTTAGTGCAGTTTATCTTTGCCTTCATCGCGGCGTACAACGACTATAACGATCCGCTGTACTTCCTGACCAGCAATGCAAAGCTGCGCACCATCCAGCTTACGCTGGCGTTTCTGGTGGATCCCTACGAGCAGGACTGGCCCCTGCGGATGGCGGCCTGTATCGCGTCGGCAATCCCCATGTTTTTACTGTATCTGTGCACCCAGAAGATCATGCTGAAGGGGCTGGACGTGTCTTCGTCCGTGAAGGGCTGATTTTTCAGAGGAGAAGCAAAAAGAAGCGCGGGAAAAAGTGCAATGAGGACAGGGTTTGAACAGATGCCCGTGAAAGAGTGGAAATGAAGGAGGGACAGGCAAATGAAAAAATGGCAGGCGGCGCTGTTGGCGGCGGTTCTGACGGCGGGACTTACGGGCTGCGGCAAAGGGGAGGCGGAGGACGCGGTGACGGCCTTCGAGCTGGCACATTTTGACGGTGTCAGCGAGGACGGAAGGATAGACAGCGCGTTTTTTTACCGGAATGAATTTACGCTCTACGGCGGAGACGCCCAGATCCTCTATGTCAGCGAGGAGCAGAGCCCGGAGTACGGCGGCTATTATTATCTGTATAATTCCGGCAGCGACGGCGTGATCCTGCAGAATGTGGGGGGCGAGGATCCCCACAGGTCAGTGATCTCCTGTTTCCGCAGCAGGGACTTGAACGACTGGTCCCGCTGCGGCGCCGTGGATAACGGCTTTGCCGTGCGCTTTGAAAACGACGAGTGGCCGGTGGGCAACTGCTGGGCTCCGGAGACGGTCTACAATCCGGAGGACGGGCGGTACTATATGTATTTTACCGCGGAAGCCAATCCCAATCCGGAAGGCGAGGTAGAATATGACACGGACACCGGCGCCAGCGGACTCACGGCTAATTTTGACCGGTTCTTCGTGGCGATTTGTGTGTCGGACACTCCTGTGGGCCCTTTTCGTCTGCTGACCAGCGAAAGCTACTATGGGGATGCGGAGGCGGAAAACGGGAACGGAAAGGTGGTCACGGCGCAGAATCCGCCCATTAATCCCAAGTTTGACCTGGGGCTGGAAAGCATGTTCGCCATCATTGACACCCATATTTTCTTTGACGATGTGGATGCGGACGGGGACGGCAAGAACGACATGTATTTGTACTTTGTGCGGCACGTCAGCTCGGACTCCAAGGACAACTCCATCTGGGGCATGCGGATGAAGGACATGATGACTCCGGATTACGGCTCAGCCAGGATGCTGACCAAGCCCAACTGGAAAAGTGTGGAATATATAGCGGACAGCGGCTTAAGCAATTTTGATGTGAACAGCTATCGGCTGGTGGGGCAGTTTACGGATCACGCCGAATATGAAACGCTGGCAGATAAATCAAACGCCGTGGATAAGGAAGCATACGGGGAGGAGTACCATGTGAACGAAGGCCCCTTTGTCTGGAAGGAGGAGGGGCGGTATTATCTGACCTATTCTCCCCAGGGGGTGGGGCGGGCCCACTATCAGGTGCGGCAGGCGCTGGGGGATTCTCCTCTGGGCGGCTTTGAGAAGCCCACGCTGGATCCGGCCACCTTTATGGGGGCGGACGATACCAACACCTCCATGCTGGGAACTGGTCATCACTGTCTGATCGACGGTGGGGCGGGGGATCTGTACTGCGCAAGCTGGCCAAATGCCACGCCTCTGACCAACAACATCAACGAGACGGGGCGGGCCTACGCCGTGGACCGGGTGCATTTTACGGAGGATGAAACCTACGGGCGTGTTCTCTGCGGCGGTCCTACCGACAGCCTGCAGCCCAAGCCCTACAGCTTTACAGGGAAAGTAAACGTGGCGCCCCTGGCCCGGGTGACGGCCACGGGGGCGGTGGAGGGGACGGAACGGTATCTCACCGACGAGCTGGTGGTATTCCGTCCCTACTATGCGGACAGGGAGTTTCAGTCGGAAGGAAAGACCAGGATTACCCTGACCTTTCCGGAGCCGGTCAGCGTGTCGGCCATTCTGATCTACAACAGCTACGACTATTACTATGCCTTTGCGTCCATCGACAGCATATTGTTTCATCTTGCCGAAAAGCCGGAGTGGTACAGTGCCGGAGAGTATGTACCGGTGGCGGGGATCTTTGACCTGCCGTTCAACCCGGATTATGTGAACGCAGAGAGCAGCTGTATGGATCAGGGCGGCGCGGCAGTGGCTTCGTTTCAGGAGATCACAGTGGATTCCATCGAGATCACCGTGAGCAAAAAACTGTCCGATGTCCGGGGCGAAGCGATTCGGATTTCGGATATCGTGGTATTGGGGAAAGGAGAAGGGGAGCGATGAGAAGGTATAAAAGTAATTATCCCGGACGCGGCCCAGGTCTTTTTGGCAGGATTTTTCAATCCGTCCTGCGCGTTAGCGCATATTTGTTACTCCCGGGAGCCTGCGCTGCTTTCCTTGGGGGCTGCGGGGAGCAGGCCATCTCGGTGGATGTGAATGTAATAGAGAGCACGGACGAGTATGACTGGCAGTACACTCCGGCCTTTGTGGGGGAAAAGGACGGGGATATGCAGATTGACGGCGTACTCTCGGAGCAGGTCTGGCAGGACAGAAACTGGCTGACTCACTGTGAGAAGGACGTGAGCCTGCGCTATACCACTGCCTTTACACAAAAGGGCCTGTACATTGCGGCGGTGGCCGAGGACGAACATATGCAGTGGAACGATAAAAGGGCATTTATGAACAACTCCTCGTTCCGCTTCTACATAGTCTCCAACACGGCGGAGGATTACTTCTGCTTCGACTGCCTGAATTTTCTGGTGGATCAGGAGGACAGCTCCTGCCGCCAACAGGTGCGTTTTGAGGCGGAGGCGGCCCGGTCGGTGAACGAGGCGGGAGTGCCCACCCTCACCGCTGAGTTTTTTGCCGCCTGGGAGGATCTGAACTATACAGTGAACCCGGAGACAGGAATGCCGGATTTTGCCCGCATTGTGCCCATGTACCGCTATGTGGAGGGCTTTGAGTCGGCGGACAACGCGTTTTTAAAGCCGGCTTTCGCGGAGGTGGATAACAATCGTGTGAACAACACACTGTTGTTCAACAAGGACGGTTATATCAATGTAAGCGGCGATGAGGCAGAGCTGGGAAACGCCGCCAACGGCTACGCAAAATCCGACGGCTGGGATCTGTCCGGCCTGGAGGGCGGACAAGACGGCGTTCGGACGGTGCGCACTACGGCGGAGCACGGACAGGCTATTTTCTTCTCGGACATCGAGTCTTCCCGCTATGCCTACTCCGTGGATATGAAACTCGCCGGAGGGATCAACGACACGGCGCCATCGGCAGGTGTGTGCGATATGAAGAGCGCGGCCGAATTTAACTGTATGCGTATCGCAGGCGCTCCCTATCTGGACAGCGGCAGGAAGGCGTTGACTTATAATACCCTGGATTTTTACGAGACGCTCTGGCATGACGTGCTGCGGGGGGATCGGGTGGAATCCGTGGGGAGCGATATCATCAATATCCGGGTGATCAAAGACGACACCCGCTATTACTATATTATAAACGACGTTTACGCATTCAGCCTTGACCTGGACTGGCTGGGGGGCCGAACCTGTCCCGGCCTGTACTCCCTGGGCGCGGACGTGGAATACAGCGGATGGGAGACCAGGGACTACGAGGGAGCGGAGAACGATGAGGCTTTTGCCGCGCTGACGGACGAATACATGCATGTGATCAAGGTATCCGACCGGGTTTCCGGTGGAAGTCTTTCCCTGAACAAGCTGGCTGTCCGAAGGGGCAGCGGGGAGGCAGTGGAGCTGACCGTGCGTCCGGCCAAGGGATATCTGCTGACAGATTTGCTGGTCAACGGAAAGTCGGAGTACGACAACCTGATACCCGGCATGAAGGACGGGGTCATTGAGCTGCACCCCACCGAGTCCATGATGATCGACGCGGTATTTACGCCTCTGCCGGCGGAGAGCTGTATCCGTGTGACGGGTCAGGTTGCCCGGGATAACGGCGCGGCGGTGATCGGTCTTCCACATGTGCTGCAAAGCAGCGATGCGGATTTGACAAGGCTTCTCTCCTGGCAGGATATGACTACCGCCAGCGGGATGTTTGACGTGATGCTGCTTCGCGGGGGTGAGTATGAGCTGGGCGGAAGAACCTTTGCCGCCGACGGATGTTACACGCTTTCCTTTGAGGGCACGTTTCCGGAAGGGGAGCAGCATGTCTTTACCGTGGATACCGGGGAGGAAAGGTTTGAGGGCCAGAGCTTTTACGACTGGGGCACCATTATCCTGAATCCTGTCAAGGCGCGCAATATGGAGCAGGACAGCGAAGGGAATGTGTATACCACCAACACCGATTACTCGGACGACTACTCTTACTTTGTCTGTAACGAGGCAGTGGAGGGGAGTTTCCGGCTGGATATGACCGCAAGGGCGGAAAACGACAGGTGGCCCTGTTACGGCTTCACCCTGGAGGATGAGTACGGCGGTTCGGTACAGTTCTTTGCGGCGGGAGGTACCACCTACCGCATTATGAGAAATTACGACGGGCAGTATCAGCAGAGCGACAGGGGCGTTACTTTTGCGGCCGGTGAGTGCAGACTGGCGCTGGTCTGTGACGAAAACAGCGACCGGATATTTTTCTATGTGAACGATGTGCTGTTTGACAGTGTGAAGCGCAGTGATTACCTCACCGGAGCGAGTGTCCGGTACGGCATTGTGGGCTACATGTCCGGTGCGGATGGTTCCTTCCGCCGCGTTACGGCCGGGGATCCCTTCGCCGTCTTTACCCGTCCTGTTGTGACTACGGAATTTTCCGTGACGGCGCCGGAGGAAGCGCGGCTTATCTTGAATGGTGAGAGAATCGACGGAAAAGACGTGCCGGTTCTGTCAGAAGTGACTGTGACCATCCCAGTGTCCGGCAGCAGGCAGTATGTGATCTACCTGGACGGAAAACCCCTGGAAACGGTTCGGGAGGACGGGGAGATCAGGGCGGTCTTTACGGTGACCGGCCCTCATCGGATAGAATATGATGCGGCTTACATCACGGAGTGGATTCATGATCCCTTTGAGTATGATTCCGCTTCAGGCGGTTATCGGGTGAATGACCATATGAAGACCGCAAACGGAGGGTATCTGGCGGGTGCTTCTGTGAAACAGGGAGATCCGTTCCTGCTAGAGGCCGTCATCCGCGATATGGCTACCAGCCAATGGCCGTCAGTGGGGCTGCTGGTGGGAACCGACGCGGAGCATTATGTGCGCTTTTCCGTGATCCGCAATACGGACACAAAGCCCAATCAGTACGCGTTCCGTGTGGGAAATGCCGACGGAAAGGAAATTGTGAAGTGGTTTTCCGACATCGAGACGCTTGCGGATAATCATCCTTTCAAAGCCGGGGGCAGTATGAAGCTTGGCCTGGCATACGAGGACGGTTTTTACTATGTGTTTATCAACGGCAATCCGGCCATGGCTTTTGACGAGAGAGAACTGCTCTCCGATGAGATTTCCATCAGGGACTCCCTTGGCGGAAAGAACCGGGTGAAGCTGGGATTGTTTGCCGAGCGCAGAGCCACGTTTACAAGCTGGAGCCATTCCTCCGATACGGATCGGTATCTGGCCGGGACGCGGGGGATGGAGTGGATCCACAGACCGCTTCTGTACCATGAGGCCGACGGAACCTATCGCGTTCTGGATCATGGCAGTGTGGCCAACGGCGGTTATTTTAAAGACGCTTATATCGAGCAGAAGGGGCCGTTTATGCTGGAGGCCACGGTGCGGGATATGGATACGCAGCTGTGGCCGTCGGTGGGGCTGCTGGTGGGAACCGACGCGGAGCATTATGTGCGCTTCTCCGTGGTGCGCAATACCGACGCGGAGCCGGATGTGTACGGCCTGCGGGCAGGCAACGCCCAGGGGAAGGAGATTGTGAGATGGTTCTCCGACATTGAGACCCTGAAAGACAACATGCCCTTCGGATCCGACGGGGACGGCGAGATGAAGCTGGCACTGGTATATGACGGCAGATTTTACTATATGTTTGTAAACGGCGTGATGGCTACGGCCTTTGGAGATTACGAGCTGCTTTCCGGCCAGATTTCCATTCGGGATTCCCTCGGTGAGGGAAGCGTAAGGCCGGGATTGTTTGCCGAGCGTAAGGCAACCTTTGCGGATTGGGCCTATTCCGGGGAACTCTCCAAATATCTGGGAAAGGTGCCCAAAATGGAGTGGATTCACACGCCGCTGATGTATGACTTTGGTTCCGGCCGTTTTCGTGTGACCGACCGCAACAGCCTGGCAAACGGTGGATACTTTGGGAATTTCTCCGTCAAACCCGGCGAGGCCTTTCTGGTGGAGGCGGGGATGAGCAATATGGATCCTGAGTTCTGGCCCTCCGCGGGAGTACTGGTGGGAACCGATGCCGCGCATTATGTGCGTTTCTCTGTAGTACGAAACACCGATGCCGACCCGGATGTGTACGGGCTCAGGGTGGGCAATGCAGGCGGAAAGGAAATCGTAAGATGGTTTTCCGATCTTGAGCCGCTGGCGGATAACAAGCCCTTCGGCGCTGATGAAAAGGGCGTTATGAAGCTTGCCGTTGCTTACCGGGACGGGGATTATCATGTGTTTGTAAACGATGAGCTGGCTGTTTCCCTGAGTGAAAACGAGCTGCTTTCCGGTCAGGTTTCCATCCGGGATTCTCTGGGCAGCGGCAATGTAAAGACCGGCCTGTTCGGGGAGAGAAGGATTACCTTCACCGGCTGGAATTATTCGGCGGATCCTTCCGGTTATCTGAAGGACATGCCCCGGATGGAATGGATTCACAGTCCCATGGTGTATGATTTTGCCAGCGGGCAGTACCGTGTCATCGACCACAACAGTGTGGCCAACGGCGGATATTTTACGGACTTTGCGGGAAAGAAGGGAGAATCTTTCCTGGTGGAAGCCACGGTGCGGGATATGGATACACAGCTGTGGCCGTCGGTGGGCCTGCTGGCCGGAACGGACGCGGAGCACTATGTGCGGTTTTCCGTGGTGCGCAACACCGACGCAAATCCCAATGTCTACGGACTGCGGGTGGGTAATGCGGACGGAAAGGAGATTGTGAAGTGGTTCTCCGATATTGAGACGCTTGCGGATAACCAGCCTTTCAAAAACGGCGGAAGCATGAAGCTTGCGTTGGCGTATGAAGGGGGATATTACTACCTGTTTGTCAACGGCGTACAGGCGGCAGCGTTTGAGGGAAAGGAACTGCTTTCCGGTGAAATTTCCATAGATGCTTCTCTGGGAAGCGGCGATAGAAAGGTGGGATTGTTTGCGGAGCGCAGGGCGACTTTTGCGGACTGGAATTATTCGGCGGATGTGTCAAAGTACCTTGGCAGCGCTCCGAAACTGGAATGGATATATCAACCCCTGGTCTTTGACGCGGAGAGCGGAAGCCTTCGTGTGACGGATCACAACAGCACGGCCAACGGCGGTTATTTTGCCGATTTTTCCGGCCAACAGGGGAAAGCCTTCCTGGTGAAGACCACGGTGCGGGATATGGATGCTGACACTTGGCCGTCGGTGGGCCTGCTGGCCGGGACAGACGGGGAGCACTATGTGCGGTTTTCCGTCATCAGAAACACGGACGCGGCGGCAAGAGCCCGCGGTGGGGCGTCGGATCCCTATGTCTATCTGCTGCGTGTGGGCAACGCCGACGGAAAGGAGCTGGTGAGACCGTTCTCTGATATCCCGGCGCTTGCGGATCATAAGCCTTTCGGAGAAAGCGGAACCGGGGAGATGAAGCTGGAACTGCTGTACTGCGGCGGAACCTATTATGTGTATATAAACGATGTATTGGCTGCCGGGTTTGCGGAGTCGGTGCTGCTGGGAAATGTGGATTCCGGTCAGATGTCAATCCGGGATTCCCTGGGAAGCGGCAGCGTAAAGCTGGGGCTGTTTGCGGAACGGAAAATTACCTTTGTAAACTGGAGTTACACGGCTGACGAGACGGAGATTTTAAACAGACTTCCGTCAAAGGAGGATCAGGGCAGCCTGAAGGTCAGCGTGACAGGTGTGGATACCGGCGCGGCAGTGATGGTGAAGGACGGAAGCGGAAATACGGTGCACAGCGCCCAGGGCGGCTTCACGGTGAGCCTTTCGGCGGGAACCTATACAGTGTCGGCTGCGGGAACGGGCACGGTAGCCAAAGATGAGACGGTGGTGGTGACGAAGGGCGGTACGGTGGAAGTGACCCTGAAGACCCTGACAAAGCTGGAGGCCGCAACCTACACGAATCAGTGGGGAGGCCAGACGGCGGAGTTTGCCTTTGAGCCGGCCACGGGCATTTACCGTGGGGCATACGGCCTCTTTAACACAGGTGTACTGGCCCAGCCTGTATCGGTGAGTGCTTCCGACAGCTGGGTGCTGGAGGGAGATGTGCAGATCATAGCGGACTGGCAGTATCCTTCGGTGGGCTTTGCCCTGTACAACGGAAGCGATTTCGCTCAGAACGTGAAGTTTGAGATCGTCCGGGTTACGGCCGACGAAAATAATAAGGACGGCCATGAGAGACTGGTGCGTGTGAACGGAAAGAACTATATCCAGGGCCAGCCCGGCGACGCGGGAGCGGAGCACAGCGACTGGGTGGCGGCCAACCAGGAGGCCTTAAAGGGCAGGGTACACATGGCGCTGGTACATGCAGACAGCGGGTACTATCTGTTCCTGAACGGGAGTTCGGTCTGCGGGATCATGGGCCAGGAGGCTCAAAACCTGACAAGTGGCTGGGGAAGCATCCGTCCGGGCTTCTATGCGGAGCAGGAGGCAACTTTTGAGAACTGGGGTTACTCTGCGGATATTTCGGGATATGAGGATCAGCTTCCGGGAACGGAAACGGGCAGCCTGAAGGTCAGCGTGACAGGTGTGGATACCGGCGCGGCAGTGACGGTGAAGGACGGAAGCGGAAATACGGTGCACAGCGCCCATGGCGGCTTCACGGTGAGCCTTTCGGCGGGAACCTATACGGTGTCGGCTGCGGGAACGGGCACGGTAGCCAAAGATGAGACGGTGGTGGTGACGAAGGGCGGTACGGTGGAAGTGACCCTGAAGACCCTGACAAAGCTGGAGGCCGCAACCTACACGAATCAGTGGGGAGGCCAGACGGCGGAGTTTGCCTTTGAGCCGGCCACGGGCATTTACCGTGGGGCATACGGCCTCTTTAACACAGGTGTACTGGCCCAGCCTGTATCGGTGAGTGCTTCCGACAGCTGGGTGCTGGAGGGAGATGTGCAGATCATAGCGGACTGGCAGTATCCTTCGGTGGGCTTTGCCCTGTACAACGGAAGCGATTTCGCTCAGAACGTGAAGTTTGAGATCGTCCGGGTTACGGCCGACGAAAATAATAAGGACGGCCATGAGAGACTGGTGCGTGTGAACGGAAAGAACTATATCCAGGGCCAGCCCGGCGACGCGGGAGCGGAGCACAGCGACTGGGTGGCGGCCAACCAGGAGGCCTTAAAGGGCAGGGTACACATGGCGCTGGTACATGCAGACAGCGGGTACTATCTGTTCCTGAACGGGAGTTCGGTCTGCGGGATCATGGGCCAGGAGGCTCAAAACCTGACAAGTGGCTGGGGAAGCATCCGTCCGGGCTTCTATGCGGAGCAGGAGGCAACCTTTGAGAACTGGGGTTACTCTGCGGATATCTCAGGGTATCAGGATAAGCTTCCGCCCAAAATGGAATGGATCCATGATCCGTTTGTGTATGATTTTGCAGCCGGACAGTACCTGGTTACGGATCACAATAAAACCGCTAACGGCGGATGGTTTGCCGGGTTTTCGCAAAGTCAGGGAGCGCCTTTTTTGGCGGAGGCCACGGTGCGGGATATGGATACACAGCTGTGGCCGTCGGCAGGACTGCTGGTTGGAACGGACGCAAGCCATTATGTGAGGTTTTCCGTGATCCGCAATACGGATGCGAATCCAAATGTCTATGCTCTGCGGGTGGGGAACGCAGTCGGCCAGGAGATTGTGAAATGGTTTGCCGATCTGGACGGACTGCAGGACAATCTTCCCTTTGGGGCAGACGGAACCGGCAGCATGAAGCTTGCGGTGGCCTATCAGGACGGAAGCTGGCATGTATTTATAAATGACAGGCAGGCGGTGACGCTTGCCGAGACAGAACTGCTCTCCGGCACCACATCCATCCGGGATTCTCTGGGAACCGGAGACTTGAAAGCAGGACTGTTCGCAGAGAGAATGGTTACCTTTGTGAACTGGAATTATTCCGGGGACCTGGGGGGCTATGCCGATCAGATTTCGACAATTGCGGATGCCAAAGCCGCAAGAAAAGCAGTAAGGATTCCCGGCAGATTTCCGTCGGAAGCGGATGGAACAGTCAGTGGAAATGATGCGGGAACGCAGGACACGGTCAGCGGAAATGATGCAGGGGCGTCAGAAGCTGTCAGTGGAAATGATGCGGGGGTGTCAGAAGTTGTCAGTGGAAATGATGCAGGGGCGTCAGAAGCTGTCAGTGGAAATGATGCAGGGGCGTCAGAAGCTGTCAGTGGAAATGATGCGGGGGTGTCAGAAGTTGTCAGCGGGAATGACGCAGGCGGACAGAACGGCCTGCCAGGGAGCACAGCCGGAGCCGTCAGCGGCAATGCAGTGTCAAAGGGAACTCCCGGAGAGACACCCGAAAAGAATTCGGCCAGGCCGGAGGCACAGGGCACCGTAAGCGGGAATCCGTAGACGGCAGAAATAACAAACCATGATGCGAAACAGGCATGGTCAGTCAAAAAAATACAGGAGGCAGGAGAGGAAACTACCTGCCTCCTGCTTTATCAGAAGGAGAAAAATCAAAATGGATCATACGATTATTTATGGTAATATCCGGGTGCAGCTGCTCTCCGCCGACATTGTCCGCATAGAGTACAGCGAGAAGCAGGATTTTTGTGACAGGGACACTTTTTTTATTCCCGGCAGGAGTCAGATGAAGGGATTTGATCATTACAGCACGGAGGAGACAAAAGAGGGGATCGAAATCTTCTTTGACGGTTTGAAACTGGAGATTTCCGGTCGGGCGGCTTCTCTTGACGGGGTAAGGCTGACAGATCAGGCGGGGGAAGTCCTGTATGTGGGGACGAGGGGCAGGAACAGCGGGGAATTGCCGCCGCTTGGGGACACGCCCCGGGTTTTTGACCTGTACGATACGCCCCGCATTCTGACACCGGAGGGCGGCTATACCTGGCGGGGGGATGTGCCGGACGACGGGTATGAGATTGAGGAGGATGTTCAGGACGTGTATCTGCTGCTGTGTCAAAAGGATGCGCGGAAGCTGCGCAGACTGTATGTGGAGCTGACAGGACGCAACGAGCTGGTGCGGCTGGCCGTGCTGGGAGCCTGGGACTCCCGATTTTATGCGTACAGCGAAGAAAGCGCAAAGGCTATGATCGACGAATTTATCCGCCGGGATATTCCGCTGGATAATCTGGTGCTGGATACGGACTGGCGCGCAGCCTCCGAGCGGGGCATAGGCTATGACATCAACACCTGCCTGTTTCCGGACATGAGGCGCTTTTTGGAATACGCGCACAGTAAAAATGTGGAGATCATGTTCAATGATCACCCGGAACCGGTGGAGGGTGCGTCGTCGCTGCTGGACGGCAGGGAGGTGAAGTACCGGGAGGAAAAGCTCCGGTTCCTGCTGGCGCTTGGGCTGGATACCTGGTGGTATGACCGCAACTGGATCACTTCCCTGATTTCCCCCACGAAGGGGCTGAAGGCGGAGACCTGGGGGCTTGTCATCTTCCATGATGTGACAGAAAATTTTTACAGAGAGCAGGCGGGGGAGAATTCCCCCGTCCGCCCGGTGATCATGGGCAACGTGAATAACATTGTAAACGGAGTCTATCGTGAAATCCTGGATTCGGCTTCCCATCGGTATTCCATCCAATGGACCGGTGACAACTGCTGTGACAGGGAATCCATCGCCAACGAGATCGGAAACATTCTGAAGGCGGGAAACAATGCCGTCGGCTACCCGAATTTTGACTGCGGCGGCCATCTGGGCAACCCGGATAAAGAGCTGTATCTGCGCTGGATTCAGTGCGGCGTCCTGTCTCCCGTGTTCCGGCCGCACTGTACCAAGGGGCTGGAGCGTTACCGGGAACCCTGGGAATACGGTGATCCGGAAGTGGTGGAGATTGCCCGCCGGTATTATAAGCTGCGTTATCGGCTGCTGCCGGTGTTGTATAAGAGTGCCTACGAAAACTATGAGAGCGGCGTTCCGCTGTGCCGGGCCATGGGCTGGAATTATCCCGAAGACGAGAAGGCACTGGCGGTGGAGGATGCTTTTATGCTGGGCAGGAACCTGTTGGCGGCGCCCGTCTGTGGCGGGAAGTTTGAGAAGCTGCCCCGGGAATGGTATGCCGCTCCGGTGCGGGCAAGCTATTATGACGGGACGAAATTTGAGGGAGAGCCGGTTTGGAAGGAGAGCTATGACAGCCTGAACCTTTACTTCGACCGGGTGTCTCCCGGAGGTGACGTGCCGGTGTACGAATATTCCGCGGTGTTTGAGACCTGTCTTGTGTGTGAGGAGGATGTGGATCTGATTGTTGAGGCCAACGACGGCCTGCGGGTAAAGATCGACGGCGTGCAGACCTGCGAGGCCTTCTTCGGACATTCCGCCTTGCTGCAGAACGCCGGCGTGCTCACGGGGGGAAAACGGCATCAGGTGCGGATCGAGTATTGCCAGTACGACCAGGCGGCCTGTGTGTCGCTGTGGTATCGCCGCCGGACGGGGGATCTGTCCGGGCGCAGTGTGTATCTGCCGGAGGGAGAGTGGATGAATCTGTTTGACGGCAGGCGCTATGCCGGGAGCGACACCTGTGAAGTATGCTGCCTCCCTGATACCATGCCTTTGTTTGTGCGGCTGGGAGGGGTAATTCCCCTGGCGGAGGACGGGCAGACCACGGCGGAGCAGAAATGGAACAGGATTACCTTTGATTATTATCCTTCCAGGGATGCGCAGGACAGGGATTATCTGTATGAGGATGACACGAAAACCACAGCTTACAGAACCGGGGAATACCGAAAGACGCCTTACCAGGCGGGATACGACGCCGGGGCAGAGCGTTTTTACCTGACGATTGGAAAAGCGGAAGGGGAATTTTTGGGGGAGAAATGCTTTTCTCATCGGAGGGTCGCAGTGCGTTTTCATCTGCTGCCGGATGTGGGGGATATTCGCCGGGTGCTGGTAAACGGCCTGGAGACACCGTTCACGGTGTTGAAAAAGGAGGAAGGTGCATTTCCGCTGCGGGGAAATTCCGCAGCCGCGGACAGTGACGTGCTTGTGCTGGAGACCGGGGGGAGCGTTTGGTCGGAAACCCGGATTGAGTTTGTTGTGAAGACGGAGGAGTAAAGTTATGGTGGAAAGATTATTGCCTGCCTACCCGCTTTTTGTGAAGGATCCGAATTTTTCTCTCTGGAGTCAGGGGGAGCTGTTAAATGAGAGCCATGTGAAAAGCTGGTGGGGGGAGGAAAAAAAGATTTTCGGAGTAGTCCGGACAGAAGGCAGGACATACTGTTTCCTGGGGGACGGGGCGGAGCTTAGCGGCTGTGGCGTGGAAAAGGCAGTGCAGACGGCGCTTTCGGTGACGGCGTTTTCCACGGATTACGAATTTGAGGCGGGGAAGGTGAGATTGAAGATAAGGTTTGTCTCGCCGCTTCCGCCGGATGACCCGGAGCTGCTGTCGCTTCCCGTCTGCTATATGGAGTACGAGATGGAGGGGGATGGGCAGGCGCAGCTGGCCTTGTTTGTGAACCGCGGGATTGCATATAACAAGATGCCTGACCAATCCGGGCACTGCGTCCGGGGCGGGACGGTGAACCTGAAGGGATTTCAGTGTGCGTTTTTCGGCCTGCGGCGTCAGCTCCCCCTTTCCAATAATGGGGACGCCATGGGGGCCGACTGGGGATATTTTTATCTGTCGGGCGAGAGGGCATGTATTCTGGATGAGGCGGAGCTGACGGCCTGGCTGGCGGGAGGATGTACGGATTTTGCGTGTGTGGGAGAGGAGCGCTATCTGGGATCCTGGAACAGCGCCCGGAAGGGGGCGGTTCTGCTTGGGTATGACGATCTGGTTTCCGTTGATTATTTCGGGACGTTTTTGAAAGGGTACTATCTGGAGAATCACACGATCATTGAGGCGCTGGAGACGGTTTATCACAACCGGGGCGTCATCAATGAACAGCTGGCGGTCTTTGAGAGAGGGCTGAGGGAACGGTGCAGGGAATACGGAGAGGAGTATCTGTCCGTTTTATTTGCCTCGCTGCGGCAGAGTGTGGGGGCGCACAAGTTGGTGAAAAACAGAAGGGGCGAATTGCTTTTTCTGTCAAAGGAATGTTGTTCCAACGGCTGTATCGCCACGGTGGACGTGAGCTACCCTTCCGCGCCGCTGTTTCTGCTGTACAATCCGGAACTGGTCAAGGGAATGATGCGTCCTATTCTGGAATTTGCAAAAATGCCGGTGTGGCCTTTTGACTTTGCCCCCCACGACGTGGGGACGTATCCGGCCTGCTGCGGGCAGGTATACGGACTGAAGACGGGGGAGGGCAGTCGTTTCCGTTGTCTTTTGAAGCAGCAGGAGGGAACGGAGGAGACGCACTTCCCGCTGTACCTGCTGCCGGAGGGCAGCGATGTCTATGACGAGAAGCAGCAGATGCCTGTGGAAGAGTGCGCCAACATGCTGATTCTGTTTCTGGCGTGTTATCGGTTTGACGGCGATATCGGCTTTTTTTCCAAAGAGGCCGCGCTTGCCGGAAACTGGGTGGAATTTTTGGTAAAGTACGGACTGAAGCCGGCAAATCAGCTGTGTACGGATGATTTTGCGGGACATTTGAAAAACAATCTGAATCTGGCCATTAAGGCGACGGTGGGAATTGCTGCCTATGCGGAGCTGATTCGCGGAGCGGGAGACGGGAGGACGGCTGACGAATATCGCCGTATCGCTGTGGAGTATGCGGGAGAGATTACGGCTCTGGGCGAAAAATACGGTCGTCTGCCGCTCACATGGGACTCGGATGAGACCACGTTCTCGCTGAAGTATAATCTGGCGTTTGACAGGATCCTGGGTTTAGGGCTTTTTTCTCAGGCATTCCGGGAACGGGAGGCAGACAGCTGCCTGGCGAAAATGGAACGCTTTGGAGTACCCCTTGACAGCCGGGCGGGTTATACCAAGAGCGACTGGCTGATCTGGACGGCAAGCCTCACGGAAAATGCGGAGAAGAGGATGCGTCTGGTCAGGGCGGTTGCGGACTTTTTGAGGGAGTCTTCGGATCGCGTGCCGTTTGCGGACTGGTATGAGAGCACCAATGGGGAAATGAAGGGATTCCGCGCCCGGTCGGTGCAGGGAGGCTGCTTTATTTTGCTGCTGTGTTGTTTTCCGCAGTGCTGACAAGCGCTGATGAAAGATACAAGTGGACTTATCTGCGGCTTTGTGCTATACTTTCCCTGATAAGGACAGGTGACATATCAATATGGAAGAAATGCCTGTTAAAACGGACAGGGAGGGTATCAGGATGGAAAAATATTTGCCTGTAATGAGCGGTGATTACAAGAGAAAGCATTATGCCGAAGGTGTGTTTGCTTCAATCAGAAAGAAGACGGCGAAGGTTTCCTTCGGGGTCTATATTTTCTTCGGGATCGTGCTTTTCGGTTGTGCCTATGGTTTTTACTGGGCGCTGGGAAGAATAGAAGACTATCGTCTGTCGGGGCAGGAGGATCTCATCAGCGTGGGTTACGTCATAGCAGGATTTTTTGCGGTTTTTGCAGTTATCTCCCTGGCGACCATCTTGATTACGATTGTGCGCCATGCCCGGGGAACGGCCAGATGGAAGAAAAGCTGCGCGGAGCAGAGCGGCTGCACCGTGGGTGATATGGACGAGTTTGAGCGTCAGACCTTGGATATGGAGTGCCGTGTGGTCAGGCTTCTGGATACGGCGAGAGCGTTGGCGGCGGGACAGGCCGACGGTATTCTGACAAGAGATTACATCTATCTGGCGGATGCGCACCATGTGATTTTGGAGCTTTCCGAGCTTTCCGCAGCCTGCCTTGTGAAGCAGGCGGTGATGGTGGGAGATCTGCCGAACAGGAAAAGACATGAATTTCTTACAGTGATGCTTCTGAGCAAAAGCGGGAGCCGGGCGATTGCCGAGTGCATCGAGGAGGCGGGCGCGGAGCTGATTGATTATCTGAAGCAGAAATTTCCGGGGATCTACACAGCAGACGGAGAGGTCATTACAGCGGAGGCCTTTGATAAACTCTCGGTAAAATAAAAAGAAAAATAGAAATTGTGCCGGAAGTGGTTGTTGAATCGCGAAAGATGTGATAGACTGAAAGCGAAGAGATGCGATGGCGATTTGTTGTCCCGACAGGGACGCAGAGTTGAATGGAGGTAATGGCGATGAACAAAATGATGACGGTGGGAACGGCGCTGGCAATGGCGCTTATTGTTGGTGGTGCACCTGTATCCGGAGCCGTACATCGGGAATGGGCCGGGAACTGCTATGCGGATGCAGACAGAAACGGTGTGTGCGACAACTGTGGATTGGCAGAACACGATGGCTGGTGCGGGAACTGCTATGTGGACGCGGACGGAAACGATGTGTGCGACAACTGCGGATTGGCAGAACACGATGGCTGGTGCGGGAACTGCTATGTGGATGCAGATGAAAACGGCGTGTGTGACAACTGCGGGTTGGCAGAACATGAGGGCTGGTGCGGGAACTGCTATGTGGACGCAGACGGAAACGGTGTGTGTGACAACTGCGGAACAGGCTCTCACGATGGCTGGTGCGGGAACTGCTATGTGGATGCAGATGAAAACGGTGTGTGTGACAACTGCGGAACGAGTTCTCATAACGGCAGATGCGGAAGCCATCATGTAAATTATGGCGTCTGTGACAGCAATGGTCAGTGCAGCGGCGGTTATGTGGATGCGAACGGGAATGGTGTGTGTGATAACTGTGGCGGCAGGATTGCAGCTGCTTCCGGGAACTGTCACAACGGGCATCATTCCGGCGGTCATCATGGCGGACACCATAGAAGATAAGAATATCTTGTGAATTGAAGTTGGATAATTGCGGGAGGCAGCCTGGCTCAAAACGGAGCGCAGGATGTCTCCTTTTTTAATGATATTGAGATGGAAATCAAACCGGTATTTTCTGTATGGAGCAGGGGATGAAAAAGCGGTCATGTCACAGTAGACATGACCGCCCAGGCGTTGGGTTAATACGCAACTATTCGATATGGGGATTTTGTTTGCTAAATAATTTCGGTTATCTTTTGGATTGCTTCTTCTTTTGTGGCAACAAAGAATACATCCTTTCCCTTGTTGCTTTCATAGATGAAGTCTTTCAGCGGTTTGCTGGTATAGTGAGAATAATCGCCGTATATTGCAATTTTTCCACCATAATTGATATATTTTTGAAGAATTTCTCCCGCCAGACCGCTGCTTAAAATGAAGAAATCTTCAATAACTAACTTTTTATCTACGACGATATACTCTGTGCCTGCGTCATATTTGGCAGACATAAGTAAATCAAGCGCAGAATCGACATCAGAAATTACCATGCTGTCGCTTGAAACAATGGCAATCGTTCCGTTGCCGCAATCTATTTTTTCAAACTTCATGCCTGTACCTCCTTTAATGAATTGCAGACAAAATCCCACGCTATCGCCGTCGGTAACGCTTTAGGCATTATAGCATGGAGTGAACTATTATTCAATCTGAAATTTTTCATTCTTAAGTCTATTTTCTTTAAGTCTATGATTTCAAATCTTGATAAACAGATTCCAATATCTTATAATTGAGAAAAAATATGGATGAAAGCGGCTGTCATCAAATAGGAGGGTTTGTATGGAGAGTATAATAAGGGTTCGTGAAGCGGTGACAGAAGATGCTGATGCATTGGATGAAATGTTGACGCGGCTTATTCATGCTGAGGCTGCTTATGATAAGAATCTGAATGATCAAAGTGTTGTGAAAGATAATTACAGGAAAAGGATCGGCATGGAAGGGCATAAAATATTTGTTGTCGAAGAAGAGGGTAAAATGATTGGTTTTCTTTATGGGTTTGTTTATGGTATTCCCGATCTGTGGAGGGAACCGGCAGCAATTTTGGATGCGTTGTTTGTAGATGAACAATACCGCAGAAGAGGATGTGCGCGCATGCTGATTGAAGAGTTTAAAAGCTTTGCCCGCAGGAGCGGCGCTTGCCGAATTGAATTGAAGGTGATATCAAAGAATGTTGATGCGCTGAAGCTGTATCAAACTCTTGAGTTTGTCGAAACAAAGAAATATCTGAGTCTTGCACTGTAAATAGCTGTAATGAAAATTTTATTTAGTTTTCACCAGGAGGAAGAAAAGGATGAAAATAGCGTTGTATATTGTGAGTGCGGCGTTCGGCGGGCTGTCACTGTTGGCGGCCGTCAGTCAGATGAGATCGGATAAGCGTCCGTTTTCTCATATTATGATGGCGGTTGGGTCGCTGGGGCTGTTCGCCGCGGTGGCCTGTGGAATCGCACAGCAGAGTTTCGACTGGATTCCGGCGATTGCGGGGGGCGCATTGATCTGCGCAGCTGCTGTCTGGAACGGAAAAAAGAGCGGGAATTTTCATATTCAGCATCATATTGTGCGTATCCTGTTGTCGCTTATTTTGGTGGCTGGATTTATTTTGATCTGACGGATAAACTTTAGCAAAAACTGGTTGACAGATACCGGAATTGTGGTTATAGTAATTTTTGTAACTTGTAAACAGTATGAAAAGAAAGGAGGCAAAGAAATGACTAAGTTTAGAAACCGTTGTGAAAAAGGAAATCAGGTCAGGAAATGTATTGTCTCCCGGAGCATAAGTGTGTAGTCCTTTCTGGCAGCGGCCAGAATTGGCTGAGTACGCAGAAGCAGGAATTGAGCGGCATGGCATACATCAATGTATGACATGCCGCTTTTTGCGCGATAAGCAGAGTCAGAAGGCTGACGCGTCTGCGCTCGTGCTTGCACGGGAAGCAGCCGTGACAGACTTATGACGAGCAACGCGAACGAGGAAGGCGAAGCATTCCGAGTCTGCTTATCGCATTGCAGAGTCAGAAGGCTGACGCGTCTGCGCTCGTGCCTGCACGGTCAACGGCCCCACACCTGCATAACCGGGAGAAAACAGGAATGCGCCACGGACAGGCGCAGATGAGAGGGAGCAATGAATTTACCAAGTAGTTTTACGAATGTAATCAAAAAGTATGGCATTGACAGTAAGGATATCGTGTTTGCCGCGGTGGCTGATCTGGACGAGGAATTCCGGTTTGCGGATTCTGTCCTGGTTCTCACCGGCAAAAAGCTTGTGATTGCCAGATATCCTTACAAAGAGAAGCGTGAATACCGCCTGGGAGGATACGACAGCTGGGCTATGGAGGAAAAGCAGGAAGAGCCAGGGGTGGTTTTCTACGATCTGGAAGATGTGGAGAAGCTGGAGGTACTTCGCCAGGTCAGCACAGGGGTTCTGATGGGAAAGATCAAGGGGACGGAGCGCTGTCTGTGCCAGTTTTCCAATACAAAGATGGAAGCCTTCATGCGGATGTGCCGTCTTTTGGAGAAGATCCAAAAGGGGGAGGAGATCACGCAGGAGGATCTGGATGTAAAGAGAGGGAAAGAGTGCTGTCTCAAGTGCGGCATGATCTATCCTGACCAGGAGAGAAAGGTCTGCCCGAAATGTATGGATAAGGGATCTATTCTGCTCCGTGTGATGAAGTATTTTAAGCCATACAAGGTGCAGCTTGTCATCATGGTAATCTGCTATCTGCTGACAGCGGGTCTGAACCTTGCATGGCCTTACTTAAGCGGTACGATTTTGTATGATAAGGTTTTGGCCAAGAATGAAGAATTTCTCGCGCTGGTTCACCTGCCGGCAGGAAGATTTGTGCTGGCGCTGACGATCCTGGTGGTGGTCATGATTCTGACGAAGGTGTTGATCCAGGGAGTGGGTATCCTGCAGGGAGTTTGTACCGTGCAGATTGCTACCGATGTGATGGCGAAGCTGAAAAGCCAGGTGTTCGATTCCATGGGAAAGCTGTCTATCAGCTTTTTCACCAAGAGGCAGACGGGAGGTCTGATGACCCGTGTGGCGGACGACGCGGATGAGATTTCCAGTTTCTTTATAGACGGTATCCCTTATTTCTTTATTAATGTGGGAACCATTGTGGCCACCTGCGTGATTATGTTGATTCTGAATCCGCTGCTGGCGATTGCATCCATTGTCCTGATGCCGGTTCTTTTCTATGTCAGCTATCATCTGATGCCCAGGCTGTGGCATTTTTACGGGAAGAGACACCGGGCCAACCGTCGGCTGAACAGTCAGATGAACGAAAATTTTACCGGAGCCCGGGTTGTAAAGGCGTTCGGACAGGAGGAGCAGGAAATAGATCGTTTCAAGAAGAATAACGGGCGGGTCAGAGAGGCGGAGCTGGATCTGGCCAGATTTGACTGCCAGTTTTCTGCGATCTATTATCTGGTGGAGGATTTTCTGACTTTCCTGGTGTGGGCGGCAGGCTCTGCCCTGATTATCAGCGGGGGTGATATGGAGCTGGGTCTTCTGATTACCTTTGCCGGGTATGTGGGACAGCTGAAGTGGCCGCTGGAATTTATGTCAAGGATTTTCCGCTGGTACACCAACGCAATGAACTCCGCGCAGCGTATGTTTGAGATCATTGACGCGGTGCCGGAGGTGAAGGAGTCGCCGGATCCGGTGCGTCCCGAGACTCTGCGGGGAGAGATCGAGCTGAAGAATGTTACCTTCGGTTATGAACCCAACAAGCCGATTCTGAAGGATGTGAGCTTTCATGTGGAGGCCGGCGAGGTGCTGGGCATCGTGGGACGCTCCGGCGCAGGCAAGTCCACCCTGGTAAATCTGATCTCTCGCCTGTATGACGCGGGGGAGGGAGAGGTGCTGGTGGACGGCATCAATGTAAAACGGTACGGCTTTAAGGAACTTCGCAAAAATGTGGCTATGGTATCTCAGGAGACCTATATTTTCGTGGGTACGGTGGCGGAGAATATTGCCTACGCCAGACCGGACGCCAGCAGAGAGGAGATCATCCGTGCGGCTGTTCAGGCCAGTGCCCATGATTTCATCTGCAAAATGCCCCAGGGTTATGACACGATTCTGGGGCCGGCTAACCGCGCGTTGTCCGGCGGGGAAAAGCAGCGTATTTCCATTGCCAGGGCTATTCTGGCGGATCCGAAGATACTGATCCTGGACGAGGCGACCTCTGCAGTTGACACGGAGACGGAGCTGGCGATTCAGAAGTCGCTGGAGCAGCTGGAGAAGGGCAGGACGGTATTGTCCATCGCTCACAGGCTGTCTACGCTTCGGAATGCCACACATCTGATCGTGATTGACGACGGGCGTGTGACGGAGTCGGGTACGCATGCGGAACTGATGGCAAAGAAAGGCACATTCTACAAACTGAGCGAGCTGCAGACCAAGGCGCTGGCAATGAGAGGCGTAGAAGTGTGAACGGAATGAAGATTTTCTAAGCCCGCAAAGTACGCGGACTAAGAAAATCTAAGTCATTCCGAGAAAAACGCAAGGGCGGCGTTCTTCCGCCAGTTCATTGATTATTTGTGCCGACTGCGTCGGCATGTTGGGAAGTGTAAAGGGAGTAAGTCGTTCCCGGTGCGGGTTGTAAAACAAATGTCCGCTTTTGGCGGGCAGGGAGGAATAAAATGGAAGAAAACAGAGAATTTGGAATGCCGGATCTGCTGGATCTGCAGGAATTAGACGAGGAAGCACTGAAGCGGGAGTCGGAGGAGGTGCTGCAGATGCGGTTCCTGAACGCAGAGAACGCTGTGTTTACCAGGACAGAGGGCGGCTTTCTGGCGTTGAAGACAGGGGAGAAGGAGTATGAACGGGTGGGGGTATATCTGACGTTTCCGCTGACGAACCCCAATGAGTTTATTTCCATCCGCGAGGCGGACGAGAAGGCGAAGGAAATCGGTATTATCCAGTCCATAAACGACGTGGGGAAGGATGAGCAGGAGATGATCAGGGAGCAGGTGAGACTGCGCTATTTCATGCCTGTTATCAGAAAGGTCATGGACGTGAAGGATGAATACGGATATGCCTACTGGCACGTTGTGACGGATTACGGTGCATGCCGTTTCACCACGCACATGGGAGGCGACGCCGTGGTGAACCTGGGGGAGGCCAGATATCAGGTCACGGATATTGACGGCAATCGCTATGAGATTCCGGATTTTTATGCACTGACTGTCCTGGAGCGGAAAAAACTGGATCTGTTCATATAGTTATATGGGAGGTTTTTATGAAATTATTATATACGTTGGATGAACCCGGGCAAAAGGCGCTTGGTCTGCGGGACGGGGAATCCGTCTGGTACTGTGTGCCCGCGGATCTGGGGTTCGATAACGGAAGGAGGACGGCCGAAGGCGCCTATACGGATAAAACCTGGCTCGTGGTGACCGAGGAGCGTTTTATGGTGCTTGAGGGCGAGAGGAAGACAGCGGAGTACGAGCTGGAGAACTGTGAAAAGATCAAGTGCGAGCATCAGGTCTACAGCGGTATTGTGACGGTGTTTGGCAAGGACGGCAGTCAGTCCTGTGCGGCCAGATTTTCCATGCGTCAGATCATCCGGGTGGCTTACGCGGTGAGAGGGGCACAGACCATACTGGACGCCCGGAAGGCCGGAAGAGAGCTGACGCAAAAGGATCGGGTGGAGAGCCGGGAATACGAGAAGTACTGTGAAAAGTGTGGACGCGCTCTGCCGGGAACCAGCAAGTGTCCTTATTGCGACGGCAAGGCGGATGTGGTGAAAAAGCTGATGGCCCTCTGTGGAGAGTTTGTGGGGAAACTGCTGCTGATTTCCCTGCTGATGGTGTTTGTGGCGGCGATCAATTTGATTTCTCCTATGGTACAGCAGCGGTTCATTGATGAATCTCTGGCGTCGGGGCAGGGAACCATGGCGGATCTGTGGCGGTTTATCGGTATTACCTTCTTCCTGGTGGTATCGGGGGTAATGCTGAGTATATTCAGGTATTGGAACTGTGTGAAGCTGGGAGCTTCCATCAGCATGAGCCTGCGGAGAAAGCTGTATTATAAAATTCAGATTCTCTCGTTGTCCTTTATCAACAACAGAAGACCGGGGGAGCTGATGAACCGGGTGTCCAGGGATACCAGACATATCCGTGAGTTTATGGAAGAGGTGTTCGGAGACATGTTTTCCACGCTGCTCACCATGGTTGTGTCTCTGGTGATGATGATTATCATCAGCTGGAAGATGACGCTTTTGTCTCTCATGTTCATTGTGGTGGTGTTTGTGATTACCCGGATATTCTGGCATAAGATACATTCTATTTTCCACAGGCAGTGGCTGAAGTTTGACGACATGCACAGCAATCTGCAGGATATCATTTCGGGTATGCGTATCGTGAAGTCCTTCGGACAGGAGGAGCGGGAGAGCGCAAGATTTACGCAGAAGACCAAAGAGTTTGCCGCAATCCAGAGAAAGAATGAGACTTTCTGGGCAATTTTCTTTCCGATTCTGACCTTTCTGATGGGGGTTGGAACCTATATAGCAATTTACTTCGGAGGCATCCATGTGCTGGAGGGTGAGATGACGGTGGGTCAGCTGGTGCAGTTTGTGACTTACAGCGGATATTTGTTTGGCCCTTTAAGCTGGATGACACACCTGCCCCGGGCAGTGATGCAGATGATAACCAGTCTGAACCGGATTTACGACGTGCTGGACGAGGAGCCTATGCTGGCGAACAAGGAAGACTGCAAGGCCTTTCCCATCAACGGAGCGTTTACCTTTGAGGATGTGTCCTTTGGTTATCAGACCTATGAGCCGGTGCTGGAAAACATTTCCTTCTCCGTGGAACCGGGGGAAATGATCGGACTGGTGGGAGCGTCGGGAACGGGTAAGTCCACACTGATCAACCTGATCATGCGGTTGTATGACGTGGATCAGGGGAAGATTACCCTGGACGGCTATGACCTGCGGGATATTGAGATGGAGAGTCTGCATTCCCAGGTGGGTGTGGTGCTGCAGGAAACCTTCCTGTTCTCAGGGAGTATCCTGGCAAACATTCGCTTCGCCAAACAGGACGCCACCCTGGAGGAGGTGATCCGGGCGGCCAGGGCGGCCAATGCCCATGACTTTATCTGCAAGACTCCGGATGGCTACAATACCTATGTGGGCGAGCACGGCTATAACCTGTCCGGCGGCGAAAGACAGCGAATCGCCATTGCCAGAGCCATCCTGAACAATCCCAGAATTCTGATTCTGGACGAGGCGACCTCCGCGCTGGATACGGAGAGTGAGTTTCTGATTCAGCAGGCGCTGGATCGTCTTGTGAAGGGCAGAACTACCTTTGCCATTGCCCACAGGCTTTCCACTCTGCGGAATGCAGATCGACTGGTGGTCATCGATCGGCACGGCGTGGCCGAGATCGGCACACACAATGAGCTTTTGGAGAAGCAGGGAATCTATTACGGTCTGGTGAATGCGCAGCTGAAGATGAGTCAGTCTGCGGCGCAGTAGCAGGTTAATCCAATATGGTCAGAGTTTGCCCCCGGCCGGTGAGGCCGGGGGTACTGCTTTTGTCTATGCTACTGTGACTGTCCCGGATCGCCAGGATTTGGCGGCGGCAGTTCTGAGTCAAGGTTATAGAAGTAGATTTCATTGAAGCCAATTATCTCTGTTAAGGATGGATCCGCATGCGCGCACAGATTATTAATTCTAATCCATACGGAAGAAACGTTTGAACAATCGATATAATAATAATCGTTGTTATGGACATTTGGTTTATTGTCCTGAATGCCGTCCGGCGTCGTTTGCAGTAATTTCCAATCGCCTGTGAATGGAGGATCATTTGGATTAACCCACCCAAGCCGAAGAGTCCGTATTCTGCATTTTTTACATCCTTGTGTTGGAACTGTCATTTCAAACCATCCGTAAGCATATGCAGTTTGATCCACAGATGCTTTTATTGCACTGGTATCTACAAGCTGTGGCTTTAAGTTTCTAAGCTTGAAGTTTGGTCTTTCTTCTTTCCATTGCAGCTTGTACTTATAATTATTTTCTGAATCAACTGCATTAAAGTCCTCAATATAGAATGGATTGCGATACCATTCTGCGGATGCTGTTGCGTTAGTCTGTAAGGTAACCGACTGGCCAGGCGCGTAATATTGGCCATTCAGCATCCATTTGTGAAAATAATGGTCAGCCTTTGTAAATGGACTTGTGGAAAGCAGGAAGGACGGATAACTGGCATTTCCATGGTTATAATACTTATTTCCGGTTTGAGACGCAAGCGATCCGGAGCTTTGTCCGTTTCCGGAATAGGATAATGTCACGGTTTGCCGGAAGACCGCATACAGCGTAATCGGATCGTCTTTCATCACCTTACTGGTCAGCACGTTTGCATTGGCTGCCGCGTCCTCCCGCCAGCCCACAAAGCTCCAGCCAGCCTTCTGCGGCGTAAAGGTTTTCGGAGTAAGGCAGGAAGCGTCGCTGTCAACCTCCTCCTGATAAGAGACACCGGTATCCACATGGTAGGTACAGATGGAGCCGGATGAATAAATCACACGTTGTGCACAGAGCCCCTTTTTGATCTTGCGGCTGCCGCACATGAGCTTCAGTTTGTTGCCGATATAGTATGCTGGCATAAAGTATCCTTCCTTTCTGCTCCGGGGAGCGGTTATTCATATAACTGAATCCAGAAAAGTTTTCCTTCCATCTGCTGTGCTGTGGGCTCCGAAAAGCTGAAAAATTCGTCTTCATGAGCCAGGTATTCATTCAGGAAGTAAAGCTCAAGCATCTGCATTCTGGCTTGAATGTAGTTGAAGAGGGATGCGCGAAAGCCCTTTTTGTACCCTGCGGCGTTCAGAAAAATGGTGGCATCGCCGTATTTGCGCCATTTCATCAGTCTGTCATGCCGGGTTACAATGGAAGCGTCATCATTTGTCATGTCATTGTGGGGAACAAACCCAATATCCTGTAGATTCATATGTATAGACTCCTTGCCTGTTGCTGCGCGTCTGGCAGCCGTCGCAGGATCAAATTTGCTGTTATATGCAGGCATATCGTATCCTTCCTTTCTGCTCAGTAATAGAAATAAAGAATGGAAGCATCGTTCTTTTGGCCTGCCGGCAGTGCGTCGTAGGCTGCTTTGGTCAACAACTGTATCTTTTTTCCGTTCATGGCTGTCTGCACCTGATTCAAACTTGTATTTGTCTGATTCAGGTTTATGTTTGTCTGATTCAGGTTTGTATTTGTCTGGTTTATGGAGGTATTGATTCTGCCCAAGGCCGTCTCGAGAGTAGTGCCGTCTGCCAGTTCTACGGTGGAAGCGCTTGTCCACTCTGACTGCAGCTTATATCCGTCTTCTGTCTTTCTGTATTTTTTTGTCTTAAAAAATCCTGATAAAATACTCATTTTGTTTGTTCCTTCCATTATTGATTTAATAATCCTGATACCAACAGCCGTTTTCCATCTGGTCTGCCGGTTCGGCGGGCCAGATGATGCTGGGAGCGCTTTTGAGGGCATGCAGCGCGATATTGTAGAGTTCTTCCTCCAGCCGGTTAATATATGCCATGTCGATGCTGTATTTTTCCAGAGCGGTTTTGTTGGCACGATATAACTCGTTTGCGGCGTTTATGTCTCCTGCGTCCAGGTGGGAATAATATTGCGTGATCAGATAACTTACGGAGTCGTCGATATCTTTCTTCGTTCCGGGCTCCATGATTTTTTCCGGAAAAGCACTTCCGAAATTTCTGGAATATTCCATTTCGCTTTCTCCTCTCAAATATAGTAAAGTGGATAGAACCGGTTCATTGTGATACTGCTTGTCTTTGAATCGGTGTTGTTGGTGATCGACCTGACAATGTAACAGGCTGTCTTGTCATCCTGTTGTTTTCTGTATTCAATTTTTTCGTTGACATCAAGGAATGGGATCATCTTTGTGCTGATCGTTATGGTGTCGTGCATGGAGGAGGATTTCCGGTTATAGTAGACTGCAGTTTCCAGTGCCACGGAGTCGGAGAGGATGTTTTCAAATTCGTCTCCGCATTTTACGTCCAGGATTTCGCCCAGCTTCTGTACGGCAAAAGGGCTGCCTTCCTCCACCCGAAGAAGGATATTGTCCTCCGGGCAGTTGTACTTTCGGGAAAAGTAGGCTTTGGTGTATGTCTTGTCGGCTGGGTTGTCCGTAAGAACACACAAGGCATGGGGCTGGTACTGGCCCAGATAATATGCAACAAAGCCGCCGTTTGTGTTTTTGAGCCGTACGATACAGGTTTTGTTTGCCTGCAAAAGGCCGGGAGCGACGTAGTCCGTGGTATATTCGCGGTAGATGGGCAGTGCGTTCAGACTGTTGATCCTGAGCCGCATTCCTGAACCGTTTCCGGTATTCGGCGTAAATGCCACGATATCGCCGGAACGGTAGGAGTCGTATCCGTCGAGAGAGAGCGTATACAGATTTGCCGAGGTCGTGCAGGACGGGGAAATGCGGTCAATGTCGTAGCTGACGCTGAACACTTCGGTAATGTTTTTGACGGCTTCAATATCGTAGGTTACGGATTCCGCGTCACTGCCCGTCAGGATCTCCTGAAGAAAGGAATCGTCCAGGATCACCCGGTCATGGGCACAGGAGGGAATGAGGCTGAAACAGAAGTTTCCGTAGATGTCAAAAAACATCTGGCAGTTTGGATACAGGTCGCACAGCTCCGAGAAAATATCTCCCACCGTGCAGCCGGCCTCGTATTCCAGGTCATAGGGCAGCTGGTTCCAGAGAGGGTTTTCCGCACGATATTGCAGGTAGTCCGGGTTGTTCTGGGGCATGCCGTAGAACTGTCCCACATCTTCGATGATGTATGACCGGATGTCTGTTTCTCCCCGCAGCAGGTTTTCCGTGGCCTGCTTTATGGTGACGGGTCTTCCCGCCGCATCCAGGTTGGGAAGGGTGATGACGGGTGCGCCTCCGGACTGTCCGTTTCTGGTTCCGTCCAGTCTGGCGTACCAGTCGGAGAGGGCGGTGGTGATGGAGTTCTCCACGGAATTGTAGGAAGTGTTTGCGTCTGAGATCAGGTAATATCCGCAGTCGTACCATCGGAAGGAATCCTCCCGCAGGCTGTAGATTCCGATCTGCAGCTGGAAGCTGAAGCCGATCCACTCATATAGTTTCTTTTCCACGGGAATCTGCCGGCTGGAATTGTTCAAATACATGGTAAAGGAAGCGGTTCTCCGGATTTTGGAATCTGCATTTATGGAATAGGAGCCTATGGCCTGCAGGCCGGACAGTTCGTCTATGACGTTCCCGCCGCTGTCTATCACAAATAATCTGTAGTTGTACTGCATACTGCCCTGGAGCCACGACAAACGCATGAGTAAATAAAATGTGAACAAACTGCTCCATTATCCGTT
>CAJUJU010000042.1 GCA_910586835.1 uncultured Acetatifactor sp.
GCTGTCCTTTCATTCGAGGTTTAAGCTGATTTAGGACAGGCAGCGTCCCCCTTTCGGAAAGAAAATGACTGTCTGCGAGCTTTATGCAAAGCAGAACCGCCACCGGGGGAACGTAAGGCATAACACCACAAAGGGAATATCCTACAAGACCATAAGCAATGATAAGCGTTCTCTGAAAGCTGCCTTTTACACAGCGATACAGGACGACTGTATAAGGAAAAACCCCTTTGACTTCCAGCTAAACACCGTGATCGAGGACGACCAGCATCTACATCAGGTGACATGATATACACATCCCGGTTGCCGTCCAGAGTGTGATATTTGATGATGGTATAATCCGGATACCGGTAGACGGCAGTTCCGCCGTCGTCGTAGTAGAGTTCCTCCAGGATGCCGTCTTGGACCTGGCTGTTTGCCTTTTGGATGATTCCGTTCAGTGTGATCCATCCGTCCCGGACAGCATCTTTGAGAGAAGAGGTCTGTCCGTCAACAGTGATCCATACCTCTGATAATCCGCAGTAGTAGAGGCTGGCAGTGTTGGCCTCCGGAAAGGAGGAGAAGCCGGCGATTTCGTCACTGCTCAGGATCAGGGCTTTTTTTGCCTGACCGGAAGGCTCCACGGATAATTCAAAATCCCGGAAGCCTTCCGTTGAGATATCTTCGGTGGTAATGCAGGGGCCGGAGGGTGAGTCGGTAAGAAAAGCGTTATTGTAATAGATGACCACTCTGCGCCCCTCGCCGTACAGGTAGTCATAATGATCCGTGGGATATTGAATTGTGATGCGGTCGGAGAGGCTTCTTTCGTTTTCTGTCTTGGCCGGCTCCACGATCATCCACATGGTGCTTTCCGCAATGACTGTTCCGATAAAGCTCTGCTCTGTGCCGGAAGGCGCATTTTTTTCGGAATCGGATTCTGTGCCAACGGCAGAATTTGTTTCGAGGTCGGATTCTGTGTCTGCGGCAGATTGCGGTTCTGTTCCGGTTTCCGGAGATTGGGTGCCCTGTGTTTTGGAAGTCTGGTCCATATTTCCACCGTAACTGCCGTTACAGCCAATGAGTGATAAGGTGCAGGCGGCTGCCAGTATCAGAACAATTCTTCTTTTCTTCATAGTTCGTGTTCCTCCCAAAGATAATATTTGACGCCTTGTTAATCATACAGACGACAAAACGGATAAAAGGTTTCCGGGAAGAAGGAAATTCCGTGTGAAGGAACAGTTTGTGAATTTGCATAATGTAATGGACGCTCGGGACAGGCAGATGACCATCACCATGGTATCGGACTGCGTGGGATTTGGCAATTATTCCTATTTTACGGAGCAGTTTAAAAAGTATTATGGAATGACCCCAGAGAGTATCAAAATTCTGTGGGGAAATAGGGGTTATTTCCCGGCCTGGGGCTCCTTGTCATGCCCGGCAGCAGTTTCGCCATGCCTGTGTCAGGAGGGCTGAGCTATACCTGGGGCTTCCTGGGGGGAAGCTTCGTTTCGGCTGATTTTCCAGTTCCATATCAGGCTGCAGACAATGCCGGCGATCAGGGAGAAGGCCAGCGTCACGGCGCCGGTAAAGATAATGCCGTAAAGGCCGAACAGGCGGCTCAGTACAAAGAGAAGAGGCAGGAAAAACAGCCCCTTATCCAACAGCGCGACAAAGGTGGCGTAGGACGCCTTTCCGGTGGACTGCAAAAAGGTCTGGCAGAGCTGATACAGGCCGTAGAAGGGCCCGATGATTATGGAGGCAAATACAAAAATCTGACCATATGCAATCACTTCCGTGTTATCGATAAAGGCGGTGATGATGGCGTTCCTGGCAAAAAAGCAGACGATGGTGAGAAGGCTGCCGAGAGTCGCCGTGAAGAAGGCTGTATTGCGGATGATTTCCCTCATGCGTTTGAGATTGCCAGAACCGTAATTATAGGAGATTGCGGGCTGCAGTCCCATGCAGATGCCCATGGCAAGCATGGTGATGAGCATGCCGATTTTGCTGGAAACGCCCTGGGCCGCCAACGCAACTGCGCCGTAGCCGATGACCATGCGGTTGGCGATGATATGGGACACGCTGTTCAGCAGAGTGCTGAAGGCCATGGGAAGGCCCAGGGACATGACGCCGAGAGACACCTCCGGGCGTAGGGAAAACTCTTTCGGGGACAGAGAAAGAGACGGCTGCTTGCTGCGGACATAGTACAACAGATAGGCGCAGCTGACACAGTTGCCCAGTACGGTGGCGAAGGCGGCTCCTGCCACATCCCAGGAAAATACCAGGATGAACAGAGCGTCCAGCCCAATGTTGGATAGGGTGCCCAGACAGTTGGCAATCATGGATTCCCTGGCTGCGCCGTCAGAGCGGATTACGTTGGCGAACACGTTGTTGAACATGATGAAGGGCGCGCCGAAGGCAATGATCCGCAGGTAGGAGACGGTGTCGGACAGGGTGTCCGCGTCTGCGCCCAGGGCCTGGCTGATGGGGGAGACGGCAAGGTTGACCACAGTCAGAAAGAGCAGTCCAAGGATAAGAGAGGCATAGCAGCAGAAGGCAGAATACTTTTTCACCTTATCCGTATCTTTCTTCCCCAGAGCCAGGGAGATGGCCGTACAGCCGCCGCTGCCAAGCAGGGTGCCCAGCCCGGACAGAATGGAGAAGACCGGACCGCAGAGAGAGATGGCGGCAATTTTACCCGGGTCGCCGGTCTGGCCGATGAAGAAGGTGTCGGCCATATTATAGACGATCATCACCAGCATGATGACCACGGCAGGCAGGCTTAAGCTTAACAGCAGCTTTGGGTAGGAAGCCTTTTCCAACATTTCCTGATTTTTGTTCATTTTGGTGTTCCTCCTTTTTCCGGGTTACCCGGAAGGCCTTTGTGTGGTGGCTCATTTGTTTCCTGGAAATTTTTTGTATTCTACACTTGTATATTTTATTTGTTTTCATTATAATATATACAGATGTCGAAAACAACCGTCAATATATATACTTATGTCGAATTAATAAAAGCCAAGGGAGGAGAAATGAATACCAGGGGAAATCAGCGTACCGTACAGACGGAACAGAAAATCAAGTGGGTTTTTCTGGAGCTGCTGAATGAGAAGGAGCTAAACAGAATTTCCGTCAGCGAGATCTGCCAGAAGGCGAACATTCACCGGACGACCTTCTATGTGCACTATAAAGATGTAGCGGATCTGATGGAGCAGCTGATACGCGAGATGTATGAGCAGATTATGGGATTTTTTGTTCAGGAAGGGGAGCCGGTAAAAAGTGACGGCTTTCTGCGCCTGTTTGAGCTGATTAAAGAGCGGAAAGAATTTTTTTCCACTTATCTGGAGGTGGGGGGGAGTCTGGATCTGGGCTATGATAAGCTTCCGGCAGAATTGCAGTGTCGTGTGGACGAGGTGATGGCAGCCATGGGCTTTGTGTCCCAGGAGGAGCTTTTTTACCACCAGACGTTTTTCTGCGAGGGGCTGTCCGCCGTGATCAGGCGCTGGATCAGGAGGGACTGCCGGGAGAGCCCGGAGGAGATGCGGCGGATCATCGTGAAGGAGTACAATCCCAACGCAGAGCTGTTTTTGCGATGAAGGCAGGTAAGGCGGATTCCTGATAGTAATCATCGGATTTCTGATAGAACGTGTCAGGCAGTCATGCTATAATACTCAGGGGGACATTCCATGTTACGGAAAAGAGGCGTTTCGCAATCACCTGATAAGGTTTACTGTGGAAAGGAAGGAGGGGGTGATTGCATCCCTGCAGTGAAAGAAAGAAGAGGTATAAAAATGAGATTATACGATCAGAAGGTGAATCATCTGAAAAATCCGCTGGGATTCCGTATGGAGAGATGTGTGTTCTCCTGGAAGGTGGAAAAAGCTGTGGGAAAAAGGCAGCAGGCTGCAAAAGTAGTGGTGGCAGCCGACGAGAACCTGACGGAGGTGCTTTATGACTCCGGCTTTGACAGCCGGGCGGACAGTCTGCATTTACGGCACAGCTTGCTTATCGATCCCGCCCATGTGGAGCTGTCCGTCACGGTGCCCTTTGGTTGTACAGCGACGCTCAGGCTGCCTTATGTGAAGGAAGAGACGCTTCAAGACGGAACCAATCCCCTGTTCGCGGATGTGCGAGAGGGGATCTGCCATCTGGAACCCGGATGCTACAGTGTATCCTACGAGACAAGCGTACCCTTAAAGAAGCAGGATGACAGGGGGAGCAAGCAATGGAACTGAGGGAACAAATACAGAGCGTTATGGAGCGGGCGGTGGAGGAATGTCTGGTGGCCGGGGTGAATTTCCTGGTGGAGCAGGACGGGGAAGAGGTGCTGTACGCACAGGCCGGTATGGCCGACCGGGAGAGCGGCAGACAGATGAGCCGGGATACGATTTTCCGGCTGTACTCCCAGACCAAGCCTGTGACGGCGGCAGCGGTGATGCTGCTCATGGAGCGGGGGGAGGTGGATCTGTTTCAGACGGCGGGGGAGTTTCTGCCGGCTTACCGGAATTTGAAGGTGGCGGGGCGGGACGGCAGCCTGTCCTGCGCGGAGCGCCCACTGACCCTTTACGACCTGCTGGGGATGACCTCCGGGCTGGTGTATCCGGACGAAGTTACACTTTCCGGCAAGGCTGCTGCCGCCGTGTATGAGGAGGCAACCGCCAGGCTTTATACGGATCACGAAATGACTACAAGAGAGCTGGCGGATCGCCTGGCTGAGGGGCCGCTTGCCTTTGTGCCGGGGAGCTCCTGGCAATATGGTACTTCGGCGGACGTGCTGGGGGCGGTGATCGAGACGGTGACGGGGAAGCGGTTTTCGGAGTTTCTTGCGGATGAATTTTTTCGGCCGCTTGGGATGGAGGATACCGGCTTCTGGGTGCCGCCGGAGAAGAGGAACCGACTGGCCGAAGCCTATGGGACGGTGACGGACGAGGACGGGAGGGCAGGGTTTGCGCATTACACCGGGGATAATCTGGCCGTGTGCAACAGGATGGACCATGAACCCGCCTATGCGGCAGGCGGCGCGGGTCTGGTCTCCACGCTGGAGGACTACCGGAAATTTGCGCGGATGCTGTTAAACGGAGGGAGCTTTGAGGGGAAGAGGATTTTGAAACCCGGGACGGTTCGGTTCATGACAGGCGGGGAGCTGACGGCGGATCAGCAGAGGAGCTTTGACAACTGGGTGGGGCTGAACGGCTTTTCTTACTGTAATTTAATGCGGGTGTGCAGGAATCCGGCCAGGGCCGGAATGCAGGTGCGTCGGGGAGAATACGGCTGGGACGGCTGGCTGGGAATGTATTTTGCCAACTTCCCGGAGGAGAGGATGACCATACTCATGGGCGCGCAGAAGAAGGATTCGGGCACTTTTTCCCTGACAAGAAAGCTGCGGAATCTTGTCTTGGGATAAGAACCTGCCGGCCGTTCATTGCTTGCCTGCCCGCATGATAAGAGCGGCGATTATGTTGTCTGCGACAGATTGGAAGGAAAGGAAAACGATATGAGACAGTATGAGACATTTGAACTGACGTTTCAGGGGGCGGAGCCGGAGGGATCCTGGGCGCTGGCGGATCTGAAGGCAGAATTCACCCGGGAGGGAGAGACCACCCGGGTGGAGGGATTTTACGCGGGGGACCGCGTCTATAAGGTGCGGTTTTATCCCCAAAGGCCTGGCATCTATCAGTGGAAGGTGAGCGGTCTGGTCAACGCTGAGGGACAGGAGGAGTGTGAGCCTGCGGCGGAGGGAGTGCACGGAATGGTTCACCCCAGGGGGCTCCATTTCCAATATGAGGACGGAACCTGTTACCGCCCCTTCGGCACCACGGTTTATGCGCTGGTACATCAGGATAAAACGCTGGTGGACAGAACCATGGATACACTTTCACGCGCGCCCTTCAACAAGGTGCGGCTCTGTGTCTTCCCCAAGCATTACGACTTTAACCACAATGAACCGGAATATTATGCCTTTGAGAAGACGGACGGAAAGTGGGATGTGCACAGGCCCTGCTTTGCCTTCTGGGAGGCTCTGGAGGAGCGGCTGCGCCAGCTGAACGGCATGGGGATCCAGGGGGATTTGATTCTGTTTCATCCCTATGACCGCTGGGGTTTTGCAAACTTAAGCAAGGAGGACAGCCTGGTATACCTGGACTACCTGCTCAGAAGGCTTGGCGCGTGTCCGAATCTGTGGTGGAGCCTGGCCAACGAATACGACCTGATGGATAACTATCAGTGGCAGGACTGGGAAGACCTTGCCGGGTTTGTGGCGGCTCATGATCCCTACGGGCACTTGCTCAGCAACCATAACTGTTTCGGCTACTGGGATTTTACGCAGCCTGAGATCACTCACTGCTGCATTCAGGATGTGAATGTGAACGAGGTGCCGGAGCTGCACAGACAGTATGGTAAGCCGGTGGTCTTTGACGAGTGTCGGTATGAGGGAAATATCGTGCATAACTGGGGCAATATTTCAGCAAGGGAGATGGTGCATCGGTTCTGGACCGCCATGGTTTACGGCGGCTACTGTACCCACGGCGAGACCTATTACAGCGAGGATCAGGTGCTGTGGTGGGCCAGAGGCGGTGTGCTGAAGGGGGAGAGTCCTGCCAGGATTGCCTTTCTGCGGGAAATCGTGGAGTCGCTGCCCGGTCCCCTGGAGTATGTGTCGGAAGGGCTGGGAGCTCTGACCACAGAGCAGATCGAGGAGATGAAAAAGACGGGACTTCCGGAAGAAGCGAAGGACAATTTCCTTGCCAAGGGGCTGATCCGGATGCCAAAGGAACGTATCAAGGGCTTTATTCTCCGTCACCGTCCCTGTCTGGCCCACTGCGGGGAGGAGGCTTATCTGCGCTACTTCGAGAAGGAGTGTACCTCCGTGGGTGAGGTGACCCTTCCCGAGACAGGACTTTATCGGATTGAGGTCATCGACACCTGGGAGATGACGAGAAAGACGGTGAAGGAGAATGTGAACGGTACGGTGAAATTTGACCTGCCCGGAAAAGAAGGCATGGCCGTGCTGGCCGTGAAGCAGTAAAAGATGCCGCTGGCATCTTTTACTGGTGGAAGAAGGAAACCCCGATGGCTCCCGGGCCGGCGTGGGTGCCGATGACGGAGCCGATGGTGCTGATGGGAAGATAATTGGTCTTTCCCTCCCAGAGGGGCGCACTGTCCCGGATATATTTTTGCAGCAGGGTATCATCCAACCCGCTGTAGCCCAGACAGTAGGGCATGGTAAAGTCCACCCCGCCGCTTTGCTGGATATTCTGGATGAGCATATTGTTGCCGTTTTTGGAGCCGCGGGCCTTGCCGAGAATGACCACCTCACCCTTCACTACGGAGATGACGGGTTTGATGGAGAGCATGGTGCCGGCCCAGGCGGCACTTTTGGAGATGCGGCCGCCCTGCTTTAAGTATTCCAGGGTGTCGAACACGGCCAGAACCAGGATTTTGTCCTTGACCCGTTCCAGTTCTGCCGCGATCTCCCGGGCAGACAGGCCCTGTTCCCGGAGCCGCACGGCATAGAGGATCAGGTTCTGGATGCCCAGGCTTAAGTTGAGGCTGTCTACCAGGCAGATACAGTCTTCATAGCCGTCTGACGCCAGCACGGCGCTCTGGTAGGTTCCGGAGAGCAGGGAGGAAAGCGTAATGACCACCGCGGTGTCCCCTGCCTCCCGGATTTCCTTGAATTTTTTCTCAAATTCGTAGGGTGCGATCTGGCTTGTGGTAGGAACAACGCCGCATTCGATCAGCTTCTCGTAAAAGCCCTCGTGGGTAATTGTGATGCCGTCCAGATACTCCTCTTCCCCAAAGAGTGTCTTCAGGGGCATAAAGTCCAGATTCATCTCGTCCGCCCGCTGCTTTGTGATATCGGAGGCGGAATCTATTACAATTCTTACGCTCATGGCAGTACCTCTGTCTTTCATTTATTCTGAATTTAAACCAGTATACTGAATAACTGTGATACTGTCAAGCGCAGCTCCAAAGGCAGGTTCGGATAAAAGAGCCGGAGGCACGCCCGGGGCGGGGGGGAGAATCAGAACTTGTCCGTTTCCTCCAGAATCCCATGGATCAGAGTTTGCAGAAAGTACAGCTCCTTGGCGGCTTTTTCCCGCGTCACCAGGACACCGGGCTCAAAGACGGAACCGCACAGCATTCGTCCCCTTGCAATGCCGGACTCGGAGCGCATAAGCCCCAGCAGGTAACATTCCCTGACGGCGCGCAGACAGTCCGGAGAGATTTGGTGCCGGTCCTTCAGCTGCTCCCAGGGAACCAGAGGATAGTACATGGCGCTCTGTCCCGTAAGGTTGGGGTCATAATTCGGATCGTCGGAGGTGATGCCGCTGCCGTTGTAGTCCGTCATGTAAGGCGGTCTGGCGTATAGCGGTTTTTCCGGATCCAGGAGCGTTTCCGTCACGGGAAAACAGAAAAGATAGACCCGGTAGATGAGCAGCGCCATTCGTTCTCTTGTCAGGGGTGCATGGGAGGATACGGCATTTTCCAGCCATGTGAAGTGGGAGTCGGGAGAGAGCAGCCGACCTGCTTCCGTAAGCTGATGTGCGGTGGGAAAGTCCGACAGCTTCATGGCTTTACAGAGGGCGTCCCGGAATTCTCCCGCAGTTATCGGGGCAAGGGGATCAAAACATCCGTCCTGTCGCTTTTCCATGATGTGGTGCTTCACCACAAATTCGATCTGATTTCTGTAGTAAGCGTTTCTTCCTGTCTGAACGTCGGGGCACATTTCCGGAAACATCAGATAATCATTTCCGGAGCATATCGCATCCCTCACAGAAGAAAGGAAAAAGTGTCCGGGGATCAGCTCCTGCCTGTACAGGGAAGACGCCACAATACGGGCAAACTGTTTGGAGAGTGACTCCTTGTAGTGGGTGCCGTCGCATTTATTGTCCGGATGACCGTTTGCGTAGCTGCCGGAGTTGGTTTTTCCGGCGGTTTCCCCAGCCTCTACCGACAGGTACATGGCCTTGGCGGCATCGCCCCCGATTGTTTCCAGATAAAGGTTTCCGTCGGCATATAGATCCACCAGGGGAAGATGATGGGCGGAGGCAGTCCGGCGCAGCAATTCAGGGCAGTCGATGCTGCCGGATCTGGCAAAACCGCTGAACAGGACGCCGTTTTCTTCGTTGGTTCCATCGCCGTTGATTCTGGTCATGGGAGTGACCAGGATCAGATGCAGTCCCATGGCCCTGGCGGCGGGGATAAAATAATTTTCCAGCCTTTTCAGAAAGGTTTCCTCTGTGTTTCCTCTGCCGTAGCGGGCCTCCGGGCCGTCCAGAGGTCCTCTGGCCTCGTCGTTATGACCGGACTGAAGAAGCAGGTAATCGCCGGGAGCGGCGGAAAGAAACAGATCGTTTGCTCTGCCCTCCCGGAACAATGTGGCCAGGGAGCGGCCGCCCATGGCGTAATTCAGCACCGTCACCTGCTCTGAGTCAAACAGGTCGTCAAAGATCTGGCCCCAGGCAGACATGAGATTTTCTTCGTAGATGTAGGACTTTACCGTGGAATCTCCCAGTGTATACAGAGTGGGCCTGGGCCGGGGAGCGGCCGGCGGGAGAGGGGAGACAGATATCTTTTTCAGGATTACCGTGCCCTGTGGGGATGCCGGCTCTGCCTCCAGTTCCAGAAACGTCTGACCGCAGACATAATCGAAGGACCAGAGCTGCTCCGTCAGGGAGGCCGTATGTACCCGGGGGATCAGCCGGGCGGCATCCCAGAACCCGTCCTGGGTAAGCTGTTCCGGGTGCATGCCGTCCACGGCGATGCGGAGGGCGTCCGAGCCGGGGGCGATTTCCACCTCCAGGCGGTAGGCGCCCGGGCCGGGCAGGCTGACGCGGAAGGCGAGTCCGCCATAGTCAAAGTCATTGACATTCCGTTCAAAGACCAGCTCCGGGCAGGGCGGCATGACCACACCCTGCTCCGTAAACAGCAGTTTTTCGGGACAGAGCCGCCGGTGCGGCAGGGAGGCGGTTTGGGAGACAAAGCCGCAGCCCTGTACCGCCTGATCGAATTCGTAACTTCCCTGGGTAAAATCAAAAATCTGCATGATGGCTGCCTTTCCTTTCGCCTGTCATCAAGGCGTGTCTTCCTCTACATTTTCTCTTGTATTCATGCCGTCTGTCTGGGCGTCGCTGACGTTCTTCCGGTAATTGCCGGGTGTGGAGCCGGTAATCTGTTTGAAGCGCCGGATAAAGCTGTTCAGATTATAATAGCCTACTTCTTCCGAAATCACGGAGAGAGACAGGTTTGTGTCTGCCAGAAGCTCCTTTGCACGCTCGATGCGCAGAGAAGCGATATAGTGGTTCAGCGTCATTCCTGTCTGTTCCTTGAAATAGTGGCTCAGATAGGAATTGTTGATGTGCAGGGCATCGGCACATTTCTGAAGCGAAAAATTACAGTCGTCGAAATTCTGTGCCACATACTGCCGGATCTGAACCAACAGGCTGTCTCCTGCGGCGGCGGAATCCCTGTCCTCGGAGGAGAGAAGCTTCTGCAGCACATTTGCCAGATGCAGGCGGTAGCTGCTCAGGGTATCGGCCTGGTACATCAGGGACAGGGAGCCGGCGATGCGCGACATATCTTCTCTGGGCAGCTCATGAATCAGCAGGCTGGCTAAGCTGTGACAGAATATGCGTGCGTAGTCGGTGGGAACGTTTCCGTCTTCCACGAGAGAAAACAATTGTTCCGTCTGTTTTGAGAAGTCTTCAATGTCCTTTCTCTTCAGTGCGGAGTGCAGGGAGGAGAAAAGGTGGATGGAAAGCGGGCGATAATCGGGAGGCACGCTCCGGTCGTTGGGCTGGTAGGTCAGAATCGCCCCGTGCCCGGCTACAAAGGAATCCTGAAGCGCCAGCTCCGCCTCCAGGCAGGAGGCCTGGAAACCGGTGAATTCCCGGTAGATCTGCCCGATGCCGATGGTGACGGTGCTGCCGCGCTCCAGCGCCAGATCCGCCAGCTGTCTGCAGACAAGAGGGGTGTCATTACGTCTGTCATCCCCAAAGGCCAGCACCACCACATATTGGTCTTCGTGAAAAAATTCCCGGAAATAATATTGATATCCCTCTGTAAATACCAGAGCAAGCAGCTGTCCCAGCTGTTTTCCGGCGGTGTCTGTTGTTCCGGAGTCCGCCAGGTGGATCAGCAATGTCTGGCAGTTGGGGGCGGTGAGAGACATGCCCAGGGCTGCGGCGCTCTCGTTGAATTCCTCCCGTGTGGAAATATGGCCCTTCAACAGAGAAAAGAGCAGGGAGCTGCGCAGGGATAAAATCAGCTCGTCGTCCTGCAGACAGGAGAGCTGGTTTCGGTTCAGGCCGGACAGATACTGCAGCGCGTTTTGCAGGGAGCTCACCTCGTCGTCGGGATTGTTTTCAATATCAAGCAATTTGTCCGTGAGCGTTTTCATCTGCTTCAGAGGCAGATAGTTCAGGCGCATGTAATATGCGATCACCGGTATTCCCAGGAGCACTGTGAGAAACAACACGACAAAAAGCAGCAGCCAGACTACCGTTATGCTCCTGGATGCGGCTTTATTGTTGATGGCATAGACGTAGGTCCAGTTATTGATCTGGGAGGGACGGGTAAACAGGGTATAGGATTCGCGGCCTGTGGAAAAGCCGCTGCTGCCACCCTGCAGGGCCTGGCTGCAGAGACGCAGACTGTCCTCCCGGGAAAGCTCCCTGGAGGAGCAGTACACAGGTTCTCCTGTGGGAGAGATCACCGTGATAAAGGAAATTCCGCTCTCGGTGACGGGTTCCGCCAGGGCGGCCAGCTCCGCCTCGCTGACCCAGAAGAGCAGAGTGGTGTCCGGCAGGTTGCTCAGGGCATAGGGAGGCTGGACGAAGGTGATGTAGCGGCAGGACGGATCCATGATGGAGGCCGGAAGTACGGTGTTGGAGGAATAGGACAAAAACAGGTTCACGGGATTTTTCATGGTGGGATAGATATATTCATTTTTAAAGAACAGCTCTCTGGGATACACATCTGTGGAGGTGTACAGAAAAGAGCTTGAGGAGCTCAGCAGACCGATGTCGGAGATGAAGCTGGAGAGATAGGTATAGGATTTCAGCTCGTTGATGATTTTTACATCCTTTGTGGGAGTGTCCTCCATGGCGTAATAAGATACCAGGTTGTTACTGTAATAAGAGATCTGATAGCTGATGTGGTAGATTTCGTTCAGGTGTGCGTCGATGGATGAAGCTGTCTGCCCCAGAGCCACCCGGTGACTGTCGTCGATTTCCTTGCGGATCATGGGGAACAGATAGCATAACACATAAATTGTGATGATGCTGACACTCAGCAGCATCACGGAGAAATACGAAAACAAATATTTATAAAAAGTTTTTGAGTGATAATGTCGGAACATGAAGGCCTCCTCTTTGATGACTATTCTTATTTTACAATGGATTTTTGGCGGAAGTAAAGAAAAACGGATATCCAATTTTTGAGAGACGCAGGGTGCAAAAGGCTGTAAAACAGGTGCGTGCAGCGGTTATATTCAATTTTTGCTGTGTATACCGCCGCAAAAATGCATAATCAAATCCTGTGCATTCTCAAAAAACGGAGATTGAATAGTGCATGTTGCACGGTCTAGAATATAGACAACGCATTATTATAAACAAAATGCACAAGACAGGCATCTGGGCCATCCGGGCAGGTGCGGAAAAACAGGAATGGAGAAGGAGAAGTTGGAAGAGATGGGAAAAGTGTTGACAGTGTCTTTATTCGGCAAGGGTGATTACACGGATATTCAGAGCGCCATCGACAACGCGGGAGACGAAGGGGCGGTGATCTACATAAAAGAAGGAGTCTACCGGCAGAGGCTGCTGGTGGATAAGCCGGGAATTCGTCTGGTGGGTCAGGGCCGGGTTATTATCGTATATGGAATCGGAGCGATTCACAAGGATTTTTACGGAAGACCGTACGGCACCTTCCGCAGCGAGACGGTGCGGATCACCGGCAGGGATTTTACGGCGGAGAACATTATCTTCGTAAATGATGCAGGCCCCGGAAATTTTGCGGGGCAGGCGGTAGCGGTCTATATCAGCGCGGACAGAACCCGGTTTTACAAGTGCAGGTTTTTAGCCAATCAGGATACGATCTATACCGGAAATCCGGAGGAGGCCGGTTTCCTCTGCAGGGGAGGCCTGGAGCACCGGCAGTATTTTGAGGACTGTTATATAGAAGGAGATGTGGATTTTATCTTCGGAAACGGCACGGTGGTCTTTTACAGATGCGAGATCCACTCCCTGGACCGGCATGAGCCGGAGGGAGGCAACAACGGTTATATCACCGCGGCATCCACCAGACCGGAGACGAAATACGGCTATGTGTTTCTGGAGTGCAGGATCACCGGCAGCGGTCAGCCGGACACTGTGTATCTGGGAAGACCCTGGAGGGATTATGCCAGCGTGGTATTTGCGGACTGTGAGATGGGAGCACATATCAAAGCGGAGGGATGGCACAACTGGGGCAATCCGGAGCGGGAGATCACATCCAGATACAGCGAGTGGGGCAGCAGTGGAGCCGGCGGCAACCGGGCAGGGAGGGTTCCCTGGCAGAAGGAGATGCCGGAAAAGGAAAGATCCAACTATACTCCGGAGGCGATACTCAGAGGAGAGGATCAATGGAAATTTGAATTTGCGGACAGTTGTCTGCAAGAGGTAGGGGCATGACGAAAAAAAACCATCTTTTGGCGGCGGGCATCCTGGCCGTCGCAGCAGTGGCGGCAGTAGTGGTATGGAGGACAGGGAACAGACCTGTGACAGAGGAAAAGGAATATTCGGAGGAGATTCGCCGGATCTCTTCCGACACGGAAAGCTATGGCTACACACAGGCCAGGGAATCCTATGCGGCCGGCGGGTATCAGGCAGGCGCCGACAGGATCTGTCTTACGCCGGGAGAGGCGGTGCTGACCGGGGATGCCGTTCTGATGAAGTCGGAGGGTTATGAACACGGCGGAGAGATGATCTATTCCGGGGAAGAGGAGAACACGGTGGAATGGAGCTTCCGGGTGGATAAGGGAGGCTTGTACCGGATTTCCATGGATTATCTTGCGCTGGACGGCAATGGGGCGAAGATTCAGCGGCAGGTTCTGATCGACGGAGAGCTGCCCTTTGAGGAAGCGGCGGCTGTGAGCTTTTACCGGGTCTTCCGGGAGGGAGAAGTGACGGTAAACAGTATCGGAGACCAGGTCTGGCCCGTTCAGACGGAGGATATGATCTGGCAGCATGCCGATTTTGAGGACGGACAGGGGTATTTTGAAGATCCGCTGCTTTTTTATCTGGAAGAGGGGGAGCATACCCTGTCTCTGGAGCAGATCGACCAGCCGGTGGGGATCGGAAACGTGACGATCTGCCCGCCGGAGGATATTCCTTCCTATGCCCGGGTGCTGGAGGAATATGAGGCTAAGGGTTACAGAGAGACAAGCGGCATATGTGTGAAGCTTCAGGCGGAGGACAGTTCCTGGAGGAATGATTCCGTGGTGCGGAGGGAGAGCAATGTGGATCCCAACGCGGAGCCCTACAGTCTGACTTCCCGTCTGCTGAATACGGTGGGAGGCTATCGCTGGAGGACGGGGAATCAAAGCGTGGCCTGGGAGATCCAGGTGCCGGAGAGCGGGCTCTATACCATTCGCTTCAAGGTGGCCCAGACAACCACCAGCGGCATACCATCCTACCGCAGGATTACCATAGACGGAAGCGTTCCCTTTGAGGAACTGAAGCTGTACCGGTTTGACTATAATAAAAACTGGTATGGGGAGACCCTGTCGGATGAGGAGGGAGAGCCCTACCTGTTCTATCTGGAGGCCGGAGTCCACGAGCTGAAGCTGGAGGTCAAGCTGGGAGATTTTACGGAGGTCATTGAACGCACGGTGGATGATCTGCAGTATCTCTCGGATCTCACCAGGGAAATTACAAAGATTACTGGCACGGATCCGGATCCCAACTATGAGTATGAGCTCTATCGGAACATGCCGGAGCTGGGCGGTAAGATGGGTTATGTGGCGGATCGCCTGGAATACACGATTTCCCTGTTGGCAAACGTCAGTAACGAGACCACCTCCATGGAGAACAATTATCGTTCCATCGTGGATATGCTGCGGAAGTTTGAAAAGGATGTGGATACCATTCCCAGGGCGCTGACAGAGCTGGATTCCGCTCTGGCCAATCTGGGTACTTATATCACCGACATACAGATTTGTCCTCTTTGCCTGGACTATCTGGAGGTGGCGTCAGCCGATGTGGACTTTAAGGTGAAGAAGACATTGTTTACGGAAAGGCTCTGGGCTACTACCGTCAATTTTGTGATGTCCTTTTTCAAGGATTATGACAGCATCGGAAAAACCACGGAGGAGACCGGGGAAGAGCAGAAGGTCCTGGATGTGTGGATCGCCCGCGGCGCCGACTGGGGCGAGCTGCTGAAGGAGATGGCGGACGAGCGTTTTACGCCGGAGACGGGGATTGTAGTCAACGTGAACGTCATCCCCAGCGGCCAGCTTTCCACAGGCTCCGTCAATATGCTGATGCTTTCCGTCACTTCTGGAGACGCGCCGGATGTGGCTCTGAGTGTGGATTACAATCTGCCGTCGGAATTTGCCTTCCGCGGCGCGGCGGTGGATCTGACGCAGTTCGAGGGCTATGAGGAGCTGGCGGCACAGTATTATGACACCATGTTTGAGCCCTATCGGTTTGAGGGAGGGGTTTATGCCTTCCCGGAGACCATGGATTTCACCTGTATGATTTACCGGACGGATATTATGGGGGATCTGGGGCTGAAGATTCCGGAAACCTGGGATGAGCTGCTGGAGACGGTGCTGCCCACTCTTTATGAGAACAGCATGACCTTTGCCTTTCCTGTGGACACCACGGTTTCCACCACATCTCCGGGGGCTTACAGAGGCTACACCATGCTTCTGCTCCAGAAGGGCGGTTCGTATTATTCGAATGATCTGCGTTCCAGCGCTTTGGACAGCGCCGTGGCCTATGACGCCTTTAAGATGTGGACCAGTCTTTATACCAACTATGATGTGGATGAGCAGTCCAATTTCTTCACCCGGATGAGGACGGGAACACAGCCCATCGGCATTGGCAACTATGCAACTTATCTGCAGCTGCTGACCAGCGCTCCGGAGCTTTACGGGCGATGGGCCATTGCGCCGGTGCCGGGCACCGTGCAGGAGGACGGCAGCGTGAACAATATAGTGGGCACTATTTCGTCCACCTCCTGTATGATCCTGGAACAGTCCGACAAGCAGCAGGAGGCATGGCAGTTCCTCCAGTGGTGGCTGTCAGAGGAGACACAGGTCAGCTATGGCAGACAGCTGGAGGCGCTGCTGGGCACCGGTTCCAGATGGAATACCGCCAACCGGGAGGCGTTTTACAGCCTGCCGTGGAAAAAGGCGGATGAAGAGGTGATCCAGGCGTCCCTGGAGACGGCGGTGGAACAGCCTATCGTGCCGGGCGGATATTTTACGGGAAGACACATTATCAATGCGTGGAACCGGGTCTGCATCAACAACGACAATGTCAGAGATGCGCTGGAGAAGGCGGTCAAGGATATCGACAGAGAGATCGCCACAAAACGCAAAGAGTTTGGGCTTGATTAGGGGAGGATTGGGATGAATCGGTCAAAGATCGGATCCTGGATAAAAAAGAATAAGACGGGTTATCTGTTCCTGCTGCCGTTTCTGATTCTTTTTACGGCTTTTACCATCGTACCGGTTGCGGTGGCCATGGGCACCAGCTTTACCAACTACAATATGATACAGCGCCCGGGCTTTGTGGCGCTGGATAACTATGCGTTTCTGCTGCTGGACGACGATGTGTTTCTCAAGGCGCTGCAGAATACCCTGATCTTTGCGCTGGTCACGGGGCCTGCGGGTTATCTTGCCTCCTTCTTTATGGCGTGGATCATTACCCTTGTAAAAAAGGGCAAGGGATTCTTTTCACTGGCATTCTACGCTCCCTCCCTGACCAGCGGAGTGGCCATGTCAACCATCTGGCTCATCATCTTTTCCGGTGACCGGTATGGCTACCTGAACAACCTTTTGCTGAAGCTGGGGATTCTGACAGAGCCGATTCTGTGGACCAGTGACTCGGATTATGTGATGGGTGTGGTGATGCTGATCTCCGTCTGGATGAGTATGGGAACGGGCTTCCTGGTGTTTCTGGCAGGATTCCAGAACATTGACCCGGCGTTGTATGAGGCCGCCAGGGTGGACGGAATCAGCAGCCGGTTCCAGGAACTGCGTCTTATTACATGGCCGCTGATGAAGCCTCAGCTCCTGTTCGGCGCCATCAACTCCATCGTGGGCTCCTTTGCCGTGTTTGACGTGGCTACGGCGGTGGCGGGGATGCCCAGCCCCAACTATTCGGCCCACACCATTGTGGCACATCTTTACGATTACGCGTTTACAAGATACAACATGGGGTATGCCTCAGCTGTGGCCATGATTCTGTTTCTGATCACCTTTGTCATGGGACGTGTGTGTATGAGAATGTTTAAGTCGGATGTAGATTAATCAGTGTGAGAAAGGCGTGAGAACAGGGATGAAACAGAAATGGATCAAGAGAAAAAAGATAAAATTCGGCCAGGTGGTACTGGTTCTGCTGCTGGGAATGCTGGTGTGCTTTACCGCGCTGCCCATGGTGGCAATGGTGTCAAGGGCGCTGATGTCTACGGAGGAGCTGTATATTTATCCGCCGCGCATCATCAGCAGAAACCCCACGTTCCAGAATTTCAGCGACCTTCTGACTTCGCTGAACGCCTCGGTGGTGCCTTTTACCAGATACATATTCAACAGTCTGTTTACCACAGTGGTGACGGTTTTTCTGAGCATTATGGTGTGCAGCCTGGGCGCTTACGGTCTGACGAAGCATAAGCCGGCGGGGGCGGATGCCATCTTTGCGGTGGTGCTGGCAGCGCTGATGTTTTCCACTCATGTGACTCAGATACCCAATTATCTGGTGGTAAATAAGCTGGGGCTTGTAAACAGCTATCTTGCGCTGATTATTCCCAAGATTGCGGTGGCCTACAATTTCTTTCTGGTCAAGCAATTCTGTGAACAGCTGCCGGATTCTATTCTGGAGGCAGCCAGAATAGACGGCTGCTCCAATCTGGGAATCTTCTGGAGAATAGCCATGCCGCTTTTGAAGCCCGCATGGAGCACGTTGGCTGTGTTTTCCTTCGTGAGCAACTGGAACGATTACTTTTCGCCGTTGATCTTCATCAGAAGCGACGCGCTGAAGACTCTGCCCCTGGCACTGCAGACGCTTGCCGGAGGGGCCGGCGTGGTGGCCCGGGCAGGGACGGTTGGAGCGGCTACGCTGATCACCACCCTTCCCTCCATCATTGTGTTTGCCATCTTCCGGGGAAAGGTCATGGAGACCATGACATACTCGGGAATCAAAAGCTGAAAGGAACTCATCTTATGAGAAGACATTTACGACGGATCTGTCGGGGAGCTGCGTTCTGCATGGTGCTTGCGCTGTCATTGCCCGCGGGTCAGGTACAGGCGGCCGGCAATACCTATGTGGCGGACGAAGACGGCAGCCTGATGCCTGTTCCTGAGGCCTATGAGGTGTATGACTGTATTTACAATCTGGAGGAATACGGCGTCATGAACCATCCGCAGGATATATTTGTGGACGGCGGCGACATCTATGTGGCGGACACGGACAATAACAGGATATTGAAGATGGATATGGACGGAACGGTGAAGAAGGAGTACACGGAGGCCTTCGGCAGAGGTTTTTCCACGCCGGGAGGCATCTTCCGGGATAAGTCCGGCAATATCTGGGTGGCGGACACGGGGAATCTGCGCATTGCGGTCATCGACGGGGAGGGCGGCGATGTGGCGGAATACGGGAAGCCGGACTCCGCTCTGCTGTCGGAGAATTTTGCCTTTGACGCCCAGAAGATCGCAGTCAACAGCATCGGCAATATCTATGCTCTGAAAGGGGCGAATCTGATGACCATTGACCAGGCCAATAACTTTCACGGCTACCTGGGTGCTGCGGAGGTGGGATTTTCCCTGAGCCGTCTGCTGATCCGCACCTTCGGTTCACAGTCTCAGGTGGAGCGGACGCTGAAGCAGGAGCCTGCAGCGTATTCCAACTTTACCATCGGCGCCGACGGGATGATTTACGGGATATTGGCCACGGAGGAAAAGGATCAGATCAGACGCCTGAATTCGGTGGGAAATAATACTTACCCGGAGGGAAAATACGGGCTGATCATTGAGCAGCGGGACAAGGAGGAGCCGGTAAAGCCTTTCTTTGCCGATATTGCGGTGATGGATAACGGGATCATAACCGTGGTGGATAAGAATACAGGACTTTTGTATCAGTATGATCAGGACGGAAATCTGCTGGCGGCCTTTGGAGGCATCGGAGATTATGCGGGGGTCTATTCGGTTCCGGTGAGTCTGGACGTGGATGAAAATGGTTTTCTGTATGTGCTGGACTACAGCGCAAATACCATCACCATACTGCGTCCCACGGAATTCATCCGGCTGGTGCATCAGGCAGTCACCCTGTATGACGCCGGAAAATACGCAGAGGCCAGAGAATACTGGCAGAAGGTCATTGACATCGACTCCAACTATGCTCTGGCGCATCAGGGCGTGGGGAAGGTTTCCTGCAAGGAAGAGGATTTCAAAAGCGCCATGGAGCAGTATCGGCTGGGAGATGACAGGGAAGGGTACTCCGAGGCATACGGGGAGCACAGGCTGGAGCTGTTCCGGGACAATTTTCTGTGGATTACCGCCGCGGCGTTCGGCATACTTTTCGGCCTGTACAAACTGATCTGTCTTGCGAAGGACAAGGCAAGACGGTGGGCGGAGCTGACTCAGATGGGGGGTGACCTGTGATGAGAGAATCGCTGAAGCTGGCTGTAATGATATTGTTTCATCCCATTGCAGCCTTTGAGTATATGAAGAGAAAGCGGGAGACGCTCTCCGGTCTCATGATTCTGGCAGTCATCTTTCTGGCGGCTGCAGTGCAGATCTTCAGCATATACGTCACACATTACCCGCTCTCCACCGTGAATCTGAGGAATGCCAATGTGGTGTTTGAGTGTGCAAAGATACTGCTTCCGGTGGTGACCTGGGGTGTGGCGTCCTACGCCATGACTACGATTCTGGACGGTGAGACGAAGTTTTCGGAGGCCATGCTGGCCACCTGTTACGCCATGATACCGTTTCTGCTGATTTCGCCGCTGCTGACTCTGTTTTCCAGAATACTGGATCTGGGACAGAGCGGGTTGTATTACGGGATGTACGGGGCCATGCTGTTCTGGATAATTGCGCTGCTTCTGACGGCGCTGAAGGAGATGAATCACTATTCCGTGGGAAAGACTGCCGTGGTGACATTTTTATCCCTGTTCACCATGATGCTGATCTGGGCGTCCGTTGCGCTGTTGTTTTCCCTGAGCATGCAGTTTATCACCTTTGTGAAAGAGGTCATTGTGGAAGCGAGGTATCTGTTCTCATGAGAAAAGGAAAATATATGCTTTGGCTTCTCCTGTTGTCCGCCCTGCTTGTTCTGGGGGGCTGCGGCAGGCAGGAGGAAGTGGACGGCAGTGCGGCGGTGATTTATGCGCCGGCGGGGAGCTCGGACACCGTGCTGGAAAATGAGCGGTACAGGCTGACGCTGGAGGAGAATTATTCCGTCATGACGATTGTGGATAAGAACACCGGAGAGAAATGGAGTTCTTCGCCCACGGACGAATATTTTGATGCGGAGGCGCTGAATCCCATGTGGAGGATGAGGACGTCCTCGCTCTTTCAGCTGGGCTATACGAATATAGCTGCCGGTCTGGGGGTTATCATGAATTCTCCGCTGCTTCAGATGGATTACACGGCGGCGGGCTGTCTGAAGGACGGGCAGCTGTATGTGAGCTATGATCTGGTACAGCCCTCCATACGGATGACCCTGGCGTTTTCGCTTGAGGAAGACGGTTTTCGGGTGAGGGTTCCCTTTGACGGGATCGAAGAGTATGGCACACAGTTTTCGGTGGTGAGCCTGGCTGTCCTGCCTTATATGTCGGGGGCCACGGATGAAGCGGAGGGCTATTATCTGTATCCCGACGGCTCGGGCGCCGTCATGGAATTTCAGGATATTGCGCACATCGGAGCAAGCAGCCGTTCTTATATGTTGTATGGAGATGTACAGGATTATGACTGCTTCCGGCTGCCCTTTGAGTCGGAGACCGCCCGGGCCATGCTGCCCGTGTACGGAGTGAATATCAACGACAGAGGGTATGTGGCCATACTGACACAGGGGGATACCGACGCCAGGATCACGGTCTCCTGCTCCACCAAAATGGTGGCCATCAACGGTGTGTACGGAGAGTTTCTGTATCGCAGGGGCTTTGCGGATGCCCGGGTAAAAACAAGCACGGTGTTGTCCTACGCCGGAGGTATCATTCCCGGGGACCGGGAGATATACTACAGGTTTCTGGAGACGGGAAACACGGATTACAGTGCCATGGCGGCAAGCTATCGCGGCTATCTGGAGAGCCAGGGAATGGAGTATGGCGCGGAGCAGGTCGATTATCCTTTGTTTCTGGATATTTTGATGGGAATCGAAGAGGAGGGGCTGCTGTTTGACGAGTGGCGGCAGGTCACGGACTTTGAGCAGGCCGCGCAGATGGCGACGGAGCTCAAGGAGCAGGGCGTGGAGAACCTGCTGATCAACCTGAAGGGCTATACGAAGCACGGTTATTATTCGGAGCCCAATTCCTTCCGGATCAATTCCTCTCTGGGGGGCCGGGCAGGGCTGAAGCGCTTTTTGAAGACAGCGGGTGAACTGGAGGTTCCGGTGACACTGGATTATCATATGCTGTACGCCAGAAAGCGGACAGGGGGATTTTCCACACAAAAGGATATCGTTTATCTGGGAAATTATGTGGCTCTGACCGACGAGGAAGAGGAGCTGTATTTGCTGGGACCCAAGGCTGCCCTTGACAAGTTCGGAAAATTCGACGGCAAGGCAGGAGAATATGAGACGGCAGGCTATTCTCTGGGAGGAATCGGAGATACGCTGGCCTACAGCTATAATACCCGCAGCAGATCCGGCGCGGCGGAGACGCTTGCGCAGTGGAAGGAGCTGCTGGGAGGGCTTTCGGATCAGGGCAGGATACTGACGGTGGAGGGCGGAAACGCCTATGTGCTTGGATATGCGGACTATCTGAAGGATATCCCTGACGGGGATTTGGGCTTTCGTTTTACCACCCGCAGCGTTCCCTTTTTCCAGCTTGTGGTACATGGACTGGCGGGTTATATGACAGAGGCCGGGAATCTGTCCGGCGATCTGGCCGGAGAAAAGCTGAAGTGGGTGGAGTACGGTTACATTCCATACTTTGAACTGACCTGTGAGGGGTCGGAGGATCTGATGTACACGGATTATAACGAGCTGTTTACCTCGGAGTACGGAAGATGGAGGGACGAGGCAGTCCGGATTTACCGGGAACTGTCGGAAAGCATTGGTTTTCTGGCAGGTGAAGTGATGGAGGAGCATATAAGCCTGGGGAAGGAATTGTATCGGGTGACCTACGGCGACGGCACGAGGGTTTATGTGAACTATGCGGATTTTGAACAGACTGCGGACGGAGTCACGGTTCCCGCGGGAGACTACGCGGTAATCACGGATTCGGTGGAAAGGTAAGGGTTCCCATATGAAAAGAAAAAAATTTCATATGACTATTAAGAAAAGGCGGGGGATAGAAGCGCTTATCTTCCTGACGCCGTGGCTGATCGGCATGTGTCTGTTTTTCATCTATCCCATATTTGTATCTGTCCGGCTGAGCTTCAGCGAGATCACAAAGTTTAAGGGATTTATCATGGAATGGACGGGCCTGAGCAATTACAACTATATTTTTCTGTACGACACCAATTTTGTGCCGGCCTTTCTGAAGGTAGTGTCCGACACGCTGCTGAATACGCCCATATCTCTGGTGTTTTCGCTGCTGATCGCCATATTGATCAACAGACCCATGAAGGCAAGAGGCTTTTTCAGAACCGTATTTTTTATTCCGGTGCTGCTGGGAAGCGGTTATGTCATGAAACAGCTCCTGGGCATGGGGGCGGACACCACAAGCATCACCCAGGGCATCATGGTGCCGGAGCAGATGATGGATCTGCTGGGCCCCACCTTTGCGCCGCTGGTGCAGTCGGTGCTGGATCGAATCACGGTGGTGTTCTGGAAGTCCGGCGTGCAGATTGTCCTGTTTCTTGCGGGACTGCAGGGAATTTCCTCTTCCCTGTACGAGGCGGCCAAGGTGGACGGAGCGACGCAGTGGGAGATGTTCTGGAAGATTACCCTTCCGCTGATTTCGCCGGTGATCCTGCTGAACTTTGTGTATACCATGGTTTCCTTCTTTACGGATTCCAATAACGCGCTGGTGGATTACATTCTGCAGCAGACCTTCCAGAACCAGCAGTTTGAGTACGGTGCAGCCATGGGCTGGGTATACTTTGCCTTTACCTTTACGCTGTGCATGCTGGTGATGGCGATTTTGAGGAAGCGGACCTACAACATGGGAGACAAGGCGTGAAAGGAGCATCTATGAAATTATATCAGAAGGCGGAGCAGGCTCTTATAAACGGTCTGCGGACGGGAAAGAGCACCAACATCCGCAGGACGAAAAATTTTGTGATAAGGCTGTTGTTTTACCTGGTGGTCTTTGACCTGGCGTTCGTGTTCCTGTATCCCTTTATCACCGTGATCGCGGATTCCCTGAAGACGGACAATGACATTGTCAATATCACGGTGAAGTGGCTGCCCAGCAGCCCGGAGTGGAACAATTATGTGGTGGCGTGGAAGAGACTGCGCTATCTGAAATATTTTAAGAATTCTGCCATTGTGTGCGGGACGGCAACCCTGGGACATGTGTTTTCCTGTTCCTTTGCGGGGTATGCCTTTGCCAGATATCAGTTCCGGTTTAAGAACCTGCTCTTCGGGATTGTGGTGCTGGCCATGCTGGTGCCCGCCCAGGTGCTGATTTTCCCGCTGTATATGCAGTTTTCCAACTGGGGCTGGACCAACACCTATCTGCCGCTGGCGGTGCCTACCTTTTTCGGCTTCGGGCTCAGCGGAGGATTTTTCATCTTTTTGTTCCGGCAGTTTTTTTCGGGGCTTCCCTACGAGATGGAAGAGGCGGCCCGCATCGACGGCTGCGGTCCTTTTATGACCTACTTCAGGATCATGCTGCCCATTGCAAAATCTTCCGTGCTGGTGGCGGTGGTGTTGTCCGTGGTATGGCACTGGAACGATTATTTTGAGCCGGGCGTGTATGTGACAAATATTGATAAGATGCTGCTTCCCAGCAGGCTTCCGGTGTTGTACAGCCTGCTGAATGCGGAGCAGTTTGACCCCATACAGGTCAACGAGCTGGACAGCATTATCTTTAACGAGGCAATGCTGATGGCGGCTACATTTCTGGTAATATTACCGGTTTTGATAGTATATTCGATTCTGCAAAAGAAGTTCATGGAAGGAGTGGAGAGGTCGGGACTGACAGGAATGTAGAGGGAGGAACATGCAGAGGAGAAGGAAGATTGAAAGGAAAATGTTTTATAAAAAGGAGGATTATATGAAGAATAACATTGTAAAACGACTGCTTGCGCTGGGAATGACCACAGCCATGGTGTTTTCCATGGCAGCCTGCGGCGACAGCGGGGAACAGCCGTCTGACAGCGTAAGCAGCGGCAGCTCCAGTGAAAGTACTCCGGACTCTGGATCCGACAGCGGCTCCGACGCACAGGAAAGCAACTCAGGCGCGGGGGAGAAGTCATGGCCTGACGACGTGACGCTGTCCTATTATATCAGAGGCGGCACAGCGGAGTATGAGCCCTATCTGTATAAGGATCTGGTCGGAATCAACAAGATTCAGGAGGCGACAGGGATCAACATTGACTTTGATGTAATCTGCGGAGACAACGATGCCATTCAGACCCAGTATCTGGCTATGCTCACCAGCAACAATTACCCCGATATAATTCAGTGGCTCAATGACGAGGCTTATTCCGGAGGTGTGGGGCAGCTTTACAACGATGGAATTATCATTGAATTGAATGACCTGATTGATAATTATATGCCGAACCTGAAGGCCATTCTGGAGAAGTATCCCAATCTGGCCAAGGATATGGCAAACGATGACGGACAGTATCTGTATTTTACCAAGCTGAATTCTTTGTCCAATATCGATGACCTGATGAGCATCACTTACTGGGGATTCCTGATGAGGAAGGACTGGCTGGAAAATGTGGGCATGAGTGTTCCCACCACGATGGACGAGTGGTATGAGGTACTGAAAGCTTTCAAGACCCAGGATCCAAACGGCAACGGACTGGACGACGAGATTCCCTTTGACGCGGGTGCGGGAGCTTTGACCATGTTCTACCCTGCCTACAATATGCTGACCGGCATCTATGTGGATCCGGATACTGGTAAGATCGGCTACGGTGAGTACACTGAGAAGTACAAGGAGTTCCTTACTACTATGAACAAGTGGTATTCCGAGGGCCTGATCGACGATATTTATGATGAGAACTATAATCTGGTGGGCAGCGATGTGACCGACGAGCATATTTACGGCGATATCGCTGGTTCCTGGAAGGGTCTGGCAAACAACTGGGAGCAGAGACTGCCCGGCATTCTGGAAAAGAACGCAAACGCTGACCTGGTGGCGGTTCCCTGGGTGCAGTCAACCATGAACTCCAAGAAGTATACGCCCAATACCTATTATTCTACCATTGACAGGACTACAGTATGTATCTCCGTGGACTGCAAATATCCCGAGGCGGCGGCAACGCTGATCGACTATATGTACAGCGAGGAGGGCGGACTGTATCTGACCTGGGGCGTAGAGGGCGAAAGCTATGTCACCAATGATGACGGAACCCGTTCCTGGACGGAGGCTGCGGATGAAGTGATCGATTATTATGACGGTTCTTTCCCCAGAAAGTTCACCTATGCCATGGCTCATGTAAGCTTCCCCAGACTTGACCAGAACGACACCAGCGCAACCAGAGAGCAGCAGTATGTGGATGCGTGTGAACTGTGGGCAGATGCGGAGCTTGACATGATTTATCCCAAGGCGATCTCTGTGACGCAGGATCAGCATAATGCGGCAGTGGGCGCAGAATCCGACATCGGAGGCTATATTGCCGAAATGCAGATGAAGTTTATCACCGGCGAGGAGCCGCTGACCAACTTTGACAATTATCTGGATACGTTGAAGAAGATGGGAATCGAAGATCTGATCGCCGTATACCAGGATGCCTATGACAGATATCAGGCGAGATAAATGATCTGAATAGATTGTATGAGGAATGGGGAGCATGATATACTGTGAGAGCACAGCTTTTACAGTAGTGTGAGGAATTTTGAAAAACAGTACATAGTCCGGGGGGCGTTTGCCTTCCGGACTATGAGCGAATACGGGGATTTTTGTGTCGGGGGCACAAGAAGCGTCGTGTGCAGGGAGGTTTGTCTATGGGAGGGAAAAAGAAAAAGGGGTTGGCGTGGTGCATTATTTCGCTGCTGATCCCGGTGGTGTTGTCGGGGTGCGCAGGTGAGCAGGGGGAGGGGACGGAGCGGCCTGAGATCGTGTGGGTTCTGCGGGAAGCGGACGAAGCGCTGTACAATAATCTGGAAGGAATCAAAAAGATTGAAGAAGCCACGGGGGTGGATATCACCTTCCGGCTGATGACGGACGATGAATATAACTATATGATCGCGTTCGGAGATTATCCGGACGTGATGGTGAGCAACCTTTATACAGGGGAGGTTCTGGAATTGTATGACAGAGGGATTATTCTGGAGCTGACCGATCTGATTATGGAAGATTCTGTGTATCTGAAGCAGATTTACGGGGAGCATCCGGATATCTATAAGGAGACGCAGACAAATGACGGGAAGCTGATTTACTTTCCGTCTTTGAATCCTCTTGAGGATGCGGAGGACTTTTACCGAAGCTCTTTTTCGGGACTGCTGATGCGGCAGGACTGGCTGAAGCGGCTGGATCTGGAGATTCCGGAAACCATTGCGGAGTGGCACCAGGTGCTGACTGCCTTTCGGGACGGAGATCCCAACGGAAACGGCCGGGCGGACGAAATACCCTTCGACGACAACAGACTCTGGGTGTTTGCGTCTGCCTTTGGAGTGCTGGACGGATTTTATATCACGCCGGAGGGGAGAGTGGCCTACGGCTGTATGGAGGACGGCTACAGGGATTATCTGACCATGATGAATCAGTGGTATGAGGAAGGACTGATCGGTCGGGCAGCCATAACCGGTTCCACCAAATGGAGTGAAGCAAATATCATAGGCAATATTTCAGGATCCTTTTACGGGCTGGATAATGCCTGGCGGTATTATCTGCCGAGTCTGAGAGAGGTGGAGGAGCGTGCGGAACTTGCGGCAGTTCCCGTTCCAAAGGCGGCAGACGGGGTATCCTACTGCAATGTTAACAGAGTCAGTACGCATGTCAGGGATCAGGTAACGGTGATCACGTCGGACTGCAGTGATCCTCAGGCGGCGCTGAAGGTCATTGATTATATGTACAGTGAAGAAGGTTCGGCCCTGCTGACATGGGGCATCGAGGGTGTGACCTATGAAGTCCTTCCTGACGGCGGCAGGGTATTGCTGCCGGAGGCGCTGGAGATTGCGGATTCCGGGTATCTGAAGCTGCATCATGTGGCCATCGGGCATAGTGCATTTCCGAAATATGACGGAGAGACAGTGCTTTTGCAGACTTATCCAAAGGAGCAGCTGACTGCCGAAATGGTCTGGGCGGACTGCGACACATCCATGCTCTGGCCGGCCAACATTCTGTTTTCCGCTGAGGACAGGAAGCGGGTGAACAGTCTGATGGCCAATATAGAGGCATATGTGACGGAACAGAAGACAGCCTTTATCACGGGAGAGCAGCCGATGGACACCTATGAGGATTTTCGGAAGACGCTGAGGGCCATGCAGATTGATGAGGTCCTCCGGATTTATCAGGAAAATTACGATGTCTATCTGAAAAAATAGAGTGTTTTGAACCGCCAGGGGCGGCATGGGGGATCGGTATGAGTGACGGGAATTATTTGCAGAGAAAGGAAGTGAGGGAGGCCGTTGCGGCGGGACAGGAGGCGCTTGGGTATCTGAACAGGGCCAGAGGAGCGCTGAGACGTTTTCAGAAAGAGCTTATGGATGTGGATAATGTCCCGGAGGAAGTATTTTCCGAAAATCTTAAGAAAACTCCATGCAAAATCTTAACCTGCACCGCGTAGGATGAAGGAGTCCGGGAAAAGAAACAGGCGCGATGAGGCGGCCTGTCCGAGGCGGATCAGGAGGGAATGGAATGAGTGTGGAGATTGCGGTTCTGGCTGATATACACAGCAATTATGTGGCGCTGGAGCGCTGTGTGGAGTTTGCCCTGAAGAGGGGAATCCGACAGTTTCTGTTTTTGGGAGATTATGTAGGTGAGTTTGCCTGGCCGGAGCGGACGATGGAATTGCTGCGGGAATATGATGCGTCCTATGACTGTCTGTTCATCCGCGGCAACAAAGAAGATTATTGGCTGGGGTATCGTGACGGCGGGGAGAGGGGCTGGAAAGAATATGGCTCGACCACGGGGGCGCTGTATTATGCCTATCACCGTCTGGAGGACAGAGATCTGGCGTTTTTTGAGGGACTTCCTGTCTCCCGGAGGCTGGAATACGGCAATTTGCCGCCCCTGCTTGCCTGTCACGGTTCTCCGGGAAACGTAAAGGGGCAGCTGTGCCTGAGTGATGAAGAGACAAAGAATGCACTTTTGGCTGCCGGAGCAAATTGTGTCCTGCACGGACATTCCCATATTCAGGGGAAGACCGTGTACGACGGCCGGATTGCACTGAATCCCGGCTCTGTGGGGCTTGCGCTGAAGGCGGAAGGAAAGGCACAGTTTGCCATTTTGCACGGGGAGACCGACGGCTTCCGGGAGGAGCTGATCAGCCTGGATTATGACCGGGAGCGGGTCATTCGGGAGCTGTGTGAGTCCGGGCTGGCAGAGCGGGCGCCTTACTGGTGTCTGGTCACGGAATATTTGCTTCGCGGCAGAGGCGGGGAGACGGATATCGGACACGCGGACGTTCTGTTCCGCGCCATGGAGCTGTGCAGACAGAAAAACGGCAGCTGTATCTGGCCGGATATTCCGGAGGCCTGCTGGGAGCAGGCAGCCTGGGAGCTGCTGCCGGATTTGAAGGGAATGATCTGTATAAAATAGGAATCTTTCTTGCAATCACAAAAAAATTATGCTAAAATACATACAGGCAAAGAACACATCTGAGATTAGATTAATCTTATTGTGGCATTATGGGATGTACGGAAATCTTCCGGTCTCGGTGCCATGTCGTATCCGCAAAGAAAAAGCTCTGCGGGAACTCCTTGCTTATAAACTGAAGAATTGCAGGGAGGATGCCTGAGAAAGCCTCTCTGCAGGAAAGAGAGGAAAAAGGTATGAGGCAGAAAACAAACGGAGAAGGAAGCGCCGCACAGGCAGTGCTTCCGGAGGACTATCAGCTCAATCGGAGTGATTTCGCACTGTTTATGTCGGTGATGAAGGAGAAGAGGGCATACGAGGACGTGCTGAGCATTGTGCTGGACGAGCCCGGGCTGCGTCTGAAGGAGGTCAGGGCGGAACAGGTGGTGCTGAACAGGTCAGGGAAGCGGGCCATCCGCCTGGATGCCTGGGCGGTGGACGAGTCGGACAGGCAGTTTGACATGGAGATGCAGAATGATGCCCGGGGGGACGATGTGCGCAGGCGTTCCAGATTTTATCAGGGTCTTCTGGATACGCCGGTACTGAAGGCGGGGAAGAAGACCCGCTACAGGAGCCTGCCGTCCACGGCGATCATCTTTATCACACAGGAAGATCTATTCGGGAGGGATCTGGCCAGGTATACCTTCAGTGAGCAGTGCCGGGAGGTGCCGGGGCTGCCGCTGGAGGACGGAACTCAGAAGATTTTTCTGAACATGACGAGCAGAAACGGCCGTCCGGAGCTGGTGAGCCTGCTTCAGTATATGAGGCATACCACGCTGGAGAATCCGGACATAACGGTGAGGGATGAAAGGATTCTGGATCTGGCGGGGATCGTGGAAGAGGTAAAGCAATCGGAGGAATGGGAGGCCGTAAAGATGAATATTCTGGAGATCGGGCTTGCACAGGGAATCGAGAAGGGAATAGAACAGGGAATCGAGAAGGGGCTGGAGCAGGGGACAGCACAGACCTTGGTAAAAAATGTGGAATCTGCGATGAAACATTTTAAGATAGATTTGAGCAAAGCCTGTGAAGGGCTGGGAACATCCGTGAGGGAATATGAAGAGGCGAGGAAAAAGCTGGCAGCGGTGGGATTGCAATCAACCGCAGGAGAAACGGTTGGTAACATTTCCCGGGGGATTTCGTGACAACTGTAAAATATTTTCGTGAAAACAGCCGAAATATATGGCAGGGGTGTGAGCACCATGAAAATTGCCATATGCGATGACGAGAGGGAAATATGCGAGGGGCTGGAACGCCTGATACGGAAACAGAGGGCGGAGGCCGAGGTGGTTTTGTTTTCTTCCGGAGGACAGCTTTTGGAGTCCAGAGAGCGTTTTCAGATTGTGCTCATGGATATCCAGATGGAAGGGATGAGCGGGATCGAGACCGCCAGGGCACTGCGGATGAAGGATGAGACAGCAGTTCTCATCTTTGTGACAGCCCTCAGGGAATATGTTTTTGACGCCTTTGACGTTTCGGCGTTTCATTATCTTCTGAAGCCGGTGTCTGAGGAAAAATTCCGCAGGGTGTTTGAAAAGGCGTGCGGCGAGGCGGAGCGACGGGAACGGGAGAGCGGAGAGCAGCTCTTTTTCCGGACAAAAAGCCGAAGCTTTACGATTCGGAAGCGGGATATTCTGTATGTGGAGAGCCGCGGACGCAAGGTGGATATCCATATGCCCAAGGAATGCGTGACGGTTTACAGCACGATGAACGGTATGGAGCAGCAGCTTGGGGAAGATTTTTATCGCTGTCACAGGGGATATCTGGTCAACCTGGCAAAGGTTGCGGAATATGAGACGGACAGGATTCTGCTTGGCAGCGGGGAAACGGTTTTTATGGCCAGGGAAAAATATGCGGAGTTTGTAAAGGTATACATGAGGTTCCTGAAAAGAGGAGGAGCGGTTCATGTATAGCTTGCTGTTCACCGTCATGGATTTGACGATGAATGCCTTTTGGGGATTCTGTCTCTGCAGATTTTTCTGCAGTTTTCTGCGGCGGAAGAGGCTGCGCTTCGGCGGGGATTGCGAAGAGGCAGGAACCGGTTCCGAAGAATGGCATGCGGGAGGACTTCATCGAGGGGGCTGGCTGCTCTGGGGCTTCTGGATGACATTCAAGGTGTTTTTGGAATATGTGAGAGAGACGGATTACAGCAGTGTGGGTATGCTTGTCAGATTATTTTTTCTATATGGCGGGCTATTGTTGTTTACCGGCTTGTTTTACTGTGGGAAAAGAGGGAACCTGAGTTTCGTGTTCGTGACGTTTGCCGCGGTCAGTGAGATCAGCCGTTTTCTTGCCTATACGGTGTCGCTTTTGGGAAACTGGCTGTATACTCTGAGTTTTTATTTCTGGGAGAAGGGGTTCTTTGATAATGTCCAGCAATATGTAAGTGTGACAAAGGCTGTTGCCATGGCGGTTCAGCTGATTATGAATGTGATATTCGGTCTGGTCATGTGGAAGACATTGTCCTGTGTGAGGAGAACCTGCTCAGGGGAGCTGTCTTTGGAGAGAACTGAACTGATGTTTCTTTTGCTGCCCGGTGTCACAGGATTTCTTTTTTGTGTTCTGCTTCGGATCATTATGGTTAATGTGGAAGAACAGATTCCGAGTCTTCTGTATGACCGGTATCCTCTTCTGACAGGAGTGGTACCTGCGCTGCTGCTTTTGTGTAATTGTTCGATTCTGTACAGTGTAAAGCTGTACAGACAGCTGCAGAGACTGCACGAGGAAAAGAACAGAAGTGCTATTTTGGAGAGACAGCTGAACAGCATGGAGGAACAACTGCGTGAGACGGAGAGAGTTTATGCAGGAGTTCGGGCCATGAAGCATGATATGCGGAATCAGTTGGCAGTGCTGGCGGAGTTGACAGAAAGACCGGGGGCAAGGGCGGAGTTTGAGACATATCTGGAGCAGATGAACCGGATGCTGGGCCAGCTGGAATTTCCCTGCCGAACGGGAAGCGCGGCCGTGGATACGCTGTTTGGCATAAAGTGTCATGAAATGCAGGAGAGGGTTCCCGGGATCCGCTTCGATGCGGAAGGCTTTATCGTCCCGGAAAATCTGAGAATCTATCCCATGGATTTGAGTGTGATTCTGGGAAATGGACTGGATAACGCCATAGAGGCCTGTGAAAGGCTGGCTGCCGCAGCACCGGATGAAATTCCCTGGATCCGGGTCAGCGCGCTGTACAGAACGCAGTGCTTTCTGGTGGAGATAGAAAACAGCTTTGACGGGAGACTCAGCCGTTTGCCGGAGCAGGAGTTTCCGGAGACGTCAAAAGGGGACGGGCAGCTGCATGGGATCGGGCTGCGCAGCATTGAGACTGTTGCGAGGAAGTACCACGGGGGTGTGGACTGGAGCGCCGAGGGAGGGGTGTTTACGCTGACAGTATTGCTGAAAAGCAAAGCATAAATGCAGGGAAACTGAATACAACAGAAACAGGTTTGATGACATTTTGCAAAGGTATGTCTGCCGGAATGCCGATTTCCAATTCAGGAAGGGGGTGAAAGCAGATGAATCTTGCAGGAAGCCTGCTCATGGGGCAGCTGTTGGGCAGAACCACGGGGAATTATCTGACGGACAGCAGCTTGAATGGATATGGTTTGTACGGGCTGACGGGTACGCCGTATGTGAATTTTGCTTCCGCGCTTCAGAAGGCTGCAGGAAAAAAACAGACCTTTCGGGAGGGGGAGGATGTTGTCATGGGGTTTCCGCCTGTGAGCTCCACGAAGTATGAGGTGGATGAGAGCAAGAATGTCTCTGAGATGACGCTGGACGAGTACAAGCGATATCTCTGCAATAAAATATCCGATCTGCCGGTCAGCGACAGTGCCCGACTGAATACACATGGGGTATTGATTCTGAAGGAAGAGGCTTTTGTCAGTATGCAGAAGGATCCGGCATATGAAAAGAAGATAATGAATATGCTGCGGAAGGGGTTTCAGACACAGTATCCGTTTTACTCTCCCAACATAGGCTATCAGGTCATCGGTGGGTCGGAAAAGGAGTGCTATGGGGAGGGAGTGCCCATGAAAAGCAGTTCCGCCGGAGTTTATGGGCGGGAGAAAAGCTGGTGGAACAGACGGCATGACAATCTGCAGAACAACCTGGACGCAGGCCGCAGGGAAAGTCTTGCCAGACGTTTGGAGAGAAACAGAGCAGACAGATTACAGGAAAGAGCTTCCGGACGTCATATTGATCAATGTCTCTGACGAGAGTTTTTTCCGAAGGATTTAAAATCAAACAGAAAGGAATGGGAGTCGAAATGAGAGTTACAACAGGTATGCTGAACAGGAATCACGGGGGAGTGATGGGCAGCAGGAAATCGCTGCTCAGCCATATACAGCGGAACAGGGAAGGCGGCATCGCCGGGCTTAAGGCTTTGGGGGCAGCAAGATCAGAAAGTGCTTTGAGACGGACGGAGAAAGCCGGCTATGAGAAGCTGGGAAATGCTGCGGACAGTCTGGTCAGTCAGGCAGACAGGCTGGCTGAAAAGGTGGATAAGGGGAGTACGGAAATAGATTCCCTGGCGGAAGGTCTGGTGGAGGCATATAACAGCACAGTGGGTGCACTTGGGGATGCAGAGGGAGTGTTGAACAACTATTATCATCGGACGATGAAGCAGTCCTTTTCAGACAACTGTGTTGAGTTGGGAGAGATCGGCATCAGCATGAACTCCCGTGGGAAGCTGGTTCTGGATAAGGAGAAGCTGAAGGCGGCAGACGCAGAAAAGGTGAAAAAGCTGCTGGGCTCGGAGGGAGATTTTCTGAAGCGTGTGAGCCTTGTGGCTTCAAGGGTTTCGGACAATGCTGCGGCAAACAGGCAGAGTCTGAGCAATTCCTATAACGCCAGGGGAAATATTATGAATTCCTATCTCAGCAAGTATAATAAAAAAGGTTGAGGAGGTTTTGCAATGGAACTGGGAATCAACGGTGGTCTGACAGGAACCCATTGTCGGCAGGCAGCAAACCGAAAAACACAGCAGGCTATGGCAGCAGAATGGATCGCATCATTGGCTGCGGCTGCGGAGGAGGATAAGGCAGGGGACGTGGCTGCTTCCGGTGCGAAGCCTGCATGGAAGGTTGACACGGCACAATCCGCCGAAGGAACACAGGAGTCAGGTGGTGGAAGAGACCGTTCCGAGGCGGTTAAAATTTTTGAAGCTGCAGCAGCGGGCAAAGAAAACCCCATCAATCAACTGAACAAGGTCTCCAAGGTACCCTACGGCTATCTTGCAAAGGATGGCGTAATCGAATATAACGGAGTTATATTTGTCTGCGACGAGAAGACCAACAGTATCTGTCTGGGGGACGTTTCCGATCCGAAACAGGTTATCAACGTGGCGCTTTCCGGCGGCGGGCATCTGAAACTGAACCGGAATAACATAGGGGATCTGTCAAAGGCGGCAGGGATGTTTTCTCCCAGGGATCTGAATCTGATTATGCGTGCAATAGCGCAGGATACCAAGATCCAGTCCATGAAGAAGGAGCTTGACGATATGGAAAACAGTATCGGAAATGAGGCGGATACCGAAGAGCAGAATGCAGAAGAGTAAATTTTTGCCGATTGTGTCGTTAAGATTACAGTGCCCACTGAGCCATGTATGTGGCGGTGACAGGTAAAGAGCTGATGAACTATGAGTTTTCTCACAAGTTCATCGGCTCTATTCATTTACGAAACGTTTATGGCTGCGAAATGGCAACAGCAAAAATCCAGACAGTCAAGGAGGAAAGACAAAACAGATATAAAGCACTGATTGCTTGAGGAGGAAAAATCTGCTATATTTGGGGTAGCAAACTAATTGATATATCGGAAATTGGGGGACCTCTAAATGTTTGATTTGATACCGAATGAAATTGAGTTTTGCATATAAAATTTTGTGAAAGATTATTCCATCTAGAAAGACAATGTAATATAATAGAGCCGACGAAAAATCGGAATTTTATGCTGGTTTGTGAGTAGAAGATGTATAGCATGAATTAAATATCTATAATTCACAAGAAATGATAATACAGACAGGAATAGATGTTGTAGAATGGAGTTATCAACTAGAAAGAAGGTATAAAAATGAACAATCTACAACTGATAGAAAAGGTGCTGTATTACATTGATGAACATATATGCGAGGAACTGACCTATGAACGTCTGGCAGAGGTATTTGGTTACTCGTCCTTTCATTTCCACAAGATTTTTTCATCCGTAACAGAATTAAGCATAACGGAGTATATCCGAAAGCGCCGTCTTACCGTGGCACATAAAATATTATGTGAAACAACAGGGAGCGTCGCAGATATTTGTTACAGAGTTGGTTTTAACAGTATTCAGACCTTTAACCGGGTGTTTAAGGAAACCTTCGGAATGCAGCCGCTTGAGGCAAGGGAAAGGCAGGCAAAGATTACATACCGCAGCGTAGAAGAAATCATTACAGGATACTTAAAACGTGTTGCTGTAGAGGGTGTATTTTCTATGGAACCACGTTTTGAGGAAAGGGAAGAATTTGTAATTGCCGGATATCGAAAACACACAAAGGATGGGTTCCATGTCATAGGCGAGTCGTGGTTTGAGCTAAAGAACAGTCTAGATGCCATTGAAAGAAAAAACGGACATACGATGTATGGCTTTGAAGACTATTCGGAAGGATTCTGCCCTGAACCATTGTCATTTTATTATATGGCAGGGGTGGAAGTAGAAAAAGATACACCCCTTTTAGAAGGAATGTACCGCAAAGTGGTGCCAAGGGCAAAGTACGCTGTATTTACGGTGAACGGCAATAATGCCAATGGGGAAATTGGCGAGGCATTCAAATATATTTATTTTGTATGGCTGCCAAACTCGGAGTACTGTATTGATGAAAATGCGTTATTCGATTTTGAATATTATGATGAGCGCTGGGACTGTCAGTTTGGAGCGGCGCAGATGGATATTTATGTTCCGGTTAGAAGAATGGAGGATTAGTAATGGTATTCAGCGATTTATTTAAAGAGTTCACCCCGATTCGGGTGAATGAGGATATTTATCTTAGGCAGCATGAACCGGAAAAGGACGCCAGACCGTTTTGGGAAATATATTATGATGAAGAAAATTTTACATATTTCGGAGGCTACAAAAGACCTCACGACTGGAATGAAGAAAGAGAAATTCGGGCGGAGGAAAGCCGTGTAAAGGGATTTAAAGGGAAACGGGAATATCCCTGGGTTGTGACATATCAGGGAGAGGTGATTGGTCAGATACAGTTGTTTGATTTTTTTAATCATAACACCTGCGCAGAGGTAGGTTATTTCATCAAGAAAACTTATTGGAATCGTGGAATCAACACGAAGGTATTAAAGGCAGTGTGCAGATTTGGAATAGAAACTATGGGGTTGGAAAGAATTGAAGCATTTGCCCATGTGGATAATATCGGTTCTAACAGAACGTTGCAGAAAGCAGGTTTTATGCAGGAAGGAACGCTGCGAAAAAGATTTGAAGTAAAGGGGAAATTGTATGACTGTAATGTATATTCATTTGTGAAGGATAAATGAGAAAGGTAGATAAATTCCCATTGAACAAAATCGCTGCGCGATGGCTGGCCAAGGCTGTGGCGCAGTTTTCATTT
>CAJUJU010000043.1 GCA_910586835.1 uncultured Acetatifactor sp.
AGGTCATATCCCCACACTGTCCCCTCCGCCTTCAGTCTGTTCATATAAGTGTCGATAAACTGGATTGCCGGATACACATTATACTTGGGATTTCTCAAAAAGCCCAGCAGAAGCTCCATGGCACAGTTGCCCGCTCCTCTGCCCATTGACGCGTAGGTTGCGTCCAGCCAGTCCACACCGTCCCCCACCGCCTCGATGGTATTGGCAAAGGCCAGCTGCTGATTGTTGTGGGCATGAATTCCCACCTTCTTTCCATATTTGACAGCCACATTCAGGAAGGTATCCGCCAGACGTGCGATCTGTTCCGGATACATTGCGCCGTAGCTGTCAACGATATAGAATACCTCCGCCGGGGTCTGTCCCAGAATATCCAGGGCAACCTTCAGTTCCCCCTCCTGGGCGTTGGAAACCGCCATGATATTACAGCTGACCTCGTAGCCTTTTCCGGCTGCATCCTCGATCATATCCACCGCGGCAGGAATGGTATTCAGATAGGTGGCCACACGGATCAGGTCGATGGGGCTGTCCGCACGGTTGATAATATCCGTCTTATAGTCACAGCGCCCCACATCCGCCATGACGCTGATCTTCAGATCGGTGGCGTTTTCTCCCACGATGGCGCGGATGTCCTCATCATTGCTGAACTTCCACTTACCGAATTTATTTACGTCAAATATCTCCTTCGACGCCTTATAACCAAACTCCATATAATCTACGCCGGCCCGCAGATTTGCCAGATAAAGCGCCTTTACGAAATCGTCCTTAAAATAAAAATCATTCACCAGGCCTCCGTCCCGCAGGGTGGCGTCCACCACCTTCACATCAGGCCGATAGGCGATCAGGCTGGATATTTCCTTCATACTTACTCCTCATTTCCGCGCCGCCTTCTCTCCCGTCAGTCAACGCACTGTCCTAAGTTTAACAGTTTAAAGTGTAAAAGTCAACCTTTTTCTCAAAACAGTGTCAGCTGCTCGCCCACCCCTTTTTCCTCAAAGGCATGTAGCCAGGCATAGAGCTTTTCCGGATTACTGACCATCCCTGCCCTTTGGCATTCCTCCCGCACCAGCCGGTCCAGATAAGCCCGGTTGGGGGAGGGAATCTCATAGGCGTCCCCATAGGTGCGGATATATCGCTCCTTCACCCCCGGGAAATGCTGATCCAGCTTTCCGTAAAAATACTGTCTGTCTCCATCCCGCAGCGTGACCCCGGTTCCAAATGTCAGAATGCCGTAAACTTCCGCCGCCTTACACGCCTCCAGAAGTCCTCTGATATTCTCCTCCGTATCGTTGATAAAGGGCAGGATGGGTGTCATCCACACAACGGTGGGAATCCCCTCCTCCCGCAGAATATGCAGCACCTGGATTCGTCTGCTTGTGGGACAGACATTGGGCTCGATCACCCCGCACAAGGCATCGTCAAAGGTGGTGAGGGTGATCTGCACCACACATTTGGTCTTTCGGTGGATGCTGCGCAGCAGGTCCAGATCCCGCAGAATCCGGTCGGATTTGGTCTGGATGGCCAGCCCGAAGCCATATTCGTCGATCAGCTCCAGGCAGCGCCTGGTGAGCCCCAGCTTCTCCTCCAGATGCAGATAGGGATCGCTCATGGCCCCGGTTCCGATCATACACCGCTTCCGCTTTCTGCGCAGCGCCTGCTCCAGAAGCTCCGGCGCGTTTCTCTTCACCTCGATATCCTCAAAGGCATGGTGCATCTGATAACAGGTGCTCCTGGCGTCACAGTAGATGCAGCCGTGGGAACACCCCCGATAGATATTCATTCCATTCTGTGCCGAAAGGATCGACTTTGCCTCAACCTCATGCATACTTTTCCGCATGACCGGCCAGCCAGCGGGCCACTCCGTCCTCCTCATTGCTGCCGATGACGCCGGTAGCCCTGGCCTTTAATTCCTCCACCCCATTGGCCACCGCATAGCATTCGTCGGACTCCTCAAACAGAGGAATGTCGTTCACCGCGTCTCCGAAAGACACCACCCGGTCACAGTTCCACAGCTTTTTCAGTGCCCTGACCGCCTCCGCCTTGGAAGCCTTTGCAGGCATAATCTCCAGCCAGAACTCCGGGCGGTACAGCTCCCGCTGCAAAGTACAGCGAAATCTTCCATCCCGGGAAAGCAGGTCGTAAACGGGCTGCAGCTCTTCTTTCTCCCCGATGCAGGTAAAGTAAAAGACCTTCCCGTCATACAGCTCTCTGTCGTCCCTGAGAGGACGTTTTCTGGGATCCTCCGGCCGCCTGCTCAGATAATGCCGGCAGCCCTCACACTCTGTGCCAGTGACCCAGGATAACTTTTCCACTCCGTATACATATGCATAGACAAGAGGGTTGATTTGCCGCTCCATCAGAAGTCCCCTGACCTTTTGTATCTCCTCCGCCTGAAAATACAGCTCCGAAAGCATTTCCCCCGTGGCCGGATTGATGATAAAGGCGCCGTTATAGACAATCACGGGGATGTTGGTTGACAGCCCCTTTGCCACCACTGACGCGGACACCAGAGATCTGGCCGTCGCATAGGTAAACAGCATTCCTTCCTCCACCAGACGGTTTATGGTTCGGGTACTGTATGGACTGATTCTGTCATGGGTGTTCAGCAGAGTGCCGTCCAGATCGGTTACATAAAGAGTTCTACCCATCCTGAAATTCCTCCAGTTGTGTAAACGCCGCGCCCATGGCGGACGCCGCTCCTCATTCCTGCATCTCCTCCAGAGCCGTCTCCGTCTCCAGCATCCGTTCCAGCAGGCTCTCCTGGTTCTTTTCCTCGGCATCAATGCCGTCCTGAATCTCCATAAGCCTGGGATAATTGCTGGCCAGCGCCGGATCCAGAAGCATCATCTTAAGCTCTGCCAGCTTTTCCTCGCTCTCAGAGAGCTGCCGCTCATACTTTTCCAGCTGGCTCTGCAGTCTGGAGCGTATTTTCCCCGGATTATAGTACGTCTTTTTATCGAACACATCCGAAAGCGTGGGATTCCCCGCCCCTACGGTTCCCTGTATCCCGGCAGCGCCCGCGGCCCCTGCCGGATCCTGGTTCTGCGGCCCTGGGGCTTTGCCGGACTTTCCCGCCGGGCCATCCTGCCCGGCTGTCCCGGCCTTTCCGGCCCCGATTCTGCTTCCCGTCAGTCCGGCCGCCTCCCGCTGCTTCTCGTTCAGATAGTCCTCATAATTCATATTGTACTGCTTCACCTGATCCTGAGAAAATTCCAGAACCCCTGTGGCGATCCTGCTGATAAAATACCGGTCGTGGGAGACGAACAGCACCGTGCCCTCGTACTCGTTCAACATACGCTCCAGCGCTTCCTTGCCCACGATATCCATATGGTTGGTAGGCTCGTCCAAAATCAGCAGATTGGGCCTGGTCTGCAGCATTTTACAGAGGGAAAGGCGCACCTTCTCGCCGCCAGACAGCTGTCCCATTTTTTTCAGCACATCCTCCTGCGAAAACAGAAAGCCTCCCAGAGCGCTGCGCACTTCCTCCCGCAGATAATTCGGATACGCCTCCCAGAAATTATCCAGCACTGTCTGCTCCGGATCCGCATCGTCCTGCACCGCCTTCTGCTGGTCAAAGTAGCCCCACTCCACATTCTGTCCGAATTTATACTCGCCTCCCAGGGCAGGCAGCGCTCCGATCAGTGTCTTGAGCAGCGTGGATTTTCCCTTTCCGTTCTCTCCGATAATGGCGAGACGCTCTTTTTTCTGCAGCAGAAAGGATACCTCTCCCAGCGCAAAGTCATAGCCGATGACCAACTTCTTTGCCTGAATCACATTGGTATAGCTCTCCGTCCTGGGGGTATATCTGGCGTGAAAGGCCCTGGTGTCAAACCGCCGGGGCTTCTCAATCTTTACCATATGCTCGATGGCCATGCGCTTGGAATGAGTAGCTGCCACCTTGCTGGGCGTATTTTTCCACTTCTCAATCCAGTCCGTGAGCCGCTTGATCTCCTTCTGCTGCTCTTCATAGTCCTTTTCCTGCTTGACCAGCTCTTCTTCCTTCTGCTTCATAAAGGCTGTGTAATTGCCGGGATAACGCTTTATCCTGTGATATTCGATCTCATAGGTCACATCGATGACCTTATCCAGAAACATACGGTCATGGGAGACGATGACCACCGCCTTGTCGTAGGTCTTCAGATATCCCTCCAGCCATTCGATGGTAGGCAGGTCCAGATGGTTGGTGGGCTCGTCCAGCAGCATGATATCCGGTCTCCCCAGCAGAAGCTTGATAAAGGCCACCTTGGTCTGCTGACCGCCGGAAAAGCTGCCGATGGGACGTTTCAAATCCTCCAGCCCAAACCCGAACCGCTGGAACATGATCTCCATGTCCTGCCTCCAGGAATACCCCCGCAGTGCCTCCATCTTTCTCTGCAGGCTGTCATATTCCCCCAGAATCTGTCTGCTGTCCGAGCTCTTCATCTGCTCCTCCAGCTCATTCATGCGCTTCTCACAGGCAAAAACAGGAGCAAAGACCTTCTTGATCTCCTCCTCCACAGTCACCTCTCTGTCCGCAAAATTCACCTGGCGCAGGAAACCGATCTCCTGTTTTCCCGCTGTGGTAATGCCGCACTCCTCATCGCTGTCCGGGTTATTCATCTGAATATCTCCTGCGATCAGCTTGAACAGCGTGGTCTTTCCGCAGCCGTTTCTGCCCACAACAGCTATTTTTTCATTGTCATGTATCTCAAAATTCACATCCTGCAGTATGGTGTCCGCACCAAACTGCACCAATGCATGCCTGATCTGATATCTCATATTTTTACTCCAATTCGATGATCCGCCCCAGAACGGAAAAATGCGACAGATACTGGCAATCTGCCATATCTGTCGCACCTGGTTTTCTGCCGGCAGCGGGACTTGAACCCGCACGTTGTTGCCAACAACAGATTTTGAGTCTGCCTCGTCTGCCATTCCGACACGCCGGCATGCCTGAATACTTCTTTGATAACGGATACATTTTAACATAAAACCTGCTTATTGGCAAGCAAATTATGCAAATTCTTGCGTTTTTCTGTTTTTCGTGTTATAATGCAACTGTTTTTATAATTGAACCAAAAAGGAGGAACTACTATTATGAAGAAAAAAATTCTGGCATTAACTCTGTCACTTGTGATGGCAGTGGGATTTTCGGCCTGCGGCAATCAGTCCGTGGACTCCCAGGGGGGCGGACGTCCGGAGTCTTCCGGCACACCGTCTGACCAGTCCGATGCCGCACAGCCTTCCGATTCGCAGGAATCATCCGATGCACAGCAGCCTTCCGAAGAGGGCATGACGCTGACGGACTGGTATGATACCGAGGATCGCAAGACACTGGAGACCACCATCAACAATATGTTCGCAAATCAGGGACTGACCTTCTCTATCTCAGTGGAGGAACCGGACACCATCATCTACAATTATCAGTATACGGACGAATTCAATCTGGACGGACTGAGTCAGGAGGATATCGACACCTACTTCAATTCATCCATGAGCAGTACCGCTCCCACTCTGGTCAACGATATCGCCACCTACAAAACCACATATGGCGTTCCCTTGACCACCATCCGTATGAATTACCTGAACGTGGACGGTTCTGTTGTCTACTCTGCCGACATTGACGAAAACTGGGAGGCATCCGCTCCTTCTGAAGATACTCCTTCCTCTGTGAGCGCTTACGACAGCCTCCAGGCTTGGGCAGAATCCGATGAGGCAGCGCTTGCCGCCGAAGCCACAAATGAGATCATCGCCTCCACCGGACTTACTGTAAAGTTTGCAGCGGACGGGAATACACTTGTATATGAATATTATGCATCCGATTCCCTGGGTCTGGATTCCCAGTCCCCGGAAGAGCTTGCAACCGCCTTCGAGCCTGTGGTGGATCAGTACCGCAGCTCCATCTCTTCCCTGTTTGACGAGTTCGAGAGCAACTTCGGCTTCAATCTTGACGGCATACGCTTTGTCTTCTACTCGGAGGACGGAAGCAAAGAACTTTTCTCCTCTGAAATTCCAAACGAGTAAGGCGAATGCACAACCGCCTGACTCCCTGTTAGAAGAAAGTAACATAAAAAACCCCGGCAGCATTTCCGCTGTCCGGGGGTTTTTTCTATTTCATAATTCATACGAAACTACATCGCAGCCAGGGAAGAATGCGAAGCATTCTTCGAATTGCCTCGAAGGGGCAATTTTTTATAAAGAAGCCGCCTCGTCAACGATCTTCTTCAATGCAGCCAGAGCCTCGTCAGGAAGCTTGTCATAACCTTCCTTCTTGGTTGCAAAGCCTTCTACCGCATCCACACGGTTCTGCATTGCATTCTTCAGAGCCTCGGTATATGCCTTGTCGGAAAGATCGGGCTTAAACGCCTCGGAGGTCTTGCCGGACCAGTCATACATAATCTCGATATCCTCAAAAGGTCCCCACTGCTCAAACTTTGCCTTGCCTTCCACAATGGTCTCCAGGATACCAAGCGTATCTGCAGGCTTACACTTTGTGCCCATAAAGTCGCCGGTATTCACGATATAACAGTCAACGTTCTTCTCTTCAACCAGCTTTTTGAACTTCTCATAGTCGTTAACCAGAGGATAGGTTCTGAACGGGTTTGCATAAGGAACGATACGAAGCGCATTCATATCCGTACCTGCTGCAACACGCTCTGCGGTGGAGGTCTTGGTAGCCAGCGTAGCGCCCATTACGGATGCCAGCGCAGATCCCTTCAGTTTCACTACCGGAGGAATGGTAGGATCCTTCATGATCCAGAAAATAGCGTTAACAGGCGCATCAATCTTATCCACACGATTAGGGCTCCACAGCTTGGACTTGATGGCACGGCCGTTGCCGTTTCTGATATCCTCGGTAACCAGCTGAACATGGCCTTCCTCGTCCAGTGTTGCGGAACAGTTCTGAGCAGTCAGCAGGAACTTGTTGTCAGGACATCCTGTGGGATAATCCGCGGTCTTGTCAAAATAAGTAGGCTCCAGCGCAACGGAAGCACAGGTGTCCGTGTTGATGATGAAGGCATCGTCATGCAGCACCTTGATTCCGCCGAACGCATCGTACTTGCCGTTATGCTTTGCATGGGTCAGAGTGGACTTTCCGGATCCGGACAGACCGTATACGGAAGCCACAAACTTCTTTCCGCCCTCCAGGCTATACTCCTTCTGTCCGCCGTGGCAGGATGCATAACCGTTTCTGTTTGCCAGTGCCCACGCCATGGTCAGGGTGCCCTTCTTGTGCTCACCAAAATACTTCATGCCCAGGATAGCGGCACAGTTCTGATCGGTGTCAAAGTAGCACAGGGTAAGAGGATCACTCAGACAGCTGTAATCCACATCGGGAGCTTCCTCCGGGGTCCACTGGGGATTGGAGAAGATGTAGATATCAGGCTCCTTTCCGTCGCCTACCGGCTTGGACTCCTTGTACATATGAACATATTTGTCAGACATATACTGGAAGTTCAGCATCCAGTTATAAAGAATATTTTCCTCTCCCTCGGGAATCAGCAGATGTGCCTTTACCATAAATTCAGGATCAAGGCCGATGTAACATTCCGCATGGTACAGGTTCAGCCAACGGGTTCTGTAAACGGCATCCATCACTACCTTATCCAGCTTGCCTGCATCCACACCGGGCTCACCCTTGATACGGCGTGCTCCGGCATAACGTCCGGTAACTGCGCCGTCGTTAAACAGAAGAACTTTTGTGTCTTTCTCCAGTCCCTGCTCCTCAGCTCTGTAGACAGGCATATCGGTCACAATGGTTCCGGGTGAATTCTTTGCGAGCTCATATGCTTCTCTCACGGTATTCACCTTGATCACATTATTCCCGTAAAAGGCAGCCTCAATGATGGAACGGGTCTTGCTGAAGCCCGGCTTGCCTGCCCCGATCTCCGCGATCGGATAAAAAGCTTTTGTTGACATATAAAACGTCCTCCTTTGATATAATGTATTTGTACCAAATTTAATTAATTATCTCAAACTCCATCCCAAAAGTCAAGAAACGCCAGACAATTTATAAAGATTTTAGCAACAACTCAGCCTTTTGCCAAACCCTCCGGTTTTCAATAACCTTCTGCATTTTCCCCCTTACAAAGACTCACTGCCTTCGAGGTGCCGATCCGCTCGCATCCGAGCTCCAGAAACAACTCCAGATCCTCCAGTGTGGATATGCCGCCCGCCGCCTTGATCTTTACTCCGGGGCCGATATGCTTTTTAAAAAGCTCCACGTCCTCTTTGGTTGCTCCGCCGGTTCCAAATCCCGTGGAAGTCTTGATATAATCGGCTCCGGCGTTGGTGACGGCCCTGCACATGGCGATTTTTTCCTCCTCCGTAAGGTAACAGGTCTCCACAATCACCTTCAGAATATGGCTGCCGCAAATCTCCTTCAGTGTGCGGATCTCCTCCTCCACTTTGTCGAAAAGGCCGCTCTTCACATCCCCGATGTTCACAACCATGTCGATCTCACTGCAGCCGTCCCTCAGCGCCTGCTCCACCTCTGCCGCCTTGGCCCGGGTGACGCTGTAGCCCAGCGGAAAACCCACTACGGTGCAGATATTCACCCTGTCCTTGTAAGTTTCGTGAATGCGCCTGATATAGGACGGCGGCACGCAGACGCTGGCCGTCCCGAACTCCGCTGCCTCGTCGCACAGCTTAACAATATCCTCCCATGTGGCAAACGCCTTTAACTGCGTGTGATCCACATGACTCATCATTTCCCGTAAGGTCATACCTTCCCCTTCCGCCCGTTTAAGCGGGCACTGATCCATGGTTTCAGGCAGGCGCATTTCACTGCTCAAGCTTTAAAAAGCGCCTCACCACATCCTTCATCTGCCCCACCTGGCACTGTACGTCATGCACCACAGGCGCACTGCGAATTTCCTCAATGGCCCGGGGAACCGGCACGTTTGCCAGCCTGCTCAGTTCATCCACCAGCTCGAAGTCTCCCATTGCGTCATATTTTGCGTCTATGGCGTTCATGACGCTCCGGGTAAATTTGAAGGGGCTTGCCGTGGAGGCAATCACGGTCTTCGTCCCGTCCTCTGTCTCCGCAAGATATTTTCCGTACACTGTGGAGGCCACTGCCGTGTGGGTATCCAGCACATAGCCGCAGGACTCATAAAGTCGCCTGATCTCAGCGGCCGTCTCCTCCTCCGTGGCATAATTGCCGTAGAAATCCGCCAGCGCCGCTCTCATCTCTTCCGTGATCTCATACCTGCCTGCACCGCTCAGGGCAGCCATCAACTCTCTGTTTTTGTCTGCGTCATCTCCGGCAATCCGGTAGATCAGCCGCTCCAGGTTGCTGGAGATCAGGATGTCCATAGAGGGTGAGCTTGTGAGCACAAACTCCCTGTTTCTGTCATATGCCCCCGTCCGAAAGAAATCATACAGCACCTTATTTTCATTGGAGGCACAGATCAGCCTGCCGATGGGTAGTCCCATGTTCCTGGCGTAAAAGGCCGCAAGAATATTTCCGAAATTGCCGGTGGGCACCACCACATTGAGCTTCTCGCCCGCTGCCAGCTTTCCCTCCCGCACAAGGGTTGCGTAAGCAAATACATAATAACAGATCTGGGGCACCAGGCGTCCGATATTTATGGAGTTAGCGGAGGAAAACTGGAAGCCGCCCTCCCTCATTTCTTCTGCCAGCCCGCTGTCCGAGAAGAGCTTTTTCACCCCTGTCTGCGCATCGTCAAAATTGCCGTGAATCCCCACCACAAGGGTGTTTTTTCCCTTCTGGGTCACCATCTGCTTCTCCTGGACGGGGCTTACGCCGTCCTTCGGATAAAAGACGATAATGCGGGTTCCCTCCACATCCGCAAAGCCTGCCAGCGCCGCCTTTCCGGTATCTCCCGAAGTGGCCGTCAGAATCACGATCTCGTTTTTCACCTGATTTTTCCTGGCAGCGGTAATCATCAAATGAGGCAGAATAGAGAGCGCCATATCCTTAAACGCAATGGTCGCGCCGTGAAACAACTCCAGATAGTAAGCGCCGTCCGCCTCCGCCAGAGGCGCGATCACCTCCGTGTCAAACTTGGCATCGTAGGCACAATCGATGCAGTTTTTTAATTCTTCCTCCGTAAAATCCGTCAGATACAGCTTCATGACCTGGTACGCCACCTGCTGATAAGTCATTCCCGCCAGTTCCTCAATACTTTTATCCAAGGCCGGGATGTGATCCGGCACAAACAGCCCTCCATCCGCGGAAAGTCCCTTCAGGATCGCCTCCGACGCCCTTACCGGCTCCCCGCCGCCTCTTGTACTGCTGTATAAAATCTCCATTTTTACCCCCTGTTTCCGTCTTCTTAAGCCTGATTTGCGCTTTTGCGCGTACTCAGCTCCAGCAGCTTGTCCCGCATCTCGCCCTCCAGCCTCTGCAGCTCCACTTCTGCGTTCCTTCTCTTCTCCCGGCCTTCCTCCTGGATTTTCAGCACCTCGTCCAGCGTGCTGATCAGGGTCTGATTGGTGGTCTGGAGTGTCTCGATATCCACGATTCCTCTCTCGCTCTCCCGGGCGGTCTCTATGGTGGCCGTCTTCAGGTTCTCGGCATTCTTCTTCAGCAGTTCGTTGGTCATCTCGCTGACCTCATGCTGTGCCCTGGCCGCGTCCGTAGAATGGTTCAGACCGATGGCAATCACCATCTGGCTCTTCCAGAGAGGAATGGTGTTCACCAGGGTGGACTGGATTTTGTCGCTCATCACGGTGTCATTGTTCTGGATCAGACGGATTTGGGGCGCCATCTGCAGGGAAACCATCCTGGTCAGCTCCAGATCGTGAACCTTTTTCTCAAACCGGTTGCACATCTCGGAGAAATCCCTGGCGGCCTGAGTATCTTCGGGAAGCTTGCTGCGCTCCGCTTTCTCCACCAGCGCGGGCAGCTCGTTTTCCATGGCCGCCTTCAGCTTCTGCTTGCCCGCCAGAATATACATGGAAAGCTCCTTGAAATAATTCAGGTTCAGCTCATACATTTTATCCAGCATGGCCACGTCCTTCAGCAACGTGATCTGATGGGTTTCTAGCGCTTGGCTGATCTTGTTTACATTGACCTCCGCCTTGTCGTACCTGGCCTTCATGTTGGATAGCTGGTTCGCCTTTTTCTTAAACACCCCCAGGAAGCCCTTGTTTTCCTCCCCGTCCTCTATGGACTTCAGCTCCGCAACCACCTGGGTGAGCATCTCGCCCACTTCTCCCATGTCCTTGGTGCGCACGCTGTTTAACGCAGATTCGGAAAAGTCCGCGATCTTTTTCTGACAGCCCGCGCCGTACTGCAAAATCTGCTGGGTGTTGGAAAGGTCGATCTGAGCCGCAAAATCATCCACCATTCTGCGCTCTTCAGGGCTTAACTCCACCTGCAAATCCTCCGCAGGCGCCGCCTCCGCCTTACCTGCCTCCACAGGCGCCGCAGGCTTTTCCTCCAGCACCGGCTCAAACGTAAGCGTGGGAGCCTCCTTCAACAGTTCATCAATGTCATTCATCTATGTATCCTCCTATCCTTTCCGCAGCGCTCTTTATCTGGAAACCTTCTCAAACTCGAAATCACGCTGCCCTGTAAGTCCCTCCTTGGCCAGCATGGTCTGAAGCACCTGTGCATCCGTCGTCACGTCAAAAGCCGTCTCCCGGAACATCCTGTTCAAAAGCTCTTCAAATGCGCAGTTTATGGTATCCAATGTCTTCTCGATCTCCGCCTTGGCCTCCCTGATCTCGTCCCCCTGGGCGCTCAGGTCGTCAAACTGCTCGTAAGCTCCAACCAGCTTCAGCGTGGTGGGCAGATAATAATTCATAAATTTCTGCATCTGAGGCAACTGCTCCGGATGCTCCTTCAGACCCTCGAAAATTTCCTTCAGAAGATTTTCCAGCCGGAACAATTTGGCCGAGATCTCCTCCCCCGGAATATTGTCGTTCATGTTCCGCAGCCTGCGGATACAATCCTGTCCCTGTGTGATCATCTCGTCCAGCTCGCTGCCCCCTGCGCTTTCCTGCGGCTGCTTTGCCGGCTGTGGCTTCTCCTCCACAGCCCGGCGTGCCTGAGCCTTCTGTTCCTTCTCCAGCACCTTTCTCTGCTTTTCCAGCGTGATATATTCCCTGTAGATTCTGTCGTTCAGCATCAGACAGCTTCCCTTGCTGTCCAAATGTCCCTGGGGGAAAAATCCCAGCTCCAGCATCCTCCTGATATCCTTCAGCACAAACCTGGGGGTTCTGTTGGTATGAAGCGCCAGCTCCTCCACATTGACATACTGATTCTGCCCCGAAAGCTCCACATACTTTTCCGCTCTTTTTAACCTCAGCTTCTGTTTACAGCCCACGTTGATCATCAGCACGAACGCGCCAAGCAGCAGCGCCAGAACGGAAAAAGCTGTCCACCAGCCGCCGCCATACCCCAGGCCAAGCCCGCCGAACACCGTACACAACACTGCCATGACACCCGTTCCAATGCCGCCGAACACCCGGTACAGCACGCTGGAGACGCGTCCAACCCGGCGGAAGGGCGCCGGAAGCATGGCCAGCCGCGCCTCTTTGGCCGCCTGCCGTTCTTTCTCTCTCTCCCTCTGCCGCTGCCGGGTAGCCTGCTCGTATTCCTCCGTGTAGTTCACACTTTCGGAAACGGCCTGTCCCACCCGGGAAGACACGTTTCTCACGGTGTCCGTGACCGTATTCATCACCACATCACTGAGATCCTTGAAATTTCCGCTCCGCAGGGCATCTCCCACGGCGTCGCGCAGTTCCTCCCCGATATCGCTCCAAGACCTGTTATCACTCATCTCTCTGTCCTTCATGTCCGAAACAAAATTTTTCCCAGATTGATTATCCCACAAACAGACCGGCATGGCAAGAAATTTATTGTGCAAACAACGGAAAATCTACTTAAAGAACTCATGACCGCCATGACTGAACAGAAATGTCAGATTTTCGTCAAACCACTTCATCTTATCGCTATCCGCATACTTCCTTGCCGCAAAGAAAAGCGCTCCCTCCGAGATGTTTTCCCCCATCAGGGCCCGTCCCACCGCCGAGACGGTGACGTCGCTGACCTCCACGGTATAATACCTGCCGTTTGCCACCGGCGAAAACTGATTCACACCGTTCTCCCTCTGGAATACCACTTCCGTCACGGTCTCCGGAAAACGCTCGCTGTCCACCCGGTTCAGCACCACATTGGCCACCAGAAGCCTCCCGTCCTCGTCCTCGGAGCCCGCTTCCGCCTCCACGATCCGCAGCAATGCTTCCATATCTTCCTCGCTCAGACGCCGCCTGCTATCATCCATCAGGTGATAGCCCACCACCCGCTGCCCCGATACGGCCACATCCGCAATTCCAAGGCCAATACTGGCGCCCTGCAGGCTCTCCGCAGCCACTGTCCCCCGTTCCTTTGCCTTCTCTTCCAGCTCCTCCAGCTCCAGCTGCAGCTGTCCCGCAGCCTGCGGCAGAACTCTTGCGCCGGAGAGTTCCATGACACATATATAACCCATGAGCACTACCAGATTTCCCACAATAAGCAGACTCAACGCTTTTTTATACATAAGCTTTCCGTCCTTTCGGTCCTACTGTCAAACAAGCTTTGCCTGTCCGATATATCAGTATATGACACAAAAAGGAAAAATATATCCCGGCAGTTGCCCAAATTGCCGAAAAAATGCTATACTGAAAAGAAAGAGGTGCTGCCAGTGGCAAAAAAAATTTCCCACCCGCAAAAGAATACGGCTCACCCGGAAGGAGTCTTCCCCGCTTTCAAAAAAAGCGGAGAGGCTTATTTTCGCGCCTCCCTCACCTGTCGCCGCAAGCATATCAGCCTTGGCAGCTTTCCCACGGCAGAAGAGGCTCACGCCGCCTATCTGGAAGGACGAAGAGTTCTGGAGGACAACACTCTGACCCCTGAAAATTATCCCGCGGATTGCCTCCTTCCCTTTGAAAAATGGGTCTGCCTCGCCAACTACCGGGACAACGGCATCTACTTCGGCAATCCCATCTATGTGGGCAGAAGGCTGTTCTACTACTATCTCTCTCCCGCCAAAGTGCTGAAGTTTGATCCGGACGATCTGTTTTATTATTCCTCCCACAAAATCATGAGTAGGGGAAATCATTACTTTGTGGCCGATTACGGTCTGCAGGTCAGTATTGTCTCCAGGTACGGCATCCGTCCCTACGCCCGCCCCGGCAGAGATTTCCGCTTTATCAACGGGGATCCCACCGATTTTCGCCGTGAAAATCTGGAGATTATCAACCTCTACCACGGCGTCACGGCAGAACAAAAAAAGGGACAGTATATCTATACTGTCCGCATTCATGTAAACGGTAATCTGCTTGTTGGCCGATACGACGATGAGGTCACGGCCGCCATTGCCTACAACAAAGCCGCCGATATTCTGAAAAGGAACGGTTTGAAAAAAAACTTTCCCCAGAATTATATCGAAGGTCTTTCCCCAAGCCGCTATGCAGAGCTGTACTCCTCCCTGCAGATCCCACCGAAGATCCTGAACCTTTATTTTTCAGAATAGTCGATAAAGCTTATGTTCAGATTCGCCGGTCCGGCAATTCCGTCAATGTTTCCCTTGGTGCTGTACTGCCACATGGTAAACTTATAGGGATAATCCGGTATATCCGCAGGCTGGGAGAGCCACACATCATATGCCGTCAGTTTGGACATGTCTATCTCCTTAATCAGCCATTCCTTGTTTCCATAGATAATGGACTTATATCCTGCATCCTCAATGGTATCCAGAAACGCCTTTGTAATGTTTGTCCGTTCCGATTTGCTCAGGGAATCCGTCCGCGCCGTGTCGTTGGTCACCAGCTCCATATCAAAGGCAATGGGATAGGAAATGGTGTAATCTCCCAGATTTTCCAGCACCAGATTTGCCTCCTCCACGGCCTCCTCCTTCGTGATGGCCTGAGAATAAAAATAGACCCCCACCTGCAGCCCTGCGTCGGTGGCGCGCTTTAAATTATCCCCGAAATATTCGTCCACGATCAGCTGCCCCGTGCCGTAGCCCCTGGCCCCGGCACGAATCATCACAAAGTCGATTCCGGCCTTCTTCACCTTTCCGAAATCAATATAATCCTGAAATTTGGAGACATCCACTCCCACATAGGAAGTCTGCTTCCCGTTCTCATAGTATTTCATCAGCTCGGACTGGCAGACCAGCTTGGTGAAGTCATACTCATGCTTGGGAAGATACGGACTGATCAGCACCCATTCCTCTCTGCCGTCCCAGCGCTGCACCAATGTGTGCTTGCCGTCGGTAGCCGGATCATTCTCTACCTTTTCCTGGGGAACAGACTCCTCCACCGTGGGCTCCGACGACTCCTCCGGCGGATATTTATCCCAGAAATCCAGGTCGTCCGGTGAGAGCACTCCCCCGGAACTTCCCGCCTCCTCCGGGACGGAGGAGAGGATGATGGGAGACGTGCTCTCCTGCCCCGCGGAGGGGCCCGGCCTTCTCTTCCCGTTATTCATTATCAGCACCACCACCAATATTACGGCTACGAACACCGTCACGGCCACAATAGTCATCACCACCGTAGGCGTCATACCCGAGTGGTCGTCAAAATCGTCTCTCAGTCTCATTCCACACCCACAATTGCCTTCTTCGGGCACTTTTCGGCACATGCGCCGCAGCCCGTACATTTTTCCTGATCGATGGCGGCATGGAACTCCGACACGGTCACGGCCTGGCTGGGACAGTTCCTCACACAGATGCCGCAGCCGATACAGCCCGCCTTACAGGCTTTCATGGTGACAGGCCCCTTGTCCGTGGAGCTGCATGCCACCGCAACCTTTGCGTCATAGGGAATCAGGGAAATCAGCTTTTTGGGACATACCGCGATACACTTTCCGCAGGCCTTGCAGGCCTCCTTGTCTACCACCGCCACACCGTCTATCACATGGATGGCGTCAAAGGGACAGACCTTCACACAGGTGCCGAAGCCCAGGCAGCCGCTGTTGCAGGACTTTGGACCGCCTCCCGGCACAAAGCTCATCATGCGGCAGTCCTCGATCCCGTAATAATCGTAGTCCTTCCCGGCCTTGTCACAGTCTCCCTGACATGCCACAAAGGCTACCATTCTCCCGGAGGCCTCCGCCTCCACACCCATGATCTCCGCAATCTTTTTACCCACGGGTTCTCCGCCCACCGGGCAGGCGTTCACCGGCGCTTCTCCTTTCGCTATCGCAGCCGCCAGGCCGGAACACCCCGCGTAGCCGCAGCCGCCACAGTTATTTCCCGGCAGCGCGGCCAGAACCGCCTCCTCCTTCTCGTCCACCTGCACCTTGAAGCGGATGCCGGCCACACCCAGGAAGACGCCCACAAAGATACCAACCACACCGACTACCGCCGTAGCCGTCAAAATTCCAGTCATATCTTATCCCCTCCCTACAAAAGTCCGGAAAAGCCCACAAAGGCAATAGCCATAAGCCCCGCCGTCAGCAGGACGACAGGCATTCCCCGAAAGGACTCCGGCACGTCGTTATACTCGATCTTTTCGCGGATTCCAGCCAGGATGATAATGGCAACGGTAAAGCCAACCGCGGTGGCAAAGCCGTTTACAACTCCTGTCAGAATCCCGTACTCCGCCTGCTCATTGCTGATGGCAACGCCCAACACCGCGCAGTTGGTGGTAATCAGGGGCAGATAGACACCCAGCGCCTCATAGAGGGACGGCATGACCTTTCGCAGGAACATCTCCACGAACTGAACCAACGCGGCGATGACCAGGATAAACACAATGGTATCCAGATACTGCACCCGGAAGCGGATCAACACAAACCGGTTGATGACGCCCGCCACCGCGCTTGCCAGCGTGATGACAAAGATCACCGCAGCCCCCATGCCGCCGGCTGTCTTCACCTTCTTCGACACGCCCAGAAAGGGACAGAGTCCCAGGAACTGGCTGAGCACCACATTGCTCACCAGGGAGGAGGCGACCAAAATAACCAGCAATTCCTTTACGTTATCCATTTATCTCTCCTCCTCTTCCAGATCTACCACATCCAGATCCGCCTTCTTTTTTGCGGCAGGACGGCGGGATCCCTTTTCGTTCTCTGCCTCCCTGCCCGCCGGCTGTGCCCCGTCCGGATCGTAGAAGCGCTTTGTGCAGCCCTTCTCGGAACAGTTCATGCAGTCCTCGGTACAGCCGGAACCGATTTTTTCATAAGGCTTCCCTGCCTTCTTCCTCTTTGCCTTGATATAATTCTGCAGAGCCACCAGAGCCGCCAGCACAAAGAATGCCCCCGGCGCCTGGGTAAAGATCCGAATGGGGGTAAAGGAGCCCGGCAGAACACCCATGCCGAACAGCTTTCCGGCGCCCAGCAGCTCACGCACGGCGCCGATGCAGGTCAGGGCGAAGGAAAAGCCAAGTCCCATTCCGATTCCGTCAAACAGAGAGGGCAGAGGGGAATTGGTGTAGGCGTACGCCTCGGCCCGCCCCAGAATAATACAGTTAACCACAATCAGCGGAATGTACATGCCCAGAGCCTTGTTTAAAAAAGGCAGGTACGCTTCCAGCAACAGCTGCACGATGGTCACAAAGGACGCAATGATGACGATAAAGGCAGGAATACGCACTCTGCCCGGAATGATCCCCCGCAGCAGGGAGATAAACAGGTTGCTCAGCGCCAAAACCACCATGGTCGTCAGACCCATACCCAGTCCGTTGACCGCGGATGTAGTCACCGCCAGGGTGGGACACATGCCCAGCATCAGCACAAAGGTAGGATTTTCTTTGATAAAACCGTTGTAAAGCCTCTCTCCAGCCTTATTCATTGTAAACACCTCCCCCCAGCAGCTCCAAGGCCACCTTCAGACCGCCGTTCACGGCGTCTGTCACCGCCCTTGTGGTGATGGTCGCGCCGCTGATGGCATCCACCTCGTTTGTATTTTCCATGGCTCCAGTCTTTGTATAGACAAAGCTCTCGACTTTCTTTCCCGCAAACTGAGGCGTCAGTACTGCGGATGCCTCCAGACCAAGTCCCGGCGTCTCGGAGCTCTCCGTGATGGAGACGCCGTTCACCGTGCCGTCCGCACCCACGCCCACATAGAGCACCACATCTCCGCCGTAGCCCTTGCATGCCGTCTCAACCACATAGCCGTAAAGAACGCCGCCATGCTCCGCGCGGAATACGGTTCCGATCTTCACGCTCTGTTCCGCCAGCTCTGCGATCAGCTCCGCAGGGCCGTTTTCCACCGGGGTAAAGGTAAGCTCCAGCGCTTCCTCCTCCGCCTGGGGAAACACCGCCACGCAGGCTTCCTGAACCGCTTTCTCCTGCTGTATTCTTCTCGGCTCCTTCGTCACCTCGTACACAAGTCCCAGCAGCAGCCCCGCCAGCAGGGTGATCCCAAAGAGGATCCCTGCCTCCCTGAACATTGTCTTCAGATCACTGTTATTTCGCATGACGCCTGCCTCCTTTCCGATAGCCGAAGGCCGTAGGCCTGGTAACCTTTTCCATCAGCGGCACCAGCAGATTGCCCAGGATGATCGCATAGGAAACACCCTCTGCGCCCGGCCCGAAAATCCGGAATATACCGGTCATAATACCCAGAAAAATACCGAACAGATACTGCCCTTTGATGGTGATGGGCCGTGTCACATAGTCCGTTGCCATGAAAAACGCTCCCAGCATCAGGCCGCCGCCGGCAAGCTGGGCAGACAGAAACGCGGGGTCAAAGCCATGTCCGCCGAAGATGCCCGTAAACAGCACAAAAGTCAATATGTAGCTTCCGGGAATCCGCAGGTCAATGACTCCCAGCAGAATCAGTACACATGCGCCGATAATCAATGCTATGACGGAGGTCTCACCGATAGTACCTCCCGTGCGCCCGATCACCATATCCATGATATTGACCTGCTCTCCCGCCTTCAGCGCAGCCAGAGGCGTTGCGCCCGTAAAGGCATCGCAGGAAAAAGCCGTCATGGCCGTGGGAAAGGAAATCAGCAGGAAACACCTGGCCGCCAGGGCGGGATTCATGAAGTTCTGTCCCAGACCGCCAAACAGCATTTTCACCACAAGGATGGCAAACACCCCTCCCAGCGCCGCCATCCACAGCGGAATCGTCACCGGCAGATTCAGCGCCAGCAGAAGTCCCGTCACCACGGCGGACAGATCCGTCACCGTCAGTTTCTTTTTGTACAGCCCGAACAAAAACTCCGTCAGCACCGTGGACGCTATGGTCACCAGAATCACCGCCAGCGCTCTGGGGCCGAAATTATAGATTCCAAAGCCCGTGGCAGGCATCAGGGCCGCAATGACTGCCAGCATGATACCGTTGGTGGTCACTTTGGAACGAATATGGGGATTGGATGATACTTTAAACAATGCGCTCATTGCCTTCCTCCTACTTCTTTTTCTTTGCCAGCTGAAGCTTGCGCATGGATTTAATCTCCTGGGTGAGGGGCCTCTTGGCGGGACAGACAAAGCTGCAGCAGCCGCACTCGCAGCACTCCATACCGTGATTCTCCAGAAAAGCCTCCTCGTCGAACCGCTCCGCATAATCTGCCAGCCTGCTGGGAATCACCCTGCCCGGGCACACCTCCACACACCTCCCGCAGTTGATGCAGGGCCCCGGTTCCATAGCCGACACATCGTCCCTGGAAAGTCCCAGCAGCGCCGTGGAAGTCTTGGTTGTGGGCACATTCAGGTCAAACATGCCGAAGCCCATCATGGGCCCTCCGCAGATGATCTTTTCGGGTGTCACCCGAAATCCCCCGGCCGCGTCCAGTATCTCCTGATAGCTCATACCGATCCTCACCCGGAAGTTTCTGGGAGAAGTCACCGCATCGCCTGTGACTGTTACAATCCTCTCGATCAGGGGACGTCCCTCCATCACCGCCCGGTACACGGCCACGATGGTATCCACATTGTTCACCACACACCCAACATCCGCGGGAAGCATGGTGGAATTGATCTTCCTTCCCGTGGTGGCATAAATCAGCTGACGCTCTCCGCCCTGGGGGTACTTGGTCTTCAGCGCCTTTACGCTGATTCCGGGCTCATCCTTCGTCAGCTGTCTGAGCAGGGAGATGCAGTCCGGCTTGTTGTCCTCCACCGCCAGAATCCCCTGTGCATTATCAAAAAGCTTTAATATGATCTTCAGGCCCCCGATGAGCTTTTCCGGCTCCTCCAGCATCCTGCGGTAATCCGAGGTCAGGTAGGGCTCACACTCCGCGCAGTTGGCGATCACATACTCGATTTTCTGCGGGTCTCTGGGGGACAGCTTCACATGAGTGGGAAAACCTGCCCCGCCCATGCCCACGATTCCGGCCTCCCGGATGATATCTATGATCTCCTCCCGGCTCAGTTTTTCCAGGGGAGCCGACGGGTAAAAGCCCACGTCCTCATACATCTCGTCGTTTTCCACCACGATACTCATGATCAGGTCTCCCGTGACCACACGCCTGGGCTCGATGGCCTTCACCGTCCCCGAGACGGATGCATACACCGGCGCGGAGACAAATCCCCCGCTCTCCGCAATTTTCTGACCGGCCAGAACCCTCTCTCCTTTTTCCACAATGGCCTTCGCCGGCGCACCGATGTGCTGGGACAGAGGATAGACAAGCTCTCCCTTGGGCAGAATATCCTGAATCGGCTTATCCTTGGATAAGTCTTTTCCGTCGTAGGGATGTATGCCGCCCACAAATGTCAACTTTGCCATAGTAATACGTCCTTTCCAACATTTTTCTGTCGAATTTTGCAGAACCACTCACATTAAATATACTATTTTTTTTGATAAAATACTACTGTAAAATTTATTTTTATGCTATCATATAAGAAATAGATGTTGCTGTTCACGGATAAACAGCGACAAATACATTCCATATGGGAGGCCAGCGATGAGAATTTCAGAAGAAACAATGGAAAACTTTTCCGTCTCTTATCCCCTTGAAAGACTTGCGCCCGTAGAGCGCATCCTCTTCATAGATATTGAAACCACCGGTTTTGCAGCCCGTTCCTCCTACCTGTACCTGATCGGCTGCGCCTATTTTCTGGCGGGCAAGTGGCACACGATCCAGTGGATGGCCGAGAACTTCAGCCAGGAGAAGGACATCCTGAGCGCCTTTCTGGAGTTTGCAAAGCTCTACCGCTATATGATTCATTTCAACGGCAACAACTTCGACCTTCCCTACCTCACTCAGAAATGCGAACAGTTCTCCATCCCCTGCAGCTTTGACCAGTTTCAGGGCATCGATCTGTACCGGCGGATCAATCCCTATAAATTCTTCCTGCGGCTTCCCAACTGCAAACAGAAAACGCTGGAGCAGTTTCTGGGCATCAACCGCAAGGACGTGTTTTCCGGCAGCGAACTCATTGGCATCTACCGGGATTATGTAAAAAATCCCACCGAGTTCTCCGAAAACGCGCTTTTCCTCCACAATGCCGACGACCTGAAGGGCATGCTGGAAACCCTTCCCATGCTGGCCTATTACGATCTGTTCAACGAACCGGCCAGGGCGAGGAAAGTCCAGGCAAACTCTTACAAGGATGCCAGTGGAAGCAGGCGCAGAGAGCTGATGATTACGCTCTCCTTAGACACGCCTCTCCCCAGCCCGGTGGCAGCCTCCGCCGGAAGCTGCTATTTCCGCGGAGAAGGCGCACAGGCTCTGTTAAAGGTTCCCATCTACGATGAGGAGCTGAAATATTTTTATTCCAACTATCACGACTACTATTATCTGCCCTCTGAGGATGTGGCCCTCCACAAATCCGTAGCCGGCTTCGTAGACAGGGAACACCGCATTCCGGCCTCCGCTGCCAACTGTTATACCAGAAAATTTGCCAGTTATCTTCCTCAATGGGACATAGTGTTTGAACCCTTTTTCAAGCGGGAATACAAAAGCCGCGAGCTGTTCTTTGAGCTCACCGACGAGATGAAGAAAAACCGGCAGGCATTTTCTCAGTACGCCTCTCATGTACTGGCAATGATGGCTTCCTCTTATTAAAATGACCCGCAGACCTGATTCTCAAAATTGTTTCGCTTCGGAAAAGCGCCCGGAGGGCTCCATGCCATCCGGGTGTTTTTTTGCTGCCTATTCTCCGTCTCCGATCACCGCCTGCATATCAGCCAGATACCATCCGGGCTTTTCCACCACGGCCGGATCCTCCAGATAGACAAAGAACATTCTGTTGTAAAACACATCCGTCCGTCTGCCGCCCTTGAGCAGAGTCATATTTTTCTCAAAGTACACTTCACAGGAGAAACAGTTCTCCCCGTACTTTATGTAATCCGACACCCTCTCTTCCTTGAAATCATTGAGCACATGGCCGCTGACAAACGTGATATCCACACCCTTTGCGTAATCGGCTGCCATCTCATAGAGGTAAGAGTCAGGGACAAGATACGGGAGAATCTGCCCCACTCCGTGTTTCGCACCCGTCAGGTCGTCGGTGAGAAACCGGCTCCACTGCTCCGCAATGTGCAGCACGTCCACCTGATCCCCATACTCCTCACCGGAAACACGGGAACCGGCTGCGGAGACCGCCGTGATACTGCCGTTTTTCTCCTCATATGCAACCGTCTCCCCCTCCAGATCCCGGATAACGATGTCAGGCTCAAACGCAAGACCTTCAACCCGATAAGTCACAAGCTCGGGCATTTTCACATACTCCGCCACATAGCGGAATTCCTCCATGGGAAGAGGTTCCCCCATAAGCTCATCCTTCCCAAGTTCTATCTGATTCACCGTCACACGACAGGTATCCGGCACGGAAATGTCATAGGAAAACCCCGTCCCGACCCCGGGAAGCTCTCCCCCGAATGCCTCGGCACAAAACTCCATCTTCTCCAGCTCCCAATCGGATATCGTCATGATTCCCAGGCGCGTGCGCGGGTTTACCGACCGAAGCGTCACCTTCATAAGTATATCTTCATCCGCATACACGTCATAAACCGGCATGGATGTGTCATAGCTCTGCGGGTTCTGCTTCCAGCAGAAAACGGCTCCGCTCATCTTTGAAGAAAACCATTCCCTGCAACTTTCCGCGTCGTCAAACTTGCCCGGCGCTGCCGCTTCCAGGTATGCCTCCTCCAGATCCGCAGCCATTGCACCGCCCTCGGAAAGCTTGGTTACAAACGCTTCCATGCAGACCTCGGGCTGTGCATTTTCGTACAGAATCAGACAGTCCCTCACATATACCACGGCAGCAACACAGCAGACTGCCAGAAGAACAAGATAGGACAGAAAAAAAATTCGGAACACAGACTTCTTTTTCTTCATATCACCGGCCCTCCACAACAAATGCCGTGGGCAGTCTCCACGACGAATTTGCATAATACAGTGTAACGCTGGTCATCTCATATTCCCCGTCATAATACATACAGGAGGAACTTCCCCCATCCAGATTGGCGGCGTTTACAGCGCCATACTCCATCATGATATTGATCAGATCGGAAGCCGTTGCCCCCAGGTGCCCTGCGGCCCCCCGCCCGTCCGTCACCAGCAGAAGCACTGACCCGTCGGCCCGCTGTCCGATGGCGGTTCTGGGATTTGCCCCGCTGCCCTGGCCGTTGAGCTCCCTGGCTACGCCGTTGATCACCAGCGGCGTAAAATGGTTGTTGGCATCGCTGGTCTCATCCTGGAAGGAAACCGCGTCCCGGATTTTCCTCTCCGCAATCAGCTCCTTCATTCCCGCCTTTGTCTGGCCCTCGATATCAATGATCTGCAGAATATTATCCTCGTCAAAGCCGATGAGATACAATCCCTTCCAGCCCTCCGGGGCATTGTACTGAATCTCTCCCTGGGAAACCACCACCCCCAGAGGGGAACCTCCCATATTGCCCGTAGACTGGTAAAGCCCGCCGTTTACCCCGCCTGCCGCTCCGCTGCCCGTGACAAGCTCACTGAGCTGTTTTCCATACTCTCCCCAGGGATAGGTGGTAGCCAGCCTGACCTGAGCAGGATCCTCCACGATCATCAGCTTGGCATAAAAACTTCTGCTGGAAATCTCAATGATCTCCACGCCGTTTTCGTCGTAATTTGCCACCCGCTCTCCCTGGGTCTCCTCTTTCTGTTCCCGGTCTGTATGATCCACCGAAATCAGACTGGTATCGATATCCGTATCCATCTGTGCCATGGAGGTTCTGCTGACAATCTCAGTGATCTCTTCCTCGGAGAGGAAAAGAGACGCCACAAATTTCAGCTGTCCCGATTCCAGAACCGTGGTGACAAACAACTCTCTGGCCGCCTCGGAGGGGCCGTTGCATATCATATTCAGAGACAGCACCAATGTCACCGCCGCTGCAAGGACAGTGACGGCAAACAGCAGCAGAGCTCTCCCCAGAAATCTGCCTATTTTTTTCACAATTTTTTCTCCCCTTATATCAGACTATATCCCTCAGTCCCGAAAAACCCAGTGCTTCTGAATCTGGTAGCTGACAAAAAACAAAGCTACGTCCACCGGAATCTTCAGGAAGATCTCCCCCAATGCGGCAGCCGCAAAAAGCTCACTGAAAAGCCACACCAGCAGCCAGGAGGTTCCCAGCTGACAGACACAGAGCAGGTAATACCGGAACACAGCCCGCTTCACCGGAACATCCGAATGAAACACCGCTTTTTTGTTCAGCAGAAAATTCAGCAGTGAAGAAAGAATTCTCGCCGCCAGCGTCGCTGTAAAAATTCTTGCTTCCCGGCTCATCAGCCCGCCTATGACAAGCACCACGCCGCTGTACACCAGAAAATCGGCCAGTGAAGAAATCAGTGAGCTGAGCATATATTTCAGGATCTTTCTGTAAATCAGCACCGAATCACGCAGCGGATGAAAATGACTGGTCTCATTCTCGTTGATATAGACCGTTTCGATCTTTACCTCCGTAAACGGTATCTTCTTCCGCTGCATGACCAGAAGCATCTCCGTCTCGTACTCAAAACGTTCTCCCTGTACTTCCGTCATGATCTCCAGATATTTTTGCGGTATGGCCCGAAGCCCCGTCTGGGTATCGCTGATCTTCATGCCGCAGGCCAGCTTGAACACCCCGCTTGTGATCCGATTCCCCGTCCGGCTCTTCCACGGTACATCCTGCTGTGAAAAATCTCTCACTCCAAGAATGATCTGCTCCCCCAGCTCGATCATCTTCTTCGCACATGCCAGAATGTCCGTCGGTGTGTGCTGATTGTCGCCGTCTGCCGTTACGACTCCGCAGCTGTCCTGTCTGTTTTGCAGACAATACTCAAACGCCGTCTTCAGAGCTCGTCCCTTTCCCATGTTCACCTCATGCCGAAGCACGGTGACACCGTTTTTCCCGGACAGCTCTTCAAACGGTTTCTCATGCGCGGCATCGCTGCCGTCATTTACAACGATGATATCGTCAAACCCAACGGCGGCAAGCCCCTCCACCGTCCGGAGCAGCTTATCGTCCGGATTGAGCGACGGTATAATCACGGAAACCCTCATATTTTCTCCCCTCTGCCTTATTTCTCCCCAAACAAAGCTTAAGGTGTAAATCCGGGGATTTACACCTTTTATCTTGCAGAAAATCTACGGCTTTTGATAGAAAAACGAATTCTTTCTCTCATATCCTATCTCTTTGTAATTAATGATCTGCTCCGTGCTTCCGATAAAGAGAACGCCGCCGGAAGCCAGTGTCCTGAAGTATTTCCGGAACACCTCCTCCTTTGCCTCCTCGGTAAAGTAAATCAGCACATTTCTGCAGACAATCAAATGATAATCCGTGGGATATGTATCCTTTAAAAGATTGTGCTCCTTAAACTCCACCCTTGCCTTGATCTCATCGGAAATCTTGTAGGAGCCTCCGACCTGTGTGAAATACTTCTTTTTCAGATCGTCGGGCACGGCAAGCACACTCTTACTGGAATAAAGCCCCAGCTTCGCTTTTGCAATCACCTGTTTGTCAAGGTCAGTAGCAAATATCTTAATGTTATTCAGCGGCAGATGCTTTGACAGCGCCATGACCAGTGAATAGGGCTCGTCTCCGGTGGAACAGGCCGCGCTCCAGATCTTCAGATTCTTCCCGAACTTTTTAATCAGTTCGGGAATCACCTGCTGATCCATCAGCTTCCACTGCTCCGGATTCCGGTAAAACTCTGAAACATTAATGGTGATATAGTTGACAAACTCCTCAAAAAGAGTCTTGTCCGTCCTCAGTCCCTGTACATATTTATCATAGCCTGCTATCTTATGCTTGGAGATCAGCGTGTCGATTCGACGCTTCATCTGTTTCTCTTTATAACTGTTCAGGTCAATCGCCGTCAGCGACAAGATCTCCTTTTTAAAATATTCATAATCATATGCCATCACGAACACCATCCTGACTTTACTTTATTCTATATTTTACAAAGGAAAGCCGCAGCTTATTCCTGAGCGGCAATCATTGCATCGATATCCACGGAAACCTCGTCCGCATCCTCCTCACGTCCTGCCGCAAACATCTCCTTGATGCTCAGGGAGATCTTTCTGTCCGCCTCGTTAAAGTCAACCACCTTTGCGGTGACCTCCTCGCCGGTCTTCAGTACGTCGGAGGGCTTCTCCACATGCTCCTTGGAAATCTGGGAAACATGAAGCAGTGCATCCACGCCGGGCTCCAGCTCTATGAACGCGCCGAAGTCGGTCATTCTGGCCACTCTTCCGGTGACAACGCTTCCCACCGCATACTTGTCCGCCGCATCCTTCCAGGGATTTGCATCGTCAAACTTCAGGGAAAGTGCAATCTTGCTTCCGTTGATCTCCTTGATGAGAACCTTCAGCTGATCGCCCACATGGAACACCTTCTTGGGATGCTCCACGCGTCCCCAGGACATTTCAGAGATATGAAGCAGGCCGTCGGCTCCGCCCAGATCCACGAACGCGCCGAAATCAGTCACATTCTTCACGACACCCTCCACGATATCTCCCTCGTGGATTCTCTCGAACAGCTCTCTCTGAAGCTCTTCCTTCCTGGCGATGATAAGCTGTCTGCGGTCTCCGATATATCTTCTTCTCTTGGGATTGTACTCGCTGATCACAAACTCGATTTCCTGTCCCGCATATTTGTTCAGATCCCTCTCATAGGTATCGGACACAAGACTTGCGGGAATAAAGATCCTCACCTCGTCCACCACGACGCTGAGGCCGCCCTCCAGCACCTGGGTCACGCTGGCCTTGAGAACCTCCCTGCTGTTATATGCCTCCTCGATCCTTCTGTTGCCTCTGTCGGCAGCCAGTCTCTTGTAGGTCAGCACCACCTGACCCTCTCCGTCGTTTACCTTCAGGACTTTTACCTCCATGGTATCGCCGGGCTTCACCGCTGCCTGCAGGTCAACGCTGGAATCATTGGTGTACTCACTCTTTGTAAGAATACCATCTGACTTGTATCCGATATTCAAAACGATTTCATCCGTCTTGACATCGATCACTGTACCCTCGACTACCTCTCCTGAATGTATTGTCTTAATTGAATCTTCCAACATTTGTTCAAAAGTTAATTCTGACATAATTTTGAACCTCCTCGATTAATTTATTTGGGGTGGAAGCCCCCGCTGTAATACCCACCAGGCGGACAGCTTTAGGCAGTTCTAAATGCAAGTCATCCAGTGTCTGTATAAAATAGGTGTTTGCACATTCTCCCCTGCAGATTTCATAGAGCTTTCTTGTATTGGAGCTGTGCTTTCCTCCTATCACGATCATCACATCGGCCCTGGCTGCAAGAGCCCTTGCCGACTGCTGGCGCTCCTTTGTCGCGCTGCATATAGTATTCACAACACTAACATTGTAACCTTTTTCTTGAAAAATTTCAACTATATAATGAAATTTATTGTAGTTAAATGTCGTTTGAGACACGACAAAGAGGCTGTCTCCCTCTTCAGGAACAAAATTTTCTGCCTCCCCGGGCTCCTCCACCACCGTTGCAGGCCCCCGGCACATTCCCAGAATCCCCTCCACCTCGGGATGTCCCGGATTTCCCACAATGACGATGTGCTTTCCCTGTGCGCTTTGCTCCCGGACGATCCTGTGGATCCTCTTCACAAAGGGACAGGTGGCATCCACGCACTCCAGACCCTTCTGTTCCAGAATGCCGTAAATCTCCTCCGGCACCCCGTGGGCTCTTATGACCACGGCTGCCTTCTCCTCCCCCTTCCCGGGCGGAAGAGCCAGAAGAGACGCTTTATCCTCCAGAACCTTCACGCCTCTCTTTGCAAGCTCCTGTACCACCACTTCATTGTGTACCACAGATCCATAGGTGTATATAGTTTTCCCCTTTTCCAACTGTTCATACACGGTATCCACCGCCCGCCTGACCCCGAAACAGAAGCCTGCGCATTCGTCCAGTACAATTTCCATGCCTATGCTCCCTGTCCGCAGATCCGGACAATCCTTTCAATGACCTCCTCCGGCGTCATATCCGAGGTGTCAACCAGCACCGCATCCTCCGCCTGCCGCAGCGGAGATGTCTCCCGGTGCATGTCCATGTAATCCCGCTTTTCGATATCCGCCCGGATCTGCTCCAGGTCGCATTCCTCTCCCCTGGCACAAAGCTCCGCATAACGGCGCTTTGCCCGCACAAGACTGTCCGCCGTGAGATAGATCTTGGTCTGAGCGCCGGGAAGCACACAGGTTCCGATGTCTCTGCCGTCCATAATACAGTCGCTTCCGGCGGCAAGCCTGCGCTGCAGCTCCACCAGTTTTGCCCGCACCTGCGGAATGGGGCTGATGGAGGACGCCATCCCGCCCACTTCCTCCGTGCGCAGAAATCCGTTTACGTTCTCCCCGTTTAACACCACCACCTGCTCGCCGCCCTCATAACGTATGGTAATATCGGCTCCGCCGCAGGTCTCGATCACCTTTTTTGTGTCCGCCGGATCCACCCCGCAGCGGATCACATACAGCGCAAGGGCGCGGTACATGGCCCCCGTATCCACATAAATCAGATTCATTCTCTTTGCCACGGCTCTGGCGATGGTGCTTTTTCCCGCTCCCGCAGGACCGTCAACCGCAATATTATAGCTCATTCCAACCTCCCTGATTCCGCTTTGCAGAACCCCAAATTCCAAAGGGAACTCTCCCTCTTATTCTTTCCCCGCCGCGCTGCCGGCGAGATGCCCAGTGGACCAGGCGATCTGAAGATTAAAGCCCCCCGTCAGCGCATCCAGATCCAGCACCTCCCCGGCAAAGTAAAGTCCCTTTACCTTCCTGGATTCCATGGTGGAGGGATTCACGTCCTTCACCGATATGCCGCCTCTGGTGACGATGGCCTCCTCGAATCCTCCGGTGCCCGTCACGGTCAGGGGCAATTTTTTGATCCGCTCTGCAAAGCCTCTTCTCTCCTGCCTTGTGATCTCGTTCACCTTTTTTTCCGCCGCTATCCCGGAAAGCTCCGTCATCACAGGGATCAGCTTCGCGGGAAACAGATTGCCCAGGGCATTTTTGAACTGACGGTTCTTCGCCTCCTCAAAGTCCCGCAGCAGACGCTTATCCAGCTGCTCCAGGGATATGGCGGGTTTCAGGTCGATGAACACCTGAGTCTCCCTGCCCGGCACATAATAGCTGCTGGCCGTGAGCACCAGGGGGCCACTGATGCCGAAGTGGGTAAACAGCATCTCCCCAAAGCCTTCATAAACCGTCCTGCCCCCGCAGTCAAGCCGCAGGGACACATTCTTGAGGGACAGCCCCATCAGCCTGCGGCACCACTCCTCCGCAGCCCGAAAAGATACCAGCACAGGCCGAAGCTTTGTTACCGCATGTCCTGTCCTGCCGGCGAAATCATACCCGTCCCCCGTGGAACCCGTGGACGGATAGGACATTCCTCCCGTACAGACGATCACGCTGTCCGCCCCGAGCAGTTCCCCGTCCTGCAGCAGGACTCCCTCTATTCTGCCATCTTTTGTCCGAAGCTCTTTTCCAGCCGTCCCCAGACGAACCTCCACGCCAAGCCTTCCCAGCTCCCGCTGAAAGGCGGCGATCACATCGGAGGAATGATCCGACACAGGAAAGACTCTCTCTCCCCGCTCCGTCTTCAGCGGACAGCGCGCCTGCTCCAGAAAGCTCATCACCGCCCTGTTGTCAAAGCCGTAAAAGGCGCTGTAGAGAAACTTTCCGTTGGTACACACATTCTCAAAAAAAGACGCTCCGTCCCCGGCATTGGTCACATTGCATCTCCCCTTGCCGGTGATAAAAAGCTTCTTCCCCAGTTTTTCGTTCTTCTCGATCAGGCAAACACTGTTTCCGTTTTCCGACGCAGCCACCGCGGCCATCATTCCCGCCGCGCCGCCGCCTATCACTATGACACGCTTCATGTCCGCTCCCGTCTGCCCGTCACACGGGCACGGCCTGTCAGGCCTCAAAATTACTGCCGGAGATCTTCGGTATCCTGCCCTCTTCGCAGGGAATAGTCCAGTATGGGTTCATCATCAATGAAATTGATTTCATCGTTCAGATATACCTGATAATTATTCCAGGTCTCCTCCAACATCTCCAGATTGTGCTTTACTTCCCGGGGGCACCGCAGGCACAGCGCCACCACGAGGGCATTGATGACGCTTAAGGGCGCCACCAGGGAATCCACGATGGAAACCATGTCGCTCCTGGCCAAAAGATGACATGCGGAGTAGAGATTCATGGGAGAATTGGCAGAGTCCGTCACGGCGATCACCTTTGCATTTCTGTCGCTGGCAAACTCCATGGCCTTCAGAGTCCGCATGGAATACCTGGGAAAGCTGATACCGATAAAACAATCCCTGTGGCCAATGCGGATCATCTGCTCAAAGGTCTCGCTGACGCTGGTGGTTTTCAGCAGAATCACGCCGCCCCGGATCATATTGAGATAAAAATGTAAAAACTCCGCCAGCGGCTCGTTGCTGCGCAGTCCCATGATATAGATGCATTCCGCCTCCAGGATTGTGCTCACCGCCTGCTCAAACGCCGCGGGATCCAGATGTTCAATGGTGTGCTGAATCTTCTCGATATCCGACGTCAGCACGGAGGTCAGCACCTCGGACTGAGAGCTTTTGCCGTATTTGGCATCCATCTTCTGGATGCTGCTGAGCTTGCTCTTTACACATTCCTCCAGGGCCTTCTGAAACTCCGGATAGCCCTCATACCCGATTCCGGAGGCAAACCGCACCACGGTGGACTCGCTGATCCCCAGCGTCTCCCCCAGCTTCGCCGCCGTCATAAATACAGCCTGGTCGTAATGATCTGATATAAAAGCGGCAATGGCCTTATGCCCTTTGCTCATCCTGTCGTAACGTCCGGATATCCGGCTCAGAACATCATACTGTTTCTCCATTCCAACTCCCATTCGACCGCCGCGGTTCCCCCGTCGGCCTACGCGGCCGCCCAGGCACAGGCAAACGCGTCATAAGAACGCTCCAGAAGCTCCAGGGTCTGCACATCCGACAGATCATAGTCCCCCGTCAGCGTCATGCACGCCGCCCCGTGAATAAAGATCCACATTTTCATAAAGAGATCTCCCGGAGCCGCACACCCGGCCGCCTTGGCCAGATTGATTTCACAGACCACATTCCCCGCCGTACCGTTCAGCAGCTCATACATTCCCCTGCTTCCGGGGCCTTCCTTTACAAACAACAGCTCAAACAGGTGTCTCTCTTCCCTTGCGAACGCAATGTAAGCCATTCCAAGATTGGCAAAGGGCTTATTGCCCCTGCGCGGGTAACGGCTGTAATACTCCTGAAAAAAAGCCGCCGCCCTCTCATAAACCGCATGCCACAGCTCGTCCATATTCCTGTACACGCGGAAAATAGGCTGCGTGGAGCAGCCTGCCCTGGCTGCCACCTTCCGGGCCGTCACATTCGCAAAGCCTTCCTCTCTGGTCATGGCAAATGCCGTATCCAGAATCATATCGATTGTTATAATTTCTTTGCGCGCCATCTTCCCATCCCCCTCACATCTGCGCTATAACACTTGTTATCTTACTGGACGCCAATGGCCTTGTCAAGCATATCATGTGAAAGCGGCGCCAAAACCTGGCGCACACCTCCCGGTGTGCCGGACAGCTTCAGCACCGCTTTTGAATTCAGCAGTCTTTTGTTTTAAACAGGGTAAGCGCCGTTTTTGGTGTCGGCCTGGGTCATATCCACCTTATCCTGCTGTGCCTGACGGTATTTGAAGAAGTCGGTAGCAACCTGAGGGAAAAGCGCATAGGACAAAACGTCCTCGTCCTGCTGCTTCCACTCCTTCATCTCGCCCTCCAGCTTATTCATCTCATTTTCAAGCATATCGGCATAACGGCAGGTAATCCTCTCCTCGCCGGGAATAACCTTGTCGATGATCTCCTGGTTCATGGGCTTTACAGTCTGGCCATACTCGCCGCGCAGCACTGCCTTTGTCTCCTTGGTAGCCATCTTGTAGCGCTCGCCCAAAAGCACATTGAACACCGCCTGCGTACCCACGATCTGGGAGGAAGGTGTCACCAAAGGCGGCTCGCCCAGATCCTTGCGGACCTCGGGAATCTCGCGCAGCACATCATAGTATCTGTCCTCTGCATTCTGCTCCTTCAGCTGGCTCACCATGTTGGAGAGCATGCCGCCGGGCACCTGATACAGCAGCGTCTTGATATCCACGCCCATCACCTTGGGATTCAGCAGACCGCTCTTCAAGCACTCGTCCCTGTAAGGACGGAAGTAGTCAGCGATCTCAGCCAACAGGTTCTGGTCAAAGCCGGTGTCATAGGGAGTACCCCGGAAGGTCTCCACCATTACCTCCGTGGCGGGCTGAGAGGTTCCCATTGCGAAGGGACTCATGGCGGTGTCGATCACATCCACGCCTGCCTCAACTGCTTTCAGGTAGGTCATGCTGGCAACGCCCGATGTATAATGGGTATGCAGCTGGATGGGCAGCTTTGTATTCTCCTTCATAGCTGCGATCAGCTCGGATGCCCGGTAAGGCACCAGCAGTCCTGCCATATCCTTGATACAGATGGAATCCGCGCCCATCTCCTCGATCTTCTTGGCCATATCAGCCCAGTACTCCAGGGTGTAGGCATCGCCCAGGGTATAAGACAGGGCGATCTGCGCATGACCGCGTCCCTCCTGCTGCTTCATCCTGTTGGTAGCGTTTACCGCCTCCTGCAGGTTCCGCAGATCGTTCAGACAGTCAAAGATACGGATGATGTCAATACCGTTTGCAATGGACTTCTGTACAAACGCATCCACCACATCGTCCGCGTAGGGCCTGTAGCCCAGGATGTTCTGTCCGCGGAACAGCATCTGCAGCTTTGTATTCTTAAAGCCGTCGCGCAGCTTCCGCAGTCTGTCCCAGGGATCTTCCTTCAGGAACCGCAGAGACGCGTCAAAAGTTGCGCCGCCCCAGCACTCCACGGAATGATATCCCACCCGGTCCATCTTCTCCACGATGGGAAGCATGAACTCGGTAGGCATTCTGGTTGCAATCAGGGACTGATGTGCATCACGCAGTATGGTTTCCGTTATTTTAATCGGTTTCTTTTCCATTTCTGACATTACGAATTTTCCTCCAATTTGATTAATTTATACAGCTTAGAAGACCCCGAAGATTGCCATAAAGGTACCGGCTGCAACGGCGGTCCCGATAACACCCGCCACGTTGGGACCCATGGCATGCATCAGCAGGAAGTTCGTGGGATCCGCCTCGGCTCCCACCTTCTGGGACACACGCGCCGCCATGGGCACTGCGGACACGCCCGCAGAACCGATCAGCGGATTCACCTTACCCTTGGTGAGCACACACATCAGCTTGCCGAAGAGCACGCCCGCCGCCGTACCGAACATGAATGCGATCAGGCCCAGAGCAACGATCTTAAGCGTATCCCAGTTCAGAAATGCCTCTGCGCTGGTGGTTGCGCCCACGGAAGTGCCCAGCAGGATAACCACAATATACATCATCGCATTGGAAGCCGTCTCTGTCAGCTGTCTCACCACGCCGGACTCTCTGAACAGGTTGCCCAGCATCAGCATACCTACCAGGGGAGCCGTGGTGGGAAGGATCAGACAAACCACAATCGTAACCACAATAGGGAACAGGATCTTCTCCAGCTTGGAAACCGGCCGAAGCTGTCCCATCTTGATCTTCCGCTCCTTCTCGGTGGTAAAGAGCTTCATGATGGGAGGCTGGATAATGGGAACCAGGGACATGTACGAGTACGCTGCCACTGCGATGGGTCCCAGAATCGCCGTCTGTCCGAGCTTACTTGCCAGGAAAATGGAGGTAGGGCCGTCCGCACCGCCGATGATGGAGATTGCCGCAGCCGCCATATCGTTAAAGCCCAGAAAGATTGCGCCGAAGTATGCGGCGAAAATACCGAACTGAGCCGCCGCACCCAGCAGAAAGCTCTTGGGATTGGCAATCAGAGGACCGAAGTCCGTCATGGCGCCCACGCCCATGAAGATCAGGGACGGCAGGATCGCCAGTTCATCCAGTTTATAGAAGTAGTACAGCAGGCCGCCGGCGCCGTTGGCCGCGTCCTCCGCGTGCAGCATGATGTCCGGATAAATATTTACCAGCAACATGCCGAAAGCTATCGGTACTAAGAGCAGGGGCTCAAATTCATGCCGGATAGCCAGGTAAAGGAAAAAGCAGGCAACCGCAATCATCAGATAGTTTCCCCAAGTCAGATTGAAGAACGCTGTCTGATGAAGCAGATTGCTCAGCGTAGTAGCTATATATTCCATTTGTTGACCTCCTGTTGTCTGTTCATGTGGAAGCACGCCGTTTCCGGGCGTGCCGCCGGTCCTAGTTCAGCGTAGCAAGAACCGCACCGGCCTCAACCGCATCGCCAACAGCTACATCAACGCTTGCCACCGTGCCGTCCTGGGGAGCGACAACGGGAATCTCCATCTTCATGGCCTCGATAATCACCACTGCGTCGCCCTTCTTGACGGCGTCTCCCACCTTCTTCTCCAGCTTGAATACCTTACCTGCCGCACCGGCCTCAATCTTGATGCTGCCTGCGCCGCCTGCCGCCTTGGGCGCTGCTGCAGGTGCAGCCTTGGGAGCAGCCTTGGGCGCTGCCGGAGCCTTTGCCGCAGCGGGTGCTGCCGCACCTGTTCCCTCTTCCACCGTCACATCGTATGCGATTCCGTTCACCGTAATGGTATAATTTTTCATTTTATTATCCTCCTATAATCTCTATCTTCTTCTGATGGAACGCACCACGAATCCGTCTGTGGATGCCGCCCCCTCATATGCTGCAACAGCAGCCGCAATCACTGCCACCAGTTCCTGTTCGCCTGCCTCATCCTCGTATTCCTCAACAGCAGCCTGTTCCACGGTATTGTCATCGCCCGTCTTTTCCGTCGCGGTCTTTGCCGCCCTGCGCTCTGCAGCGGAAGCCTGCAGCTTCGGAATCACGCCGAAGCAGGAAATAATCAGACTAATCAGAACCAGAACGATAAACACGGTTCCCATGCCGATCAGGGTGTTCAATGCCGCCTTTCCCATCATCTCTCCCATGGTTGCCCCGGGGTTCAGGGAAGCGGACTCCAGCTCCAGGAACATGTCATTGCTGAAAATGATCTCAGCGGTGGCATTTTTCACCACACCCTTGATCTCCACTTCCACAATGATCTGCTTGTCATGAAGCTCTGCCTTCGCCGTACCCACTTCCGCAATTCCGCCTATGGTCTCCAGGCCGGAGCGGAAGGATTCCACCGCCGTGCGCATCACATAGCCGTCCGCCTTGACGCCGAAGGTCTGCTCACACAGATAGGAGACCTCCTCCGCAGTGAATTCACTCATGTCCGCGCCGAGGAAAACATTTTTGCTGACCTCCTCGTTGCAGAGGTAATCCACGAAGAGCGGTATAATTGCCTGTGACGCCATCTGCTCCGCCGTACTCACCTTCTGCTGCTCGAATTCCGTCAGCACCTCACCGTTTCCGCAGGCCGTCAGTCCGAAAATACAGGTAATCATACACAC
>CAJUJU010000044.1 GCA_910586835.1 uncultured Acetatifactor sp.
TCTTGACAATCTGCAAAGGTTTGATATGATAGGAGTGAAAAAAGATTCCACCCTGTTGATTTGATTGCGCGGCGCACCGGGAAAACATACCGTGTCTCAGGAAGAGACACCGCATTTGGAAAAATGCAGCGCCCAAAATCCCCCAGGGACACGACCTGGAATCTTTGGTTGATCCGCAAAACACGGCTTAATCCACAGACACAACAAGGCCATGAAGGCTTATTCTCTCAGGAAGGGAGAATCTGTTTTCATGGCCTTTTTTTGTCGATATTGCCCAGACAGAATGGAGGAAAACAAAATGATCAAACTGTCACCTGTCACCAAATGCGTCACCGCCGCCGTCTGTATGGCGCTCTGCGTCATACTGCCACTGGCAGTCCACGGAATCCCCAACGCCGGAACCCTGCTCTCGCCCATGCACCTGCCTGTGCTTTTGTGCGGCCTGATCTGCGGCTGGCCCTACGGCCTGATCTGCGGCCTCATCGGCCCCCTGCTCTCCAGCATGATCAGCAGCATGCCCCCGGCAGGCCCCATCCTGTACGGAATGCTTGTGGAGCTGGCCTTCTATGGCCTTATCTCCGGTCTGCTGATGCAGCTGATCCACACGGGAAAAACAACGGCAGATCTTTACATCAGTCTCACCGCAGCCATGCTGGCAGGCCGCATCGCAGGAGGGCTGGCCAAGGCATTTTTCTTCTCCGCAGGGTCCTATTCCTTCAGCATATGGGCCACCGCTTACTTTGTCTCCACCCTGCCCGGCATCCTCCTGCAGCTGCTGCTTCTTCCTGTGCTGTACTTTGCCCTGCAGCGGGCTCATCTGCTGCCCGTCCGCTATCCCCAAAAACCGTCGAACAGCTGAGGAAACGGACTTTTTTCACTGTTCCGTAAAATCACCGCCGCACCCATTTGCCGAAGAGCGTCTTCTTATAATGGCGCAGTTCCTCCTTTGCCTCCGGAAGATTTCCTGCCTTCTGCAGGAAGAAAACAGCCTGAGGGATGCTCTCGGCAACCCCCAATCCTCTGCCGTACATATAGCCCCTCATGTAGTTGGCATCCGCATTGTCCCAATACACATGCTGCAAAAAGGATTCCGCCTTTGCATAATCCTGCACGGTGCCCCAACCCATAAAACAACACTTGCCAAGGTAATAGACACCCCATTTGCTGTCTCTCTCATAGCCGAAGGAAAGCAGCTGAAACGCCCTCTCATAGTCAACGGGGACTCCCCTTCCCTGGAAATACGCCTCACCCAGCAGATTGTGGCTGAGGATATTGCCGTTGGGAAGATCCTTCTCCAGACACTGAACCGCATAAGCCTCATCCTTCGCCGTTCCAATCCCCTGATAATAGCAACGCCCCACATCGGCCCAGGCCCCCGGATGACCGCCTTCAGCTGCCTTTTTGTACCAGATCAGCGCTTCCTCATTGCGCCCCTCCTTCTTTAAATCATCCGCATAAATCGCCTGATGAATGGGATGGCCATACTCCGCTCCGATCTTGAAGAGATCTTTTGCCTTTTCCGGCTGAGGCGCTATAATGTCCTCGTCTCCCTTGGTATAATAGTGGTTCAGGTTGTTTGCGGCAAAATACATGCCGCCCCGGAGTGCCTTCCAGAACCAGTCCTCACACTTGGAAATGTTTTCCCTCAGGTATGCCTGATATGCCGCCTGACTTGAAAAAGAATCCTTCGTTTTATCCTGGATCGTTAAGAAATCCCACCAGAAATAGGAATTTCCCACAACATACTGGCAGAATGCGTCCCCTGCAAAGGCAAGCTCCTCCACTTCATTGAACGCTTCCTGCAGATTGGCAAAGGGCATTTTCCTTTTCATCGCCGGTCTCAGCTCTCCGCTGCGCAGAGCCACCAGCACTCCCAGCGCGCTGCCCTGTTCCACGGATTTATGTAAAAGCTCCGTTGCCCGGTCGTCATCCTCCGGAAATCCGTGTCCCTTCCACACATACTGATAGCCGCACAGACAGCGTGCAAGAATACAGGTGGCATCCCCGTCCCCCGCGGCGGAAGCCTTCTCCAGAAGGGCAAACGCTTCTTTCCCGCGCCCTGTCCGCTCATTGTAATAGATGTCCTGCAGCGCCTGTCTGACCTCACTGCTCAGTTCCTTACCCATACCGTTTATACTCCTCCTTCATCTCAACAGATACTCGGACAAAATCTCTCTCTGATCCTGTCCGAAGATAGCTATATTGTATCACGCCGGAAGCGGAAGCACAATATGGAGTACAGGACAAAGTATATCACATTTTACTTCGATCAGGCTCAAACCCCCTTTATGCTCCTGCCCTTCTGGAGCAGAAGCGATCCCCCGATCAGCAGGATTCCCGCCGCCAGCAGAACGACCTTGGAGAGATACTCTCCCATCGTCATGGAAAACAGCCAGAAACAGCCCAGCCGGCTTCCCATCCCATAATTCAGAACATAAAATCCTATGGGAATCATGTATGCGGCAACCGTGTTGCCGCATACGGCTGAGGCGAACATTCCCAGCCCGCCCAGAAATATGGCATCGGAAAACGTTCCCGCCGCCAGTTTCACATTCACTTCACAGCCCCGCATCCCCATAAAGACAACAAACACGCCCACTGCTGCCGCAAGAATCACTGCCAAGTACACTGTCCTGATCAGATAAATCCGCAGGACGCTCACATATTTTGACGCAACCAGGTCGTGAATCTCGGCGTTCTGTTCCGGCAAAAATACCGGTGTCAGCAGAATGATTCCAATCAGGGAGACAAACATTTCCAGCGGAACGGCTGCCCCCTGTTGATCCAGGTTTTCCGTCCCCACCAGCACCGGTGTCAGCAAAAGCCAGATACAGCTCACGGCAAAAGACAAAACGGTGTTAGCCTTCCAATTTATTTTTACGGTTTCCCAGTACGGAAAGCGCTCTTTTGATTTTACTGCCGCCATCCAGACTTCCCCTCCTTTTTCTTTCATAGATTAGGATTGTTGCAATGATCAGCACCGCGGACAGCCCTGCAAAAAGCAATCGGTTGGCAACCAGCCGCTGGAAATTATCCACATAGTCCTGTGTCCTGAAAAAAGACTTCTCTCCGGCGTTATGTCTGGGCGCAAGCCGAAACAGAGCATAGCCGCTTTCCACAGACCGAAAACCCATATTGATATCAATCAGCCACCAGAATCCCTGAACTGCCACTGCAATCGGAGTGCCTGTCAACTCCGTCAGAAACATGCCCACTGCGGTGGCCATCATTACCCCGGGCATTATCCACCCCAGATCATATTTCAGCGGAGCCAGATAATCCAGCCTCTCACCGCTGTACAATCCCCATACGGAAGCATTTGACACATAAGACAGGAGAAGAACCGGCAGCATGGCTGCCGTTACCAGTGCAAAATACCTGACGACAGTCAGTCTGGCGGCGGACACCTCTCTGGTATAAATCAGTTCCGCCATCCTTGCCCGCCTGTCCTTCAGACACAGGATTACAGCGGGAAAGACGGGCAGAAGGGACATGACCATTGCCACTGCGTAATCCGAAAACAATCGGGCGTAACCGCCTGTTATCCGGTCACGGCTCACTGCCAGCTCATGGCGCTGCACCGCTTCCTCATAAGTCACTTCCACCGTTCCATAGCTCTTCAGATGCTCCGCGCAATAATCCGAGCCGCCTCCCAGAATATCGTCTACCCTCTGCATGGCTTCCGCAAATTTCCCATACTCCATATCGTCACGAACGGCTATCGTCAGCCCCTCTTCGCCGGTGTCTTTCCCTTCTTCCTCCGAGCCGTCCCGGGCACCGGAAAAGATCAGATTGCCGTCGCTGTCCATCTGAAGCTCTTCCCCTATGTTGAAGCTGTAGCCGTCGTCTCCGGTGCCCTCAAAAGCTGCCTGCTTCCCAAGAATGGCTTCCGTATCCTCCCCTGTGATCTCCGCAATGATCTCCGCCACCATTCTCTGCTTTTTTTCATCGAGCCGCACATTCTTGATAAACCCGATGGGATAGGTTTTATAATTGTTTTCGCAGAACTCCTGCCACAGACTTTCCAGCGCTGCCGGCATAATCATTTCCGGGATCTCCCTGTTGACCACCCCGTAATTGCCGCCGGGCTCCGGTCTGTTCATCCTGCTGTCTCCAAAGTACAGCGCTCCCTGACTATAGAGAGCAACGGCCAGGGCGCCTGCAAAGAGAATATAAAAAAAGGAGCACATAACCTTCTTCAATTCCTTTAAATACAGCATTCTGTCTCACCTCCGATCCCGGCATTCTCCTGCGACATATCCGCTCCGCTTTCCTTCAGATACAACATATAGGCATCCTCCATATTCGGCTCGCAGAGTTCTGCCCCCGGCAGGTGATTCTCCGACAAAAAACGGACACAGGCTCTTTTTCCCTGTGTGTGCATACCGGTGATCACCAGTTCCTTCTTCAGCCCGGAGAGTTCATTCCTGTCGACGGTCTTTGTGAACACCTTTCCCTGTGCCGCCGTCAACAGCTCTTCCACGGCTCCGTTATAAATGACTCTTCCCCTGTCCAGAATTGCCACATTCTCACAGGTTGCTTCAATATCGCCCACAATATGAGTGGATAGAAGCACAATCCTGTCTTCCGCCACCTCGGACAGCAGATTGCGGAACCGCACCCGCTCCTCCGGGTCAAGACCTGCCGTGGGCTCATCCACAATCAGCACCCGGGGATCATTCAGCAGCGCCTGAGCAATTCCCAGCCGGCGCTTCATACCGCCGGAAAGCGCTTTGACCTTCTTGTGGCTGTGCTCGGTCAAATTTACCCTGTTTAAAAGTGACTGCGTTCTCTCTTTTCTCTCCCGCCCATTCAGTCCGGAGAGAATCCCCAGATAATTCATGGCCTCCGCCACGCTCATGGAAGGATAAACGGAAAATTCCTGAGGCAGATATCCGATGATTCTGCGGATTTCCTTTCTCTTTTCAACCGATATGCCGCAGATGGTAATCTCCCCGTCCTTTTTTGGAAGCAGCGTGGCAAGGGTCTTCATCAACGTGGTCTTTCCCGCGCCGTTTCTGCCAAGCAGTCCGAACATCCCCTGTCCGATGGTAAGACTGACATCCCTCAAAGCCTGCTTTTTGCCGTAAAATTTGTTGAGCCCTGTGATTTCAATTGTTTCATTCATGCTTTTTCACAATACCTTTCCGCACCTTCGAAATCCCTTCCTCCGATGCATTCTTTGAATACAAGGCATAGCTTATCGCATATTTATCAACTTTTTATCTACATTTATATCCATCTGTATCCCACGCCCCAGACTGTTTCTATAAAGGGCTTCATACCCGCCGCCTCAAATTTCCCGCGGATACGGCGGATATGCTCGGCCACAACAGAACTGTCTCCCTCGCTGTCGTATCCCCAGACAAGCTCATAGATCCGCTCCTTGCTGAACACCTGGCCCCTGTGCCGGAACAAAAGCTCAATAATATCAAATTCTTTCCTGGCAAGGGGAACCGCTTCACCGTCGGAATACACACACCTGGCCGTGTAGTCGATTGCAGCCCTGTCGTCAAACTGCACTCTGGGAGAATCCATCTTGCGCCGCTCCCGCCGCAGATGAGCCGAGACTCTGGCGCCCAGTTCCTCAATGGAGAACGGTTTTACAATGTAATCATCCCCACCCATACCAAAGCCAGCAATTTTATCGCTGTCTTCAATTCTTGCCGTGAGAAACAAAATCGGACAACACACAAAATCCCTGATCCTGCGGCAGACCTCCAGGCCGTCCATATCCGGCATATTGATATCCAGCAGGATCAGATCCGGCTGCCCTTCCGCTTTTTTCACAGCCTCCAGACCACTGCCGGCTGTCATCACGTCGTACCCCTGAAATGCAAAATAATCCTTCAACATGGATACAATGTCTCTCTCGTCGTCAACAATCAGTATTTTATCTCTCATAAGCATCCCTCCCGGCCTGAATAAGGTCATTTTAATCTCAATTTTTCTACTATTTATCAACTTTGCCTGTATTCTATCACCAAAAAACAGACCAACGTTTACGCGGTCTGTTTTATCCGTTCTTTCTTGAGTTCATTCTTTTTCAATCAAATACACTGATAAATTTGTACTTTTTGTCAGATACTGTGCGGTAAAACGCTCACCGCTTGCCTCATTAAATAATTCAAGTGCACCAGAAAGAAGGTCTTCATAAATATATAGAACAAATTCTTCCTGTTCTTCGATCTTACAGAATGCCAAAACATCCTCATCAGTATTATCCTGCGACAAAAAGCAAATCCGTTCCGGAATCAGCCAGTCATAGTAGGAATAAACTCCCACCGTAGGACCATATACAATCCATGGGATTTTGTCGTACTCTTTTAAGATTGCCACATCCTTTTCCGGATGAAAAAGATATGTAATTCCATACCCTCCATCAATAACAATAATCTCTCCCACCAAAATACCGATCATGAAAGCTGCAGACACAAAACAGGAAAACCTTTTATTTGCCCTTAATACTTTCATCTTGAGAATCAGTTCCCGGAAAATCAATATAACGCTCCACGCCAGGCAAAGCATCATAACCGTAAAACTGCCCCACAAATATCTTTCCTCCCGCACGTCCGGCAGGGTGAAACACACAGCAAGCTGATACGCCTGTGCAACCATTACACACAAAACAAAACCTGTCAGCTTTTTCGCTTCCTTCTTTTTATACAAAATCACTCCCCCGCCTGCCAGGCACCCAAAAATCATCAATAATGCAATGACAACCGGAAATACTTCACCAAACATGGAAGCAGCCAACCGTTCAAACCCCCAGAAAATATTTTCAATCTTTTCTGCGGAGAAGACGAAAATCGATTTCAAAGCCAATTGCCCTTTACCACGATTTAAGTTCCATCTACAATAAGGAAAAATAAAAATTGTGGTCAGAAGAGAGCAGACGAAATTTACCAGCCAGATAAGAACAATTTTAAATTTGAGGGTAGCCCAAAATCTTCTTTTCTCTCTAAACGCCGAAATCAAAAACCACATACAAAAAACGGAAGCTGTCAACGCATAAAAAATCCAAAAATCGTAATGAGTCAGCATACCGAACACGCTGACCACAAACAAATACACAAACACGCCTGGCCTTATTTTGGCCCTGTCAGTTTCTCTCCAAATCCACAATGCTGCCAACAGCAAAAGTATCTCAGCCAGCAAAAGCATCGCATACATCCGCAATGTAGTAATCTGTTCAAGAATCAGACGGTTGGAAACAAGTGTCAAGAAGGTCACCAGACCTGAAAGCATCGGACTCTTTGTCAGATAAAGAAACAATCCATATCCCACTCCCAGGATAATCACATAATAGACTAAATTGATACTGAGACCAATCCAAATAGAACCGCTTCCATGAAAAAAATAGACTGAAACGATTCGAAACAGCCAGAAGTAAAGCGGTACATGGTCATTGTACAGGCGAATAGTTATGTCGTTCAGCGAAAGCCTGTCCCAATCTGCTGCAAAGAAAGCCTCCACATCTGATCCTGTCATCCATTCATCCAGACAGGATGCCGGCCATGCCTGTTCAAAACCATTTGCCGACTCATATGTGTATATTTCGTCGCAAAACCATACCTGTTTTTGATTTCCCCAATAAAAAAAAGAAAACAATCCTGCTGCTAACAATATCAACCCTGTTAATATGACTTTTCTGGTTTTTAGATCATCTGTGAAATTCCGCATCAAAAATCCTTTCCTGAAAACAAATTTGCTTTGTACTGCAATTTGCACATTAATGATTATAAATGAATTGTCTACAGATTGCAAATCATTTGCAGCGATATTTTCTCATATATTTTTCTGTTCAATTCTGCTATAATATGAGGTACAAAACAAACTGCTCCCATGGCAGTCCTGTTGAGGAAAGGAGAAAACAACATGCAGGATGTGATGACAACCATTGAAAAGAGAAGCTCTACCAGAGGATATACGGAAGAACCGTTGACGGAGACAGAACTGAACGCCCTTCTTCAGGCCGGACTTCAGGCTCCCACCGCGGCAAACAAACAGGAGATCCACTTCACCGTGTTAAAGGGAAGCGACCCGATTCTGAAAGAACTGGAAGAGGAAAAGAACCGTCTGCGCGACCTGCAGAATCCGCCCCATAATTTCTACTACGAAGCGCCCACTGTGGTCATCCTCAGCGCGGACAGCGACTTCAGGTGGAGCACTCTGGATGCCGGAATCGCAGTAGAAAACATGGCTCTGGCAGCAGAGGGCCTGGGCCTGGGAAGCCTGATTATCGGCTGTATCTACGACGCATTGAGAGGCGAAAAGAAGGATTACTTTGCCAAAGCCCTGAAGTTTCCCGCAAACTACAGGTATGAGATTGCCATTGCCTTCGGCCGCAAAGCCATGACAAAGGAACCTCATACCTATAATGCAGATGCGCAGATAACCCGTTTATAATCACTTCCGAGAAAACAGGCTTACCTTTACAACCCTTTCAGGACTTCTTCCATTGCGTCCTGAAAGGGTGTGTTTTCCAGCCGCTTCAACACAGGTCTGCAAAACAGGAGCATCTGATGAGAATAAAAATAAAAGCTGTAAAGAAGATCGTCAAGAACCCCTTCTTCCCACCATTCGTCTACCTCTTCCTCGTCACAATCCTCCGGCAGCAGATACTCCTCCTTCAACAGATCAAAAAACTCTGGAAGCGGTTCCTCCTGCTCCTCATCCGACATGCTGTTCCAGTCCTGAACACAATCAATAATCACTTCGAAAAAGCCCAGCAGCTTCTCCACAACATACTGTGCCACTTCATTTTTTTCCCATTCATCCACTGCACGCTCAAAGCTCCGGACAAGGAAAATCATCGCAAAGGGTGTGGCATGCCACAGCGTACTCTGGTGTTCTATTTGATCGGTTATTTCGCCAAGCGCCCTGCTGACCTGCGCAAGATCAGTCAGTTCCTGCAGCGCAGTAAAATATTCCGGAAAATCCTTTGCCGTACCATAAGCTGTGGTAATTCTGTCCCACGGCACCTCCTCCATCTTCAGATTTCGGATGTAATTGTTTTCTTTCTCCATTTTCGTCCCTTCTGAACATCTCATAATCATGTACTTCTTCTGAACTTTCCTCACCATCGGTTCTGTCTTTGTCATTTTTCCGTTCAGCACATTGCTGCCGCCTGAATACCTGCAATTGCGCCATCGGCCACTGCCGTAGCCACCTGTCTCACTTTTTTTACACAGATATCTCCTGCTGCAAACACACCCGGTATTTCCGTCTGCATGTCGCGATCAACCGGAATATAGCCGCCGTCCAGCTTCAGTTCCGTATACATCTGCGTATTCGGAACAATCCCCGCATAGACAAAAACCCCGCACTCCGTATCTTTTACGCTTTGTTTTTTCCCTGTTTTATTATCTGTAAACTCAAGCGCTTCCACCGATTCGCCGCCATACACTGCAGTCAGGCTTGTATGCGGCATAATCTCAATGTTATTGCAGCTTACAACCTTATCCTTGAATTCCCGTATACATGCAAGTTCCTCTTCCACACATACAATGGTGACTTTTGCCGCTATCCTGGCAAGATAAAGCGCCTCCTTTACCGCTCCGTCCGCACCGCCTATTACATATACGTTCTTTCCTTTATAATTCGGGCCGTCCTTCGGCGCATTCAGCCTGACTCCTTTCAGGTTTTCCCCGGGAATCCCCAACATGCGACCGGAACCGCCGTTTGCCAGAATTAAGGTCCTGGCTTCATAGGTTCCCTGATCCGTAATGACCTTCTTAACCTTACCTTTCAGCTTTGTCTCCGTCACCTTTTCATAACGAATCTCCACACCGGCTCCCAGTGCCTGCGCCTTCATCCGCTCCGCAAACGACCCGCCGGTTTCTTCCTGCACGATTGCCGTATAATGCGTTACCGTTGATACCGTTCCGATCAGGCCGCCCACCTGATTCTTTTCCAGCAGCAGAACTTTTTTCCCTCTGCTTTTTCCATAAACAGCGGCGCTGACGCCCGCCGGGCCCGCGCCGATAACAATCATATCATACATTGTTATCTCCTCCCACTTCACATAAACTATAAGTCAATCATCCTGGTTTTTTCTGAATGATCTCCTTACTCTTTTCCAATAGCTTATCCAAAATAATCGCAGATATCCTGTCTAATTTCTGTGAGAAAGCAGCACCACCGTCTCCACATTCGCCGTCCACGGGAACTGATCCACCGCAGCCGCCCTTTCCACCCGATACCCGCAGGCCAGGAAGGTCTCCAGATCCCGCACAAGGCTGGTAGGCTTGCAGGAAATATAGATAATATGTTCAACGCCGTACCTGATAATCTTTGGCAGGGCCTTCGGATGAATCCCGTCCCGGGGCGGATCCAGAATAATCAGATCCGGCTTCTCGGAAATCTCATCCAGCACCTTCAGCACATCGCCCGCCAGGAACTCACAGTTATCCAGGCCGTTATCCGCGGCATTTTTCCGCGCGGCCTCCACCGCTTCCTCCACAATCTCCACACCGATGACCTTCTCCGCCACCGGCGCCATAAGCTGGGCGATGGTGCCGGTTCCGCTGTAAAGGTCGTAGACTACCCTGTCCGCCGCGCTGTCCGTCTGCCCCAGGCTGCCTACATACTCCCTCACCGTTTCATAAAGTACCTCCGCACCATAGGAATTGGTCTGAAAGAAGGAAAAGGTGGAAATTTTAAAGCGAAGCCCCAGAAGCTCCTCGTAGAAAAATTCCTGCCCGTAGAGCACCTGTGTGCAGTCGCTCTGCACCACATCCGCCTGAGAATCATTGACAATATGTAAGATTCCCGCAAACCGGCCCTGCAGTCTGCCGTTGTTTTCCAACTCCAGAAGCGTACTCAAAAATCCCTGCAAAACCTCGTATTCCGCTCTGCCGTTACAGCCTGCCCTGCAAACCTGTTCCATTTCATGGCAGGCATTCCCCTTCAAATCATCCTCCGCAGAAACTTCCACGGCTTCCTCACAGCACGCGCTGCCTCCGTTTGCCGTCGCCCCATCCCCGTTCTCCCACTGGGAAGTGGTTACCAGCGCCACCAGAATCTCTCCCGTCCTGACCGCCTTTCTCACCAGCAGATGGCGCAGATATCCGGTATGGCGGATCCTGTGATAATAGCTCGTCCCCAGCTCTGCAAAATAGTCCCTCACCGCCTTTAAAATCAGGCGGTAATCGGCATCCACAATCTGACAGTCCTCCACCGTCACCACATCATAAAAGCTGCCTCTCTTATGCATGCCAAGCGAAAGCGGACCATCCTTCACCTCGTCTCCGAAGGAAAACTCCATCTTATTCCTGTACTCATACGCCGCAGGACTGCCCTTGATTCCCTCCCACAGCCAGGTATCCTCCTGTCTGCCCAAAACTCCGTCCAGAAGTCCTTTCACCTGTTCTTCCTTGATTCTCAGCTGCTCTTTATAGGGCAGCGAGATATAGGTACAGCCACCGCACACGCCAAAATGGGAACACGGACTGCCTGTCTCCAGAGGTGACTTTTCCAACACCTCCAGCAGACGGCCTTCCGCCTTCCCTTTTCTCACTTTGTTGACTTGAAACTTGACTTTCTGTCCGGGCAGGCTGTTCTTTACGATTACGGTGTCCTCCCCAACACCTGCAATGCCTTTGTTGGGAAAATCCACCCTCTCCACCGTCGCTTCATATACCTGTCCTTTTTTCATTTGCTCAGTTCTCTCCCTCGTCCACGAAGAAATCTTCCTCGTCCTCGGCCTCTTCATCCTCGAACTCGTCTTCAAACTCGTCTTCAAAGTCCTCCAGATAACCGGGAGTAAAATAGCGATATACTGCGTATGCGATTGCCGCCACAGCTGCCACGGCACCGATTATGGCAAGCACCCAGAATACGGGACAGCATTTCTTCTTTTCTTCCTTCTTTCCAAGAAGCTCGTTCAACTTTGTCGCCTCAATTAAATTTTCAAGCTTGTTCATAGGATACCTCCTTGACAGTCTTCGCTGTCTTTTTAATAGAATACCACATTTATGGCAAAAATACTACAATCTTTTAGATTCTTTTTAATTTTGCAAAGGAAGCGTACATGACCTTCTGGCCTGCCTTGTCAAACCCTACCGTCACCTTATAGTCCCTGGGCTCCTTCACCAGCGCAAGCACGGTTCCCTCCCCGTATTTGATATGGGAGACCCGATCCCCCACCTCATAATCAAGCGCTCCGCTCAGCTGCACCGGAACTCCTTTGGAGATTCCCGCCAGCTGGTTCAGGCTGCCGATGCCCTTTGCGATAAATGGCTTGTCCGCCGACGCAGTCACCCTGGGGCGCAGGATTGCCTTCGGCCGGAAATCAGCGGCGCCGGAGCCTGCCCCTCTTCCGCCCAATCCCATCATATCCTCCAGCACCTCCCTGTCACGCATGGGACGTCTGCCGGAAGTCCCCTTCTCCTCCAAATACTCCTCGGGAATCTCCCTGACAAATCTGCTCACCGGATTATACTGGGTCTCCCCACGCAGCATCCGCGACCTGGCACAGGTGAGAGTCAGATCATTCATGGCGCGGGTGATTCCCACATAGGCCAGGCGGCGCTCTTCTTCAATGTCTTCCGGATTGTTGTTCCACAGCGCTGCCTGACCCGGAAACAGTCCATCCTCCAGTCCCGCCAGATAGACGCTGGAAAACTCCAGCCCCTTCGCTGAATGCAGTGTCATCAAAAGCACCCTGTCATCACTGTTCTCCACATTGTCGATATCCGCAACCAATGCCACCTCGGCCAGAAATTCCGTCAATCCCGCCGACTCGTGAGTCTCCTGGAAAGTAACCGCCTTGTTGACCAGCTCGTCCACATTGGCCAGCCGGTCTTCCGCTGTCTCATCATCATTGTCCTTCAGATACTCCTCATAACCGATTCCCTCCACGATCTCCCGGATCAGCTCCGCCACCGTCAGTTCTGTGGATGCCCTTCTGAATTTTTCAATCAGCTGCACAAAAGGACGTATCTTGGCAGATGCCTTCCCCAGACTCATAATCTCATCCGCCAGCTCCATGGCGCCGTAGAGCCCGATATCCCGCATCTCGGCATAATCGGCAATCTTTTCCAGCGTCACGGCGCCTATCCCCCGCTTCGGTATATTGACAATGCGCCTGACTGCCACCTCGTCCCTGCCGTTGTCAATGGTCTTCAGATAAGCCAGAATGTCCTTGATCTCTGCCCTTGCATAGAAATTCGTACCACCTACCACATTGTAGGGCACTCCTTCCATGATCATACGCTCCTCCAGCAGACGCGCCTGAGCGTTGGTGCGGTAGAGCACCGCACAGGTTTTATAGCTCTCCGCACCTGAACGAACCTTTCGGCACACATCATCGGCAATAAACTCCGCCTCCTCATAGGCGCTGTCAAACTGTCTGAAATGAACCTGGTTTCCGGCTCCACGGTCTGTCCAAAGCGCCTTATCCTTCCGTCCCTGATTGTTGCGGATCACCGCGTTGGCGGCATCCAGAATAAACTGTGTGGAACGGTAATTCTGTTCCAGCTTGATCACTGCAGCCTCGGGAAAATACTTCTCAAAGTCCAGAATATTCCGGATATTTGCTCCCCGGAACCGATAGATAGACTGATCGTCGTCGCCCACCACGCACAGGTTGCGATATTTCTGCGCCAACAGCCTGACCAGCTCAAACTGGGCCGTGTTGGTGTCCTGATACTCGTCCACCATAATATATTGGAAGCGGTCCTGATAGGAGTCCAGAATCTCGGGACAGTTTCTGAACAACTCCACCGTCTTGACAATAATATCGTCAAAATCAAGGGCATTGTTCTTTTTCATGGTCTCCTGATATTCCCGATAAACTTTCGCATATACCGCTCTGCCCGCGTCCCCCGCAGCCTCCAGCTCATATTGTGCCACTCCGGTCAGATTATCCTTTGCGGAAGAAATGGCTCCCAGCAGCGCTTTTTCCTTATACACTTTTGTGTCAATACACATCCGTTTGCAGATGCCCTTCATCACCGTCTTCTGATCGTCTGTATCATAGATGGTAAAACCGTTTTCGAAGCCCAGCCTGTCAATATGGCGGCGCAGGATGCGGACACACAGAGAATGAAAAGTGGAAACCCACACCTGATCGGCGCCGAAACCCACCAGAGCGTCCACTCTCTCCCGCATCTCCCCTGCAGCCTTGTTTGTAAAGGTGATGGCGAGAATATTCCAGGGCTTCACTCCCATCTCGTCAATCAGATAGGCGATCCTGTGGGTCAGACATCTGGTCTTTCCGCTTCCTGCTCCGGCCAACAGAAGAAGAGGCCCTTCTGTGTGCAGAACCGCCTCCTTCTGCTCTCTGTTCAATGTGTCATATATACTCATTTCTTCCTCCGATTTTCCTCATACTTCCCAAACATTCAATGAGATGAATTGCTGCTCTTGGCAATTCTTCTGTGTGAAGAAGCTCTCTCGCAGAGCGTGAAATCACTTGGCCAGGTCTTTTCGAGCTTAGTGATTTCCTTCACACTTTTACCACATCGCTGAAATTCCAGATCCGGATACTGAATTCCACAATGGGGGAATCACAATAAAGACACTTCTTTGCCCCCAGACCGGGCAGCGGCGCCCCACAGTTGGGACAATTCATGGCAAGACCCGAATCCGCCTGGTTTTCCACCACATCACGATCCTGTATGTAAATCATCTCCACATTATAACGGGTCTGCACCAGCCTGTCCTCCGCGCCTTCCGTCACCTGCCCGTCCTTTTTCCGGAAAAAATAATACTGCACCGCAGACTGAAAAACGATACTGCATCTGCCCTTTCTCTTCTGATAAGCTTTGATCTCCGTTCTGTGGATTTTTATATTTTTATAATGCTCTCCGGCATTTTCCTCCTTCAGCGCATCGATCTTCATACTCAGCTTTTCCCGCAGCTCACTGGTAGTACCCTCCTTCAGCCGGGCGACATTCTTTGCATCAATCCCCTGCAGATAGCCTGACAGCACATTTTCCGCCCTCTTCTTCATTTCGTCATAATGAAATTCCGGAAAATCCCTGAGAATCTGCGGCAGATACAGGCTGGTGGCAGCCGACACAGACTTCGGCGTGACATCCAGCATCTTTTCCATATTCTGAAAGCTGCCGGTAATGGTGTCGGATCCGAAGGCCATCCGGGTAAAATTCCTTATCCTGTTTCTGATCACCCGATAGGCGACAAATCCTGCGCCGCCCACCACAAGAACCAGCACAAGGATTACAATCGTTCCAATCTGTCCTGTGAGCATCCTTTTTCCCCCAAGATAATAAGCTCGTACTCTTTCTGTTTTCCCAAAAAACACCTTTCCATAGAACAGGAATCGCAGCAGCCCGTCTTCAGCCTTGGCTGAACAGCTGACTGCTGCGATTATTTTCTCAGCGCATCAATACAGATTCCTGTTATACACGGTCGTTCTCGTCAAAGATATCTCCGCACTCGGGACAGAATTTGGGCGGATGGGCCGGATCCTCAGGCTCCCAGCCGCACTTGTCACATTTATAGAGCGGCGCGCCCTCCGGCTTTCTCTTTCCGCACTCCTGGCAGAACTTTCCCTGGTTTACATGACCGCAGGAGCAGGTCCAGCCGGCGCTGACGGGCCTTGCCGCCCCACATTCCGCACAGAACTTTCCTCTGTTGTCCGTCTTGCCGCAGGAACAGGTCCAGCCCAGAACAGGAGCAGCCCCCGCCGCAGGATTCCGCATCTGTGAATTCTGCATCTGCTGCATCTGAGGATTCTGCTGCCCTCCCATCATGTTGTTCATTCCGCCGCCCATCATGCCGCTCATCATTCCCATGGCCATCATGTTCATGGCGCCGTTTACGGCTGTACCGCCTTCCCCGCCGTTATTTCCTCCGGCAAGGTTCGTCTTCTCGATCATGGAAGCAAACGCCTCCGTCTTCCTGGCCTCCTGCATATCCGCACTGCGCAGCATTGCCGTATCCTGCCACTTCTGGAATCTGGCCTTGTCGTCAGCGGGTATGTCGGAGGAATTGATGGACATGCTCACCATCTGAATACCGCGAAGCTCCGTCCACTTCTCCGTCAGCGCCTCCGCCAGAAGAATACAGATCTGCTCGGAAAAGCCCGGAAGCTCATAAGGTCTTACCCCCTGCGCGGAAACCTTTGCCAGTGCAGGCTGCAGAGAGGTCAGAAGCTCGCTCTTCATGGTGACAAGCAGATCCGCCTTTTTATAGCTGTCCGGCACATTGGCACAGACATTGGTGTAAAACAGGATGGGATCCACAATCTTGAAGGTATACTGTCCGTTTACCTTTACCGCCGTATCAAAATCAAACCCTGTATTTCTGTCAAGTACCCGGAACGGAATAGGCGCCGGCGTGCCGAAAAGGTTGTTCAGGATCTCCTTCGTATTGAAGAAATACACTCTCTGATCCTTCGCCGTGTTTCCGCCAAATGTAAAACGTCTCCCCAGCGTGCTGAAGCTGTTGCTTATGCTGCCCCCCAGGTCTCCGTAAAACAGACTGGGCTCTGAGGAGTGGTCATAGACAAACTCACCTGCCTCCGCACATACGTCCACGATCCCGCCCTGATCCACAATCATCATACACTGCCCTTCGTTGACCGCAACAACAGAGCCGTTTGTAATAATATTGTCAGAACCCTTTGTGTTGCTGTTCCGACCTTCCGTCACCCTCTTCTGGCCCTTTACCATCAATACGTCATTGGAGAGAGAATCACAGTAAAAATACTCTCGCCACTGATCCGCCAGAACCGTTGCAATCGCGTCCTTCGCCGCCTTGATCAATCCCATTCGCTTATCCTCCGGTTATACTTGATTATCCGTCTCTGATACAGATACCTTACTTATTTTATCAAATTTTTCCCTTTCTCTCAACTGGTTTTAGAAATTATCTTTCCAAACCGGATAATTTCTGGTAAACTGAGAAAAGAGTTCCATCTCTATTTGTATACTATAGCAAAGGAAGCGATCCGACATGGGAAAAAAAGCAACCAAGGCAGCTGATAATATGTATTACCTCGCACGCTGCGAGGCAGCAGATTCAAATGACGATTTCTCCAGCCGCGAGAAGGCCGCCGAAATCATCGGCATTGACCGGACCCGGCTGGCACGCATCGAGCTGGATACCATCACCCCTTACCCGGAGGAGGTGGAAGCCATGGCGGAGGCCTACAATATGCCGGAGCTGTGCAACTCCTTCTGTGCCCGGGAATGCCCCATCGGACGCCATTCCGTCCATGAAGTGACCATAGACGATTTCGACCGCCTGGCGCTCAAGGTGCTGGGTTCCCTGAAGGATATCGACTCCCTGCGGGCCTCCCTCATCGCCATCTCCGAGGACGGTGTCATCGAGGAAAACGAGAAGCCCGCTTTTCAGGAGATACTGGATTCCCTGGAAAAGATCAGCACCAACGCCAAGGCTCTTCAGCTGTGGGCCATAAAAAACATACGCCTGAAGGATTGATTTACTGCGCCGCCTTTTGGGCAAAATCAGTTGTCACCAGATCCTCATAAGGCACCCTCTCCTTCAGCACGCCTGCATCATCCAGAATATTCTGCAGCAGATCAAAGGACGACTTCTCAAAGACCAAATCACTCTTCCAGGTATCCTGATTATAATACCGTTCCACGATCTTCGTCAGAGTTTCCATGTCCGTCTCCGCAAACTGGGGGGCAATCACCCTGGCAATCTCCTCGGGTGTATGGCTCTGTACATAGTCCATTCCTTTCTGAAGCGCATCCGTAAACGCCTGCACGGTGTCCTTGTGCTCTTCCAGATAGCTCTTCTTTGCGGAGAAGGAGGTATAAGGCACATAACCGGAATCCTCTCCCAACGAAGCCACCACATAGCCCTCCCCCTTCTGCTCCAGCATGGTAGCGTGGGGCTCAAACTCAACCGTAAAATCCGCGTCTCCTCCCGAAAACGCTGCGGCAGTGGAGCCGAAGTCAATGCTCTGGTCAATATTTACCTCAGTGCCCGGATCGATATTATTTTTTTCCAGAATATATTCAAAGACCATCTGCGGCATACCGCCCGCTCTCCCTCCAAGCACATTTTTCCCGATCAGCATATCCCAGGAAAAATTCTCAATGGGTTCTCTGGAAACCAGGAAATTTCCTGCGCGCTGGGTCAGCTGCGCAAAATTCACCACATAATCCTCCGTCCCGCCTGCGTAGGTATAAACGGTGCTCTCGCTTCCCATGAAGCCGATATCCGCCTCACCTGTCAGCACCGCAGTCATTGTTTTATCCGCCCCGAATGGGGTGATTACTTAATACAATTAATTTTCTCATGTTATTAAATAACCTTACCTTTGAGACAGGTGACCGGATAACCCCTACCGCATAATTTGTACCAAATTATACGCAAAAGAGCGGCATCACTGCGCCCCTTGTCGCGGGGGGATTTTGAAAAGAAAAGAGCGGTGGCAAGTTCCGCTCTCTAATTGGATTACTCTGATTTTTCTTTATTACTCTGATTTTTCTTTATTACTCTGATTTTCAATCAACTTCTGGACTTTCTTCTTCGCTTCCTCTAAATCTTTACACCCGTCTAAGATCATGTCTACCATTTCGAGGATTGTTTTGAATTGCTTATCTGTCATAACTTCTACCATATCCTTTCCTCCGTTCTTTATCAGATTTACTTGCCTCATCTGATAGTACTATCAGATCAATATTGGTCACCAAAGTCAAGCGTTTACTTTCTTTTCTATGATTATTTTTCCATCAGAAAAAGAAACTAATACACTTTTATCTTCCTGCGTTACCCCCAGTTCCTTTACCATTTCAGCCGGAAGACTGATTTTGTAGTTAACCGAGTTTTTCCCCGCAGTCCCACCGGCTTTTCCCATGATTATATTTCTTTCTGCCATCTGCAATCCCCCTATCATTGGTTACCTATCTATAGCATAAAATAATTGATTGGCAAATGCAAGAAAAATATTTTTGAAAAACTCGCAAGAACCGTCGCATAGTTCTAAAGATTTCATATCAAATGCAACACTTCCTGATCCCGGTATCCCCTCAAAATTCTACAGTGTTGATCGCAAAAAGGGAAGCAGCGTCAAAACTGCTTCCCTTCCTAAACGGTTGCACCGGTGCAACTTACACCCTCTTCAGGATCCCGGCTACCAGCATGTTGTACATCCGGGTATTCTGGGCTGCCGTTCCTATATACCCCTTGATGTTATTGACCGCCGCAATCTTTTTGCGGTAAGCGTAGGTACTGTTAAGGCCCAGGCTGGCCATGGCTGCCGACAGGGTCGTCTTTTTCCCGGTATACGCCGGATAGTACGCGTTGTCGGCTCCCTGTGCCGCAGAAGACTGCGGCGGCTTTTCCGTTGCTCCGGAACCTCCCCCTGTATTGCTGCCGGAATCCGCAGACTGCCTGGTCTGCAGGTTCAGCAGTTCCTCCAGGAATGCCACTACCCCCGCCACCGTCTTTTTGGCGTGCTGCTCCGACAGGATGACCGGGACGTCGGTGGGGGAATCCATAAAGCCGTTTTCTACCAAAAACGCCGGCATCTTTGTATTTTTGATCACATAGAACCCCTTATTGATGACCTGCTGGCTGCGGTTGCCTTTGAGCCCTGTCCGGCTGACAATGGCGTCGTAGAGCTTTCTGGCCTGCGCAGGCCGCTCCGGCTTGCTGGAGCAGTAAAATACTACCGTCCCGCCTCCCTTGCGTCCGCTTAAGCCTGCGTTGTGGTGCATTGACAGGTACACATCCGCGTTTGCGGCGTTGGCCGCACTCACCCGCTTTGCCATGGAGATATCCTTTCCCCCGGTGGTGTCGTCCACCCGCAGCACCGTGCAGTTGTAGATTGCCCTCAGCTGCCCCTCCACCTGGTCCATGATCCTGTCATTGAGCCACCATTCCCTTGTTTCGTTCGGGTCCAGCGCCCTCATGCAGCGCTTGCCCGGCGTCGCCATCCCGTGCCCTGCATCCAGTGCAATAATCGGTTTCTTACCCATCATGTTTATCCTCCTATTTCGGATCCTTTCCGGATCCGGACTTTTTTTCCAAACTATTTTGGCGGCTGCCACCCGGGACAGCCGCCGGAAGCTTCACTACTTCCCGCTCTGGCCGTCGAACCTCAGCAGGTTCCGCAGCATCTCATGAAGCCCTGTAGATGCCAGCCCGCTGATCATGCCGCCCAGGATAACCTGTGCATTGATGCCGCTGTGCAGATGCAGGAGTACTGCCAGCAGCGTCCCGCAGCAGAGTGCAGCCAGGGGGATGTAACGGTTGGGGAATTTCTCAAACGCTGTCTTCAGGGCATACCCCAGCAGCAGACAGATCCCCAAAATAACGGGGTTTATCAGTTCCAGCAAAAAACCAAGATCCATTTCTTTTTTCTCCTTTTCTCTTTCCTGTTGTGATTGTGTTATCTTTCTTTTACAGGAGTGCAATCAGAGCAGCCGCAATAGCGCCCACCACGGCTCCCACCATGGTACTGATCACTGCCTCCTTCACCTTCCTGCCGGTATTCAGTGGGATCTGCTCCAGCACGCCCAGCCTTTCTCCCTGTTTTTTCTGTTCTTCCAGCATGTGCTCCATGCTGACTGCCATCCGGTTGACGGCCAGCACCAGCTCGCTGATGGTATGGCTTTCCTTCTCCAGGTCACCTACCCGGTGCTTTAAGGATCCGATCTCGTGCTCGTGTCCCTCCAGTTTTACCGCAATGTCTTCCTCTGTCACATCTTCCCCTCCTTCCTATTTATAAGAGCCGGACGTCTCCTTGCGGAAACTTCCGGCTCTCTGGTTCTGATTCTGTATTCTGTTTTCTGCCCTCCCGGGCCCGTCCCGGATTCTCATAAGTGCCTCCTTCCTGCTAAAATAATTGTTAAAACATTCCGGGAAAATACAGCATGACTTATCCTGCGAATGTGATTATCGCATGACCATTGCCTGTCCTTATGCCATTTTGCATGGAGCCGCCGGAAACGCCGCCTATATACCCGGAGCCACCAGTACCAGGATTGTGATAGATTAATCCACTGCCTCCTCCATAATATCCGCCACCGCCGCCGGCATTGCCAGAACCGCCCTGGCCAAATGTCCCCTGTTGGGATTCCGGGTGCACCCCGCTGCCGTTGACTGCAACGACATAGCCGCCTCTGGCTTGGTTCGCTCCATAACTTGCAATAACGTTAAGGCTGCCTGAGATAGTGCCTGTCGCACCGCCAGATGTCCCGCCTCCCGCACCACCTTGCTGTGACGTATTGTAGGACCAACAGCTGCCGCCGCCTCCACCAGCAACTATCAAGATATCTGATTTGTAGGAGGACAATTCACTCAATACCCCCGTCCGTCTGGCAATGTGTGTTGCTCCGCCGCCTGGCCCGCCGTTGGAATTTTTACTGTTTAGGTTTCCGCCGCCGTTGTATCCTCCAACAGCAGCGCCGTCACTTGGCATGCCTCCTACAACGATATACAATACCTGCCCTTTTATCAGGCTCACACGTCCTGTTGCATATCCGCCATATCCCCCGTCTACGCGTCCCGGACTATTCCCTCCTTGGGCACCATATGCCGTCAGCTGGTATGTCCCGGATACCGGCGCCGTAAAGGTCTGGATGCCACCTGTGTATCCAAATGCCGTCCCCGCAGTCGGCATCCAGTATGCATAAAATGTTGTATTTGCTGTCAGGGTAACGCTAGTGCCAGTCTTATACTGTGTGCCGCCAGCACTGCCTAACGCCCATGCTGCAAAACTATAATTCGTCCGGGCAAAACCATTCGCCCGCAGGGTAAAGCTGGGGTTGACAGTGGCGCCGTTGCTGTTATAGTACCTTGTGCCGCTCTGGGCCGCCGTACTTCCCCCGGAAGCGCCGTTGCCGTTGTAGGACAGGGTAATGGTCTGCTGATACATGCCGTACAGGGTAGTGTTGGAGTCCCGGGTAAAGGCCGCTCCGTTATTATAGGTGATGCCGCTGTTGCCTGCCGTGCCCGTGCTCCAGCCTCTGGCCGTCCAGCCGGATAAGCCTGCCTGGGTCAGCGTAAAGGAGGGATTGATATATCCCGCCGGTGCCCAATACCTTGTCCCCGTGGTACGGCTGGCGGAAGTGCTGTTGTTATAATAAGTAACAGTTATACTCTGCTGGTACAGGCCGTATAGAGTGACATTGCTGTCCCGAGTAAATGCTGCTCCATTGGCATAGGTGATTCCGGCGTTCCCCTGATTGCTGGTACTCCATCCCCTGGCCGTCCAGCCGCTGGAACTTGTCTGCGTCAGCTGAAAGCTGGGGTTGACCACGCTGCCATTGTTATAATACCGGTATCCCGATGTACTGCTGGCGGAAGTGCTGTTGTTATAGTAAGTCACCGTAACGCCTGCCCGGAACACGGCATACAGGGTGACAGGGCTGTCCGCCATGATTTTACTGCCCAGCACGCTGGCGCTTGCCGTCCTGTCCTCCCGCCAGCCCACAAAACTCCAGCCCGCCTTTGACGGGGTGAAGGTCTTTGGGGAGAGGCAGGAGGCGTCACTGTCTACCTCTTCGGTGTAGGATACGTTGGTATCCACCATGTAGGTGACTGTACTGCCGGCGCTCCAGATCTTTTTTCCCTGATACATTGCCATTTTAATCTTCTGCATGCCTGCATAGGCTGCCTTTAATTTTTTGTCAAAAATCTGTATCCCCATGGCATCACCCCGTTATCAGATAGATTGTGTTGCTGTCCTTCGCAGTCATGGCATTATAGGCCGCCTGGGTGGTCACCGTAAACTTCAGGCCGCCCAGACTGGCAGTAAGATCATTCACGTCATTTCTTAGTTCGTCAGTCACCCCCAGTAAAAAACCTGCCGCATCCTCTGACAGCTGATCCTTCATTGAGCGAAACCATGTCTCAAACGCATCTCGCTTTTTTGCTTCCCACTCAGCATTGTTCTCCACCGTTTCTTTGTAAAATGCCTGCAGTTGGTCAAATATCAACTTAGTGTCAATCTCCATAAAAGGAGCTGACAGACCGCACACGGTGCTGTTTAAACGCTGATCCGTTATGTCGGACTGTTTGATCAAAATAACACCAGCCTTCACATAAATATCTGCCAGCACATAATCTTTATAGTCTGCAGTCCGTCTGCACACCGGAGGTTCCGGTTCGTAACTTGATACTCCCCTCTGGAGCGTATAATGAATGTCCCTGTCTTCCTTGCTCCATGTAGCTGATATGCGGTCAATTCTATTCAGCACTCCGTCTGCCGGTTCCAACTGAACGATTATCTCTCTTTCCACTTCATAACGGTATCCGTTGATCATCAAGCCACCAGGCTTCAGCGTTACAGTCATGTCGCCGTTCGCAAAAATCTGCAGATTATCTGTTTTATTCATAAATACACCGGAACTAATAAACACCCGAAAGTACCGGGCAAAATCTTCCGCCACAAATGTCCGGTCATGGATTCCGTTTATTACCTTGCTGTCAAACGGAAAAGACTTTTCACCTATCTCTGCCATCATTACTCCTTTGCTTTTATCAGATCAATCAACGTCGGCACATCATTCCCGAATGTAACAATACACGACTCTTCTGTCTTGGAAAAGCCTTTCTGTATCTCTTTCACCTGTGTGTCAACCATCACATTCCAATCCTGATCTATGCATGTTACATAGTCCCCAAGAGCAAAAAACATCGCTTTTTCCGGATTGATTTTGCTTTCGAAAGCTGTCGCCGTAAAATACGCCGACAGCTTTTCCTCTCCTTTTTGCCGAAGCTGCTGTTCCAATACCGAAACTGTAACATCTTTTGCGGAATGTCCCGAAGCATTATAAAAAAATTCATATCTGTCTATCCCGGAAGCCTGTCCTACTGTAATCAATATCCTTTCTTCGTCTTCTCCCGGGCCTCCCACCATACACACATTCCTACAGTTAGAACTATCCTCGTAATAATCCTGTGTGTACACATTCCCGTATTCCTTGGTAAAGATACAAGGCTTCTCCGTCCCCCGGGTTCTGTCCGTTCCTCTGTACACCTCAAAAACAAGCTTTTTCCGCTCATAATCCAGACGGAGCCGATAGCCTAGCCCAAAAGTTTTAGACAATTCCGTCAATGCCTCCTGCAGGTTATCATAGGTTATTTGCTTTCTGATTGGTTCCGCGTCATATCCCTGGAATTCTCCCAGTTCAATTAATGGTATTTTCCGGTTTAGATCCTCCGGATTGACAGCCTGCTCCATTACCATTTGCCTCATAAGCTGCTCCGGTGTTCCAGCCATGACCATCTTTTTCCAGATGATACGCTGATTCAAATACCGGCTTGCCATATATCCCTGTATCGTGATTGTTTGCTCTCCAAGCTTATTCAGTTTCAGATATTTTCTGGTAATTATTGCCGGTTGAGTTTCGTCTGTCTTATAGACCAAATTCCCCCTGTTCAGTATCCGGTTCATTTTTTCCGTAAAAATAAGTACTATTTTAAAAGTACCAGGACTGTGAAACTTCTCAGACCAGATGATACTCTCATAAACCGACAACACGCCCAAAATATGGATATCTCTATCCAATACATATAGTTCCATACTTATACCCCCGGATATCTGTTATAAAAATAAATCCTGGTTTCCAGCATATCCTCTCCTTTGTCTGCCCCATGCCGAAACAAATTATCTCCTGGTTCCAGCACAAGAAATGCATTTCCGCCTCCAGCCAGGTCTATTTTCCCTATGTAATCCTCCTTTACCCCGTTTCGATTTCTGGTAATAGTCTTCTCCTGGCCGGTCATTACCGTAATCTGCTCGCCTGCCTCCATTTCACATAACAGCCTGATGAATTTCCGCTTATTCACATCGAAAAGCTGAGGGTTAGACAATGCACCAGCCGCCACAAACACGATCCTCATTCCCGCTTTAATACTGGACTTATTATGTACATTCGCTATCAGGGCACTGCTTTTAATCCCAAAACACACGCCTTCTTCCTGCGGAATCGTCAGCGGGAAATGAAAGTCTCCTACTACATTCGCTATTTCTATCAGTGTTTCCGATTCATCCCTCCAGTATGGTTCCACAGCAATCAATGAGAGGCTGTAATTCTGCACTGCGTTTACTTCGGTGAACTCAAACCTCGGCGTCTTTTCCACCCTTGCTGTTATGCACCTGTTGATACCACCATAAAAATGTGTAATGGTGATTTCGCTTTTAGGCCTAAAGACATTCATAATCCTGTCCCGATTCATCTGCATCTCATAAGTAGTCGACGCAATCATTTGTCCTGTAATTTCCATTTCCCGTGGGAGTACATAGCTATTCAAAAGACTGGCACCGTCCTGGTCAAAGCCCTGAGACATCACATTCTGAACTTCCATCCTGTCAAACCCTTTTATCTCCTGCACTGTGTATGGAGTCATCGTCAATTCTACCGATGTATTCCCGTTTCCTGCTATTATTTTTCTGTCCGTTACCATGCCTCTGCAGCCTCCCTCTGAGAATCCCGAAACCGTCTTGCCGCTTCAATCGGATCGTCCACTGGACTATATATATTAATCTCCTGCTGCACGGAAACTGTTTTTTCTGCCGATACAGCTCCGGTGCTCGGCTTTGGCTGCTTTACCGGCATGGATGCATCCGGGAATGCAACTGCTATTACATCCTCTATCCCTGCGGTAGACTGCTGCCATCCGGCAATGTATCCCTCCCCTGACATTTCGCCCATCCACTCAAATTTCTTGGATGGGCTATGTATCTCCAGCTTTTTTTGCGCCGCTTCTACTGCACGCGCTGCCATGCTTTCAATGGCTGCAACTACGGAAGCCGTCCCCGCCTCTATTCCCACCTTCATTCCCTCTGGTATTCGCTTCCCAACCACTTCCCAGTCTCTTGTAACTACGCATTGCCTTCCCGTCTGCAGAACGGAAGAACATACCTGTATCACCATATCCATTACCTGCTGCCGGTTTCCTCTGATACCTGCTGCCATGCCCAAGTCCACGTTCGCGCCAATGGTCTCAAACACTTTTGACGGACTATGCTCATCCAGGATCTTCATTGCAATGTCAACCGTCCCATGTGCCATATCCCCAGCTGCATTCTCAACCTCCGCAGCACTGTCCTTAATACCAGTTTGGAACCCCTCGGCTGCCTGCTTTCCTGCCATTTCATAAGCCGCTGTCACTTTTGCTGCCGTTTCGTCAGGAATAGACAAAGTTTGTTCAAATAATTCATTCGCCTTTTGCAATTCTTCGTCCGTCATGGAAACAAAAGTGGCTACATAGCCAGCTCCCTCCGGCCCCAGATCCGCCAGATGCTGCAAAAGCCCCTGATCAATGCCACGCTCCGCAAGCGTCTCCATGTTGTCCGCCCACTGCGTGATCCCGTCTACCTGGCTCTGCATATTATCCAGCAATTCCTTACTTGTGAGTTCCATCTGACCTTTGAACTCAGCAAACAAACTGATTTGGTTCTGTACTGTCTCTGACACTGTGTCATACATTTCCCCGTATGACTGGGAAACCTCTTCGGCCATGCCCGATACTTCTGTCCCTGCCTCACGGGCTGCGCTTCCAAGTTGCCCGGTTGCCTCCGCGGTCTGGTAAATTCCTTCATTTTCCGAAATATATTCATAGCAATACTGATATTCCTCCGACAGGCCTGTTATACTCCCCTCTGTCTCTGCGATCTGTGCATCCAGGGCATCCAATGCCTCCTGTGCGCTGTCTATGCTGAAAACATACGGCATGAGCTCTGTACTTGCATTTCTGGAGTATTCGGTCATATTCGCCATAGCACTATTCAGCTGTTCCTGTGCTTCTGCAAGCTGAACTGCCTGTACGTCACGTTGTTCCTGGAGATCAAGCAGGGCCTTCTCCGCCTCCCACTGCTCCTCCGCAATTCTCTTCATATCTTCCCTGGCGGCGTTTGCCTTATCCAGAGCAGACAACGCGTCAATATTTGCATAAATGGCATCCGTTGTCATATTGAGAAGACCTGTCTGTTCATCAATTTTCAGATTTAATTCCGGATATGCTGTATTCAGTTCCTCAATGATCTGTTTCTGCCTTATCTCATCCTCCACTGTCAGATTTGTTTTCTTCTGCAGGTCGGAAAGCTCACCCACAAGCTTTTTCGCCGCTGAACTCTCCTGTTCCATTCCTGTCCGCGTTTTCTCCCTGGCCGCCTTTGATGCTGCATACTCCTCATTCAACTTCTGGGTGGTTTCCGTCAACTCCTTTGTCTTTTGCTCTGTTTCTGTAATCCCAGACAGATTATCCTTATTTATCAGGATAAAAGCTGCCACTGCAGCCGTAAGCCCCGCAATGGCGCCCAACAGGAGCCCTGCCGGATTTGCAGTCATCGCAGCATTAAGTAGCCATTGAGATACAGTTGCACCTTCGTTTGCCGCCTTGTATGCATGCCATGCAGTCTGAACTGCGTCAATGGCAGGGCCTACCACCTTCATCTGCATATTTGCAGCAACAATACCGGTTATCCCCGCCGTTACCAGGTCGGAATGATCCAGCACCCAAGTCAGCCCATCGATAAGTACCGGAAGTGCATCTTCCCCTACCTCAATAGCTCCCTTGCAGAACTCACCAAGGGATTCCGACAACTTATTGAGAGATACACCCAGGTCTCCTGTCTCTATGGATCTCTGCAGCCGCCCAACCGCGTCTGTCGCGCCCTCCACGGCTGTCTTCATATTGTCATCAAAGACCTCGTATGCAGAAATCCCAAGTGCCTCCAAAGATGACTTCAGAATCGTCACCTTTCCCTTCAGGTTATTATTCATGGTAACTGCCATATCACCTGCGGCACCTGCGCAATCCTTCAATTCTTTCGACAAATTTTCGAATTCTTCTCCTGTCCCCTTCAACAGAGCATTCACTGCGGCAATGTCGGTTTTGTTGAATATCTGGCTTATTAACTGGGTTTTTTCCGTTGAGGACATGCCGTCCATTGCAACATTCAGATCTGTCATGATATCATTCAGGTCCCGCATGTTTCCGTTGGCGTCTCCCACATCAACGCCTAACGAACGGAGTTCCTTCCCTGCCTTCTCCGTAGGAGCAGACAATGCCAAAAGAATATTTCTTAAATGCGTTCCTCCCTCCGCTCCCTTGATTCCATTATTCGCCAGAATACCCAGCTCTGCATTCATTGTCTCCAGTTTCTGTCCGGTCAGTGTCACCGTGCCAGCACATACCAGCGTCGCCTCCCCCAGTTGTGCTACACTGGTATTCGATTTCTGGGAAGTCCTTGCCATCTGGTCTATATATTTATCCAGTTCTTCTGTCTCCAGGCCAAGTGCTGCCATGGAATCAGTTACCAGATCAGAAGCATAAGCCAGATCCAGCCCTCCGGCTGCTGCCAGATCCAGCACCTTGGGAAGCGTCTCCACCGATTTATCTACATCATATCCCGCAAGGGCAAGATAGTTCAGCGCTTCCGCAGCTTCCGACGCGGAGTACTTTGTTGTCTTCCCGCAAGCCTTTGCCGCTTCTGACAACTTTTCATATTCCCTGCTGCCGGAATTGATCTCATCTGCCGTCATCCCCATTGTAGCGGCCACCTGGGACATGGAAGCCTCAAATTCGGAACCCACGTCTACCGCCGATACCGCTACCTTCCGGATCCCATCCGCAAGTTTCTTTATCCCTGCAAGAATTGCCTCTGATGCCAAGTTCGCCCGGAGCATATCCCCAAACAAGGCCGTCTTTTCTGTGGCCTCCTCGGTTTCTTTTCCGTATCTGTCTATGGAAGTAGCGCAATGGTCACCAGACAACTCCGCCTCCCTCATCTGCCTGGCAGTCTCCTCCAATTCCTCCTTCATGACATTGAGCGCTGCGTTGGCGTTATTCATAGAAGTCTGGTAAACCCTTGCCTTTTCCCCTGCTTTATTGTAGCTTTCCTCTGCGAGCCTGAGCTTTTCTTTCAGATCGTCAATGGATTTTGACTGCGCTTCCAGGGCCTCTGAATTATCTTCAGAGCTATCCGACATCTGCCCCATTTCCTTCTCTGCCTTTGCCAGCGCTGTTTGCAGGTCATTGATCTTGCCTATCACCTTTTCCTGCTTTTTTTCAGAGGCCTCCATTGCCTGCCTGTTAACCTCTACCTCTTTCGTCTGGGCAGCCACCTGCCTTGTCAGAATCTCATGTTTTTTTGACAGTGCATCCATGGAATTTTGATAATTTCTGAATTCCGACTGGCACAATTTCATTTCCGACCGAAGTTCCGACTTTTCCGCCTTGATCCTTTTTAACGCCGCACTGTATTCCCTGTCTCCTTCCAGAACAATCTTTCCTCCAATGGTGCCCTTTGCCATAATTCCCCTCCCTACAAAATATCAAGAGAACTGACCTCCTCCAACTGGAATAATTTATACAGTCCCCGTTTTGTCTCAAAATTATATTGTTTCTTATAGGTTTCAAACAGATCCATCCAATAGCCGAAATACTGCCAGCCTACTGTTCTATAAGAAAACCCCAGCTTCTTCACGCCCATATATCTCAGCCAGAGGAAATCAACAGGTTTTTCCTGCTCTTTCATTCCCCTGGCAATTATTTTTTTGTTTCAAAGCACCTCCGGAATTCTTCATGCAACATTCTACTCAGTTGATCATAGGGTATGGTGCAGCTCCTGAAGATAAATTCCGCCTCTACTGGTTCAAATACCCTGTTCTCCTGGTCTGCCTGGATGGCCAGCCCCTCGTTGACCGCAACAGGTAATACCGTTTTTATGGCTCTGATGGAAGGTTCCGTCCAAAACATGGCAGGTTCCCCTTCCTCAGTATAGACTTGCTTTCCTTCATCGTCTTTCCGGAAATGGAGTCCCAAAAGGTCTCTTTCAAATTGGTTGATGGATCCATACTCCTCCTGGATCTCTTCCAGGACATTCAAGTCAATCCTGAAAGGATATGTCTTCCCGCCGATCAGGATTCTTTTCAGTTTTTCCATGGGCATCTCCTTATACAGGCGCAGGGGCGAAGAATTATCTTCGCCCCTGCGCAGATTATGTTACACGATATCTTCCTCTGTTTCTTCCGGTGCAGGAGGTACAGGTTCCTTTTCACCAAGCCCCATCTGACTCATGATCCAGTCATCGCACTCCTTCTCGGTTCTTAAATACGGAGATTTCACCCTCCAATCCTTCTTATCATTTCCCAACGCAACTCCTGACAGGGTTGGTGTGGAAAACTGTATAGAGTCTCCCTTTGTCTGGTAGCTTTCAGCCCCTTCCCTGAACTTCACCTTCGGGAGGAAGCAGGCCCTGTATTGAGTATTCTCGTTTACTCGTTCCGCAGTGATAAACCCGTAGCCCACATATTCTCCAGAATCCTCCGTGTTGGAGGTTTCCGCACCATCCTCTCCGATTTTGTGTCCCAGCATTATCTCGCCTGCCTTTACCGGAATGGTATCCACTCCCAGCTCCACCGTTGCATTTTTGAACTCAACAATCTCATCTACCTGCATGTTGTCCGCATTCAGATGAGCCTCGTTATAATTGGGTGTCACAGAGGTGTTAACTGCCCTCCCGCACTTCATTACGTCAGAATAGGTGCCTTTTTCCGCATCAAATCTCGCAATGATAGGCCTTGACAATCCAAAATTTGCCATACTCCTTTTTCCTCCTCATTCTTCCACCGCCCCGGTTATATTTACCGTAAAGACAGTTCGTCTTGTCTTTTTTACTCCCTTTGTGGTATCTTCCAGCCAGGTTTGCACTGACTCTACCAGGAACCCTCTTGCTTTCAACTCACTTTTCAGCCGTTTTTTATCTTCAAGATAGTTGTAATCCTGTGGCGTATTCATAGACACCATCAGAAATACCGTTACTTCCCTTTCCTCATTATCAGCAAAGAGTACGGTTCTCTCATCTTCATAGGTAAAAGTAATACTCCTGTCGGAATCTCCCTCATAGAGATCCTGCGCTGCAGGATATCCTATTGCCCTCCCTGCCGCGCATAATAATTCACTGATATTCATTTCACGCCTGTCCTTCTGTTGTAGGCCTCCTGAATTTTTTCCAGTACATCATTCCGCACCGAGTTAATCGCCGATGTGATAAACGGTCTCGGCGGCTGCTGCCCATAAATACCATATTCCTTCCATATGGCTTTCAGGGCATTTGACACCGGGTAACTGTGCCTGCCCCTTTTGAGCGTTTTATAATACACCTTGGTTTTAGAATATCCCCGCGGCCCCACGTTCAGGATCCATGCGCCGTTTTTTGACTTTTTAGGCTTTGCTGCTCTTATGGATTCTACCAGTTCCGAATCTCCCTCATGCTCAACTGCCCTCCTGCAAGACTCCTTCAGCGCCTTCTCCATCACCGGTGCCGAATCCTGCAAAGCTTCCGCTGCAATCTTGTCAAAGTCTGCATCCAGCAATTCCGCCAGAAAATCATCCGGAAAATTAACTTCAAATGACATTTACTCCACCTCCTGCAGCGTCAGCTCTATTCGGTTATTTTTCATCCATACCCGAATGATTCTATAGACAGTTCCATAATATTCTACCAGGGACGGTCTGATTTCCTTACCGTCCGCCCTTATAATGGCTTCCTCATAATCCTCAATGTTCACGGCTGCTATCAGTTGAACGCTGACCCCCGAATACATCGCCTTATAGAATTCATCATATTTGACGGACTTAATCTCTGACATAACCTCCAGTACATGCCTTTTCCCTTCCTGACGGAAGCCGCTTTCATCCAGACAGGTTTCCACAGTGACCAGATCAATGACATCATTTTTCATTCCCTTCCGCCCCCTCTAAGCGGATAGTGGATTTCCTGATATTTTCCTGCTGGTACTGGAATGCAGACCAGTTCCTTTCCTGATTCGTTTCGTCATCCATCTTGTACAGACAAAACGTGATAATGGCATCCTCCACCAACGGATGTTCCGATTTTGCCACATCCTCTGAAACGCCCGAGCGGATTAACTCCGCCCTGGCTGACTGAATATTTCTCTGTATTGTATTCAGCATTTCCGGTTTTTCCGCCGCCCTTTGCGAAAGCCGCAGAGCACAGGCAACATTATTTTCCATTCTTGTCAACTTTTCTTCCTCCGGTTTTTTATGCTGCTTTCGCTTTCAGCGTGACAACCACGAAGCCATCTCCCACCACCAGATTACCGCCTGCCATGATTTCGCCCATAATCGTGAGAAGGCCTTCCGCAAATTTGTAATCTTTGGATACTTCCACGCTGTAGGGGCCGAACAGTCCCAGTTCAAAATTCTCCGGGTCTCCATAAAGCATGGTCTGGACTGCGGTTTCTCCCTGCACTGCCTTCGACAGGGAATTTAATCCGCTCATTAAGGTATACGGCACAATGGTTCCGCCGTCCTTAATGGTTCCCGTGTTAGCATTTCCAGGATCAGCAGTAATCTCATAGATTGCTTTTTTCTCGTTGGTGCCCCGCACAGCTCCAAATGCAGCAAGATCCTCCTTCGTCAAAAACAGCCGCGCGTTTGACCCAAGTTCGTCATTCCCTCCATACTGGAATGTGATCTCCCGTAAGGTTCCTGCAGTGATCGCCGTTTTATCTACCTCATATGTTTTGTACATCGGCTCCTCATCCGTGTTCACTGCTGTCCTGATTCCGTAAAAGGTCTTTCCGTCCCCGTTTGCAATCAGCATACCCAGCTTTTTCCGCAGCGCCTTGATAGCCATGCTCTTTACCTTCTCCTCATAGGCCAAGGGATTCACCCTCTGAATATTTCTGGATACATAGGAAGTCACATTTATAAGTACCGGCTGTATCTTGGCAATCCCGAAGGTCGGTTCAGACGCCTCATTCGCTTTTCCATCTTCCCGCTCGGATGCCTCACTCACTGTTTTTATATAAGCCTCCTCAAAGGCCGCACACCCGGTCAGATCCTGGGAATATACCTGATCCACAATGGATGATATCATCCCTGTATTATCTCTGATCGTATTTCCTGTCCCCGTAGGCGTAGTAATATTGCCGGAAGCAATGGTAACGGAACGGGAAGTAACTCCCAGGCTCTTGCGCACCTCCGCTACCTGGATTTCCAGCTTCCCGGTCTCCTTGACTCTGGCTGCTCTGGCCTCTGCGTCGCTCTCTCCCGGGCCTGCTGCCGGCTTACCTTCTTCAGGGGCCATGCTCTGCAGCCTTCCCCGCACATTCATTTTCCTTTCAATCAGTTCCTTCTCCTCTGCCAGCTTTCTCTGCTCCTCCTCCAACTCGGTCATGCGCTCTGCGGTGATTTCATCCTCCATCTCTTTCAGGATCGCCGCAGCCCTCTCCTGAATTTCTTTCAACCTCTTTTCCATTTCTCTTCCTTTCCCTGGCTTACATTGCCAGCAGCTTTGCTTTTAATACCAATTTCCGCCTGCGAAATTCGGCCTCCGCCTCACGTTCTCTTTTCTCCTGCGCTTCTGCTTCCAGGATAAAGTTCTTTCTGGCTTCAATTGATGTATCATCATAGGCGGGTATATCTACGGCAGAAACATCATACAGACGCTTGATCCTCCGAACCGTCCATATGTGGTTTTCCTTATCGTAAGCCTCCTCCCTTATGGTAAACCGGAAACTCATCCGATCCACATAGCCGCCTTTGATTTCTTCATAGAGCCGCCTCCCCTCTTCCGTGCCATCCAGCTTTGCACGGATATAAAGCCCCTCCTCCCGTACCTCCAACTCCAGAGTTTTGTTTCTGGTTCTGGCCATGACCTTGCCTCCGTGGTTATAGTTAAAGATAACATCATCCATCTTTGTCTCCTGGAAAGCCCTGTCATCTATCTGTTCCTTGTATTCCGTGCCTCCACATTCAAACAAAACAGTTGGAGAGTTGAACCGAACCGCATATCCCTCCACAATCATTTCCTGTTCTTCGCACTCCGGGTCAATCGACCTTGCTTCTACCTGAAAGGTGATCTCTCTTCTACCCGTTTTGTTTCGCTGGCTCTGCAGATTCTCCATTGTCTTCTTTTCCTTCATTTTCCTCTCCTCCGTTCTGATAATTGTTCTGATTATCTGATTCCACAAAATTAAGAGATATCTGGCTCGTATCCCCATCTTCCACAGGAGAATATCCTAACAGTTCCCGTCTCTCGTTCTTCGTCAGCTCTCCCGTCTCTTTGGTCACATTCAAAATCTGTACAATAGAGTTAACAGACATCCCCGTTACAATAGGGTGTGTCATGATTATTTTATTTCCGCACTCTACCTCATGCTTTGTGAAATAAACTGCAGACACCGCCTCCGCAAACATGTTCCAAATGGGTTCTATTTTTCCCTCCATCCATGACATACCTTCCTGCTCCGAATAGGTATTCTGTACAATTCTCTCTGAAGTCCGCAGGTAAGTATAAATGCGGTTATTAATCTCCCGCATTTGAGCTGCGTTGGCTGCATTTGGTGTAATACCTAACGGCATGAAATCCTCCATGGAATCCACCGCCACAATACCGCCTTCTTGTGCCGCCTTTTTCATCCGCTCCGCAAAAGCATCCTGGCTTTTTTTGACATCCTCCGGATCCAGCATTGCCCTTTTTTGCTTCACCAGCCCTCTCACCTTGTTCGATACGTTCAATGACTCCACAAAACCGTCGTCAGATGCCTTTGACATATCAAGTACTTTATAGATTGGTTGATTGCCATCACCGGAAGCCAGACGATCATTATAAAACTTCCGCATAATAATGCAACACTCCAGCGGAAGAGCCCTGGTTTCTCCCTCGTAGTCAATGAATTCTATGGCATATCCCCCTCCTATCACTTTCTTGAACTCATAGGAAGTATAATCTACGGGGTATACTGCTCGCGGTACACTTCCGTCCCAAGCAATATAAGCTACTGCTGTTGTCTTTGTCTCCAGGTTCGCAATCATCCTGTACTTGAATTCCGTACCAGTCATAATCTCGTTTGGCTTCTCATTCAGTAACCTTGCCATCTTATCATTTCTCAGCACTTTTTTTATCCGACCATCCTCATTCAGAACCACCGCCTGAAACCTTCCTTTCGCCCCATGAGACGCGATGGCATCTACCGTGGCGCGGAATGTGTCATGATACCACGCCTCCCTGTCAAAGGGTGCGCTCCTGCTCTGGAACCCAAAGTACCCGCCCAACTTCCCGCGCAAACTCTTCATAAAATTGCTGAATAGACCCATTTCTCCTCCCTATATTGTCAAGTGATTTTCCTTAAAAAATCAAGGAATTTATAGTTA
>CAJUJU010000045.1 GCA_910586835.1 uncultured Acetatifactor sp.
ACCTTGGATTTTCGGTAGGCGGCAGATTAGTCATTATGGTTGAGAGCCAGTCAACATGGACATTGAACATCATAATACGCGCACTGATGTATCTGATACAGACATATCACGACTTTTTCAAACGTACAAAACAAAACTTGTATGGTTCTAAAAAAGTAGATATACCAAAACCCGAACTATATGTGATTTTTACGGTCAAGGTACTGTATCAAGAGGACGAGAGCAGCATTATCGGGCAGTATATTATTTTCTGTAAAGTGTATAATGAGCAGAGAAAGAAATATGGGCAGACAAAGAAAGCGGTAACAGAAACAATCCGTATTTGTAAAGATAGAAACGTGTTGAAAGACTATCTCGAAAATAAAGAACAGGAGGTTGTGGACATTATGATGACATTGTTTGATGATGAGCAGATTTTGGAAGCATATGCAAAAGATATTGATGACAATGCTACTCATAGAGAGGCGAAAGAAACAGCCGAAAGAATGATTAAAGATGGAGAACTTTCTCTTGAGAAGATTGCACGTTATGTTCCTGCATTATCAATGGAAGAATTAAAGGAACTTGAAGCTGAGATTATGCAGTTAGCGTAATCAGCAAAACAATTTAATATCAACAAAACAGCGTAAAGGCGCATGGAACAGTAAATTGTAAACCATGCGTCTTTTTTACGCGTGCTTGCACGCATTGCCCAACAAGGAGGAACATGAGCGACAACATTCAGACCAACACCACAGGGCGATTAACGCCCTGTTTGCAAAAGAAAATTGATAAGACAACCTACTTAGTCGAGGTACATTTTTCTGATACGAGTACCCAAAGCGTAAAGGATAAGCTAAAGCGTGTCATTCTCCACGACTTAGAGCATGGGAAACAGGGCAGACCGAGAAAAAGTGATGAAAAATGATGAATACGTCCTTGACAAGCAGCAACAGGATAAGCTGAGAAATATGCTTTGTTCTACATATAAAAATTCTCAATCGAATAGCAGCAAAGAGAAAGAAAAAATTTCCCTTGTGTGCATCCAATCCTACGAAAACTGTGATATAATCAGAAAGTGAAATTTTATAAACCCCAAAATCAGACGAATAGCAAAAAAAGCAGCAGTTGCAACAAATAGTTGCCATATAGTTGGTAGAGTGCAACAGGATAAATCGGTATAGTATTGCTATCAAAATCAGACGGAGGTTTGTAATATGAATGAAAATCAATTAGCTGAAAATCTTATGAACTATCGTAAAAAGAAAGGATTGTCACAGGAAAAAGTTTCTGAATATTTAGAGGTCAGCCGTCAAGCTGTAACCAAATGGGAAGCTAATACTTCCAGACCAAGTTCTGACAATCTAATCAAGTTAGCGCAATTATTTGAAGTTGATGTTGATACATTGTTGGGGAATGGGGACAGGGAAAAATCATCAACGCAAGGGGAAGTGTCAATAGGAAAAATGCCATGGGTATTTATAGGAATATCTGTGTTATGTATATTGGCATATATAATTCACAGTGTATTAACGGATATTTTTAGTATTGGGATATTTATATGTATGTTTATTGTATGCATTCCAATACAACTATTCCTGCATGCTTATTTTTCCAATGCAATAAAAAATGATTTTTTTAATGGGATTGCGGGGTTTGATGATAAAATAGAGTATAATATTTGCGAAGTGAAGAAACTGCTGGCACAGATTGATTTGCATATTGGAATCTTGTCTACTGTATCTATTTTTCTGCTCAGTGTGATAAATGGATTAAATTTGAAAATGCAATGGTTCAATGGCATTCTGATTGTTGTATATATACTGAACTTTATCACCAGCATAGAAATGAGCAACTACAAAATGACAGATAAAATTTATCGCAGGGAAGATGACAGGAAACGCGCCAAACGCAGTATTCCAGTAACTGTAATCTATACCCTGATATTATGTGTTGGAATAGGAATGACGGGTATCGTTTTCGAAGTGAGAGGAATTGAGAATAATACACTGGCTGCAATGAAAATATGTGGATTGCTGATTTTGGGCATAATGTGTGCAACAATAGGATTTTTAGTTGAGAATCACAAAATAAAAAAATGGAATCCTGCGAATACAAACTATAAAACAAATATAGTAGTCATAATCAGTGTATTTATATGTGTAATAATGTATGGATTTATGTGGGTTGTATAAGATGTGTGGAGTATTTTTTTCATCCTTTTTATTTTCGCAAACCACTGGCACAGCGCAGAAAGCATGATAACAGAACAGGGTAAAGCATAGAGGGAAAGAAATTTCATGGAAATTTGATAGAAATAGAAATGTGATTGCGGCATGATTTCAACCGGATAATTTGAAGAAATGGAGGATACATTTTTATATGGAGTATAAAGAAAATATCTTGGGCTACGAAGATTATTGCAGGCTTAGAGAAAGTGTGGGGTGGCTGAATTTTTCAAAAGTGCAGGCAGAGAAATCACTCAACAATAGTGTATATACAGTGGTTGCATTGAAAGATAATCAAGCTGTGGGAATGGGGAGATTGATTGGTGACGGAATGTATTACATGATAGTTGATGTTGTGGTACAGCCTGCCTGTCAGAAAATGGGTATCGGGAGTAGAATAATTGATATGATAAATGAATATGTAGAACGGGAAACACCAGGCGGAGGACGTTCCAGTATACAGTTGATTGCAGAAAAAGGAAAAGAAACATTTTATGAGAAAAGAGGATTTAAGACAATCCCTCATGAATTTTGTGGTTCAGGTATGCGGAAAATTACTCATAAGGAAATTTGAATTGATCAGCCTCGTGCCAGTGCCCTTTGCAGGAGAGCCGGGATCTGCCGCCAGGAAGATGATTCTCCCGTCGAGCTGCAGGATTTCACAGCTCATCCAGTATTTCCCGGCAGGACCAGTCGTATTCCCCAACGATGGACTGGAAAAAGAGGCGCCGTACTGTATCATGTATCAGTAGATCTTCAGGAACTGCCGTCTTCAGGGAAGGTACTCACTGACTTGGCTTTTCAGTAGTTCCTGCAATTCCGGGTCCATGAATCCGTAGTCGTCATGGATATAGAGGCAGATCACTTTTTTGCCGGAGATAATGTCGGCATATTTCTCCGTTATCCTCCGCAGATGCTTTTTTTCCATACAGAAGATCAGATCAGCCCATCCCAGCAGCCCGGGAGTGACTTTGATTCGGGCGTTCTGTTCGGTTCCTGCGGAGCGGGCCCTGTGCCCGTGATAGCCGTCGAAGAGCTTTTCCGCAGTCAGGCTGCGCCGTTTATTCTGGCTGCACAAAAATAACAGGTTCATTTCATCACCATGAAGATTTCCATAAGGGTTTCCTTATGCAAGGTTGTCATTTAAAATGCTGCGTCAACAATCACGGTATATATCGTCATACTCATTTTATCATTGTTGTTTTCCGGGTTCAAGCCTTTTCACAAACCATGGTTTCAACGGTTACTTGACATGACATGCCCGGATTGGGGTGCATTTTGTGCCAATGACAGTCTGCTGGAGTAAAACAATGGCAGCCAATTTTTCAGAGATACAGGAACTTTTGCAACAGAAGGCAGACTATCAGGCCAGATTAAATCTTATGCTGGAACCCCTGCGGGGAGACGCGGTATCCGAATTCAAGGGTCGCCTGGGGTGCTTTATGCTTAACATTGGATCTGTCAAGGTTAAGCTTTCTTTTTCCGGTATTCGGTGGGTGTTAAATGATAGTGCTTTTTAAATAACCTGCAAAAATAGTCCACATTATGAAATCCTGTTTCAGTAGAAACAGTGACGATTTTTTTCTCGGTTTTGGAAAGTAGCAGCGCGGCTTCATTTAAGCGGTAGCTGATCAGGTAATGGATCGGCGTAAGGTGTAAAAATCTGTGAAAAAGATTTAATGCGGTGCTTTTGCTGACCCCTGCGCAACCGGCAATGTCGTCCAGTAAAATATCCTGTGGATAATTCTGGTGAATATACTGCATCATTAGCTGTAATCGTGCCTGAGAAGAAGCCGAATTCTCCGTACTGCATTGTGTTTGTGAAAAATCTGCATTTTCATAAAGCTCCAGCCAGAGTTTTTGCAGGAGGGAGGCGGTAGCCAGTTCCCTGGAGGAGGCGCGGTTCTGTACGGCTATGATCTGCTTTATAACGGCCAAAGCCTCCGCCTGCCAGTCGGTTTCTGCCTGGAAAATCTGAAAAGCCAGAGAAGAAGATATCACAGGCAGGACATATTTCTGATAGAGAAAGCTGTCCTGTGGGGCGATGAAAGACGGCATACATACAAAATTCGGAATAATGGCGTCGGCGGGAGAATAAAAGCGGTGGAGGATTCTGGAGTTGATGAAAATGCCGCTGCCCGCTGATAATGCAAACTGTTTTTCACCGACCCAGAAGGTAACGGTTCCTGATTCAAGATAAACAAATTCCAGTTCGGTATGCCAGTGCCACTCAATACAGTTAAAATCAAACAGTGCCAGATTTTCATAATAGAAATGAAACGGATAACTGCTGCTGCCATGCTGGATCGTTTCCATCAAATTTTCATCTGTAGTAATTCTGCTATAGTTGGCATCAAAATTCATCATTAAATCATCCCCTAAAAGAAGTTTTAAGATATTGTACAATAAAAATCGGATATAAATCAATGAAAACACGATTTTCATGTTATATAATCCGGTAATGGAGTTTCAAACAGAAAACGGAAAAAATCAAAACGGGAAAAGGAAAGGAAACGAAATTACCATGCCGGACTATGGAAAAACGAAAAAAGCCTGCTACCTGGGATTTATCACACAAGCAATCACAGCGAATTTTGCACCGCTGCTGTTTTTAAAATTTCATCATGATTATCAGATTTCTCTTGGAAATATCGCATGGATATCCACCTGCTTTTTCTTTACGCAGCTTCTGGTGGATCTGTTCTGTGCGAAATTTGTGGACAGGATCGGATACCGTGTCTGCATTGTAGCAGCCGAGGTGTGCTCTGCTGCTGGTCTGATTGGACTGGCATTTCTGCCGGATATTTTACCCAATCCGTTTATGGGGATAGTCTGCAGTGTGATTATTTACGCGGTTGGAAGCGGACTGATTGAAGTGCTGGGCAGCCCTGTTATGGAGGCATGTCCCTTTGAAAATAAAGAAGCCACAATGAGCCTGCTCCATTCCTTCTATTGCTGGGGAGCAGTGGGGACGATCCTGATCTCAACCCTGTTTTTCCTGCTGTTTGGAATGGACAGCTGGAGGTGGCTGGCTGTGTTATGGGCTTTGATTCCGGCGGTGAATATCTATTATTTTGCCACATGCCCCATTAAATATTTAGTGGAGGAAGGGGGAGGAATGGGGATTCGGGAACTGTTTCGGAAACCCCTGTTCTGGCTCGCAGTCTGTCTGATGGTCTGCTCCGGTGCGTCAGAGCTTGCCATGGCGCAATGGGCGTCGGCTTATGCGGAAGCGGCATTGGGCCTGTCGAAAACGGCAGGAGATCTGGCGGGCCCCTGTATGTTTGCGGTGACAATGGGGATCAGCCGCATGATTTTTGGAAAATACGGTGACAGAATGGACTTGATGAAATTTATGACGGGTTCCGGTGTCTTATGTGTGGTATGTTATCTGCTGACATCCCTGTCCGCAAATCCATTGGCGGGCTTGGTGGGCTGTATCATGTGCGGCTTTTCCGTGGGAATCATGTGGCCCGGCACAATCAGCATTTCCTCGGAAAGGTTTCCTGCGGGCGGGACTGCCATGTTTGCGCTTCTGGCCATGGCAGGGGATCTGGGCGGCAGCATCGGACCGGGCATTGTGGGCCGCATCACGCAATACACAGGAGATAATATCCGCGCAGGTATGGGAGTGGGGCTTGTATTTCCGGTGATTTTGCTGGTGATGCTTTTTATCCTTGGCAGGAAAAAACCACGGTCATTTTGAAACAGGGAGGAAATTTTTTCTGGAATGAACCTTTTCATACAGGCGCCCGTCTATATAAGTGAAACCGGTTTTCATCACTGACAGATCAAAGAGGTGAGGATGTGGATGAATTTGAAAAGCTGCTGGAAGCAGAGCGGGTATCTGTGGAGCGGTTTGTGCGATTTCGCATGAGCTCGAAAGCGGATGCGGACGATGTGCTGCAGGAAGTTTACCATGCTGCCTGCCGGAAATTCCTTCAATTAAAAAACAGAGATTCCTTCAAAGCGTGGATTATCAGCATTGCCAGAAATAAATGTAATGACTATTTCAGAAAGAAAGCGGCGCAGTGTGAAATCCCCATTGAGGAGATAACGGAAAGGGAACTGGCAGACAGCAGATACGGTGCTTCCGTGGTCACTGCAGTAAGAGAAACTTTGGACTTACTCGGTGATAAAGACAGGCAAATTCTGTATCTTTATTTTTGGAAAGAACTGCCCCAGGCTGAAATTGCAAAACAGCTGGATATTCCTGTGGGGACGGTAAAGAGCAGGCTGCATACGGCAAAACAGAATTTCAAAAACAAATATCCATATTACTCCCGGGTATTGAAAGGAGAAAACAAAGTGAAAAAGTTACCCGAATTGATTCCCGAATACAAGATTGAAGCAAGCGCCGAAGCCCCTTTTTCCGTTAAGTGGGAAGAACTTATGGGATGGTTCCTGGTTCCCAGAATCGGTGAAAAAATGTCCTGGGGGATGTATGATATTCCTTCGCGTAAATGCAGCCATGTATATGATATGCAGGTTACCGGAAAAGCCAGGGTTCACGGCATCGAAGGGGTAGAGCTTACGGCAAGGGAAGCATCCTACTCGGATAAAAACGAAGTGATCAACCGCACCTTTGTTGCCCAGCTTACAGATACCCATTGCCGCTTTCTGGCAGCGCTCAGAAACGATGGCGACATTCGGAATTATATTACTTTCCTTGACGGGGATGAATTTATGCCTAACTGGGGCTTCGGAGAGGATAATTGCGGCAACGAAACCAATCTGGCGGCCAAAGGCCTCATTCAGAGAGTGGGAACATCTGTTACAAGTGCCAATCAGGATTTTCTTCTGGATATCGTTGGCAGATATACTGTTACGATTGGCGGCAGGAGCTTTGACACGGTGTGCGTGATGGATATTGAAACCTATAATTGCGGCGTGGTTTCCGAGCAGTTTCTGGACAAAGACGGAAAGACGATTCTGTGGCGCAGGTTCAATCGGGATGATTGGGCGATCCAGCGTTATCTGAAAAAATGGAGTGAACAGCTGCCGGAAAACGACAGGCTTACCGTAAACGGCACAACCTATGTTCATTGGTACGATTGTATCACCGATTATATTTTATAATGACAAGACAGGGCGGAATAAATTCCGCCCTTTTTGTGTTGTAATGCTTATTATATTTAGCTATACTAAGAGCAGACAGATTTACGCGAGAATCCAAAGACAAGACAGAGGAGATACACAATGAGTACACCTTGCGCGGCAGAACTTCCAAAGGAACAGAAGCGATTCGGCTCGGACGGGCCCGGGAAGGAGGAGATCGGGGATACATTCGCGGTAGTTGACACTGAGACAAACTGGAATGACGCGGTGATGTCTATCGGCGTGGTGGTCGCTGACCTGAAGACCAGGAAGAAAATCGATTCGGTCTATTACATAATTGACCCGGAATACCGGGTGGGCGGAATGTTTTCGGAAGAGCTGAGAATCAATGAAAAAGGAGTTCGCATTGCGGACAGAAAGCAGGCGTTAGGGGAAATCAGGAGATGGCTGGATACTTATCATGTGCGCATGCTTTTCGCGTATAACGCCTCCTTTGACAAAAATCATCTGCCGGAATATTCCGGATATGAATGGTATGACATTATGCGTCTGGCGGCATATCGCCAGTACAACAGGGCGATTCCGGCCTCTGCGGATTGTTATAAGACCGGAAGGCTCAAGCAGGGTTATGGCGTGGAGGATGTCCTGAAAATGCTCAGCAGGAACAGGGGCTACAGGGAGACGCACAACGCCGTCCTGGACGCGGAGGACGAGCTGCAGATCATGCAGTTGCTCGGGCATGAGATAAAGGAGTACGAGATTGCCCTTTTGTCGGACAAGGGAACCGGGAACCGTTGATTTTTGCATAAGCATTTTTTGCCGGTTTTCACAAAGGAGCAGTTTTAGGACAGGAAAGTATTACATAGTATGTCTGGCAGGGACATGCAGATGATAGGAGAGAGCGAAAACATGAAAGAGCTGATGAATTTTGTGAACGAATTAAGCTTCGTCCGGGTGGGCGGTAGCGAGGAAGAAAAGAAGGCGGCGGAACTGATCCTGGGGGAAATCAACAGGATGGCAGAGGAAGCGGGGCGGGAGGACATCAGGGGAGAATATATGCCCTTCCGGATTCCGGACGCAAAGGTGAGGAAGTGCTCCGTGCAGGCGGCGGGAAGGGAGATTGCCTGCGTGCCCTATCTGCGTTCGGGAACTATTGACAGAGAGTGCGGGCTGGTCTATCTGGATGATGCTTCTGAGATTGATTTTGCCGCAGCCGGGAACCTGGAGGGCAAGGCTGTGCTGCTGAACAGGCTTGTGGACGAGGATGTTTACAGACGGCTTGTGAAGCATGGGGCGTCGGCGTTTCTGGTCATGCAGGGCAAGTATTATCTGGGGGAGAGGGAGGTGTCTCTGTATCCCAAGAGGCTGCAGGAGCATTTTACCAGAAACGGATTGATCCCGGGATTCACCATTGCGGCGGCGGACGCGCTCCTGCTGATTCAGCAGGACGTAAGGACGGTGCGGCTTACGCTGGAGCAGGAGGATGTGGAACGGGAGAGCCGGAACGTGTCTGCCGTGATTCAGGGCACCTGCGGGAAAGAGGAGAGCATTGTGCTTACCGCGCACTATGATTCCGTCCCTGTGGGAACCGGTTCCTGGGACAATGCCACGGGTGCGGCGGCGCTTCTGGCAATTTTTGGCCACTTTGCGGCGAATCCTGCCGGGAGAACGCTGCGGTTTCTCTGGTGCGGCAGTGAGGAGCTTGGGCTGCTGGGGTCAAAGGCGTATGTGGAGCAGCAGAAGGAGCTGCTTGACGAGATCGGGTTTTGTTTCAACTTTGACATGTGTGGTACGGCTCTGGGGGCGAACCGGATCATTGTCACCGGAGAGAAGGAGCTGCAGACATTTGCGGAGCAGTATTGCAGGCTCACAGGTTATTCCGCGGAAATAAAGACACAGGTTCACTCCAGTGATTCCGCGCCCTTCTGCGACAATGACATTCCGGCGCTTGGACTGAGCAGGGGGACAGCCACGGCGGAGATACACACCGTTCATGACCTGCTTCCCACCCTCAGCGAGAAGCAGATGCGCAAAAATGTGGAGTTCGCGGTTCGGATCATCCGGGATGTGGCAAACGCGGCAGTGCTTCCCGTAAAGAAGGGAATGTCGGAGGAGTGCAGGAAGGAACTGGATAAATATTTCCATCGGGAGAAGGAAAAGGAAACAAAATGAGTCGGGGGATAGACAGACATGAGAAAAATCAGGAAAAATGTCATAGTTACCATTCTGATTCTGACGCTGGGTGCTTCTACCGCCCTTTTGGCGTATCTTCACTTTTTTGCGGCAGATGACAGAAGGCTTTCCGGGGAGTGGACAGGGGAGCTGCATATGACAGAGCAGGCTGCCGTCACGGCGCTTGGATGGCTGCAGGACATGGAAGCCGTGAAGGTTACCCTGGAGGATGTGGAATCCTGTATGCAGGAGCTGATCGTTCAGATTGATCTGACCCTGGAACAGACAGCCCGGGGGGAGGGAACCTTTCAGTGTAATGTCCTGCCGGAAAGCTACGACGCCTGCAGGCAGGCCGCCTATGAAGGGTTTGCCGAAGCCTTCCGGGGGCTTCTGGCAGAAAGGCTTCGCATGGCGGGTTACGCGGAAGGCACGGACGGGGAGGCTGTGGAGGCTCTTGTGATTGAGACCTTCGGCATGTCTACCGTCTCCTACCTGATGACCTGCGGACCGGCCCTGCTTCCGTCTCTGGAGGAGCTGCAGGCCGGGTATGACGGAAGCGGCGTCTATGAAGCGGCGGAAGGTATTTTGACCAGACAGTTTGAGACTGGCGGAGCCGGCGCGGTAAGGTCGGAACGCTATATCCGGAAAGACGCCAGCCTGATCCTGCTGGAGGAAACCGGCTCCGGCGATTCAAAGAAGGTTTTGGACCGTTATCCGGTGGTCTATACCTTAAAGCAACCTCAAGTCAGGTAAATGTCTCAAGATCCGAAGGGAGATCCAATGAAAACGATTCTGCAGAAAACAACTTCTTTTGTTCTGTCTGTATTGCTGATCTGTTTTATCCTGCCCGTCAGGGCTGACGCCAGCTTTGAGATTCCCGGAACCTGCCGGGTACAGACGGATACCGGAGCCGCGCGCACGGTAAAAACCCTGGATTACAGCTATGATCACAACACCTACCTGTCGCTGCGGGACATGGCAATGGTTCTGAAGGACACGGAAAAACCCTTTTCGCTGGAGATCACGAAAAGCACGGTGTCCCTGAACCCGGGAGACGCTTATTCCCCGGTGGGAGTGGAAAATACCCTCTGGGAGGATACCGAAAATCCGGATATCTCCCTGCGGCGGAACGAGTGCAGGGTAAACGGACAAAAAGCATATTATTATACCCTGATTATGAAACTGCCCTCCGGTCATTATGATTGTTTTATGATGGCCGCGGATCTTGCCATGATTCTGGATGTGGATCTTGAGGTTCCGGAGACCGGGGTTTTGCAGATCAATACCAGGGAGCCCTTCTGCATTTCTCCCGATGTCCTGGAGCAGTCGGGATACTTTTATGGAGTCAACGGAGTGCTGGTGGGAGATGTCACCACCGGGGAGATCTTTTATCAGTTCCAGTCGGACAGGGCCTATCCCATCGCCAGTACTTCCAAGCTTATGACCTGCCTGCTGACCATGGATGCCCTTTCGGCAGGGCAGCTTTCCTCTGACGGGCTGGTGGCCGTCTCCCAGGCGGCGGAACTGCTCTCAGCCTCGGACGACGGGGTCATCGACCTGGAGGCGGGGCAGCAGATTCCTGTGCGGGAGCTTCTTCTGGGGGCGCTCCTGCCCTCCAGCAACGAATGTGCGCTGTGTCTGGCCGAAGCGGTGGCCGGCTCGGAGGAAGCCTTTGTGGAGCGAATGAATCAGAAGGCGCAGGAGCTGGGGCTTTCCCAGGCGATTTTCTTCAACAGCCACGGTCTGCCTGCCTACACGGAGGAGCCGGTTCCCGCAAAGCGCCAGAACCGCATGAGCGCCCGGGACATGTTCCGGCTGGTATCCTACCTTCTGAAGGTCTATCCTCAGATCACGGACATCACCTCTCTGAAGTCGGCTACCCTCAGCACTTTGGAAGAGGAGGTGCGCAATACCAATCCGCTTCTGTATAATCTGCCGGGAGTTACCGGCCTGAAGACCGGGACCACCAACAAGGCCGGAGCCTGTCTGGTCACGTCTCTGAGGGTGGATGACGGAGTTTCGGAACATGATCTGGCGGTCATTGTGCTGGGAACCGAGGATTCCATTGAGAGGGGACGGGTCTCGGGGCTGTTGGCCAGATATGCCCTGCGCGCCTTTTACGAGGGTGTGGGAGAACCGGAAACCGGAGATTCTGCCCAGACGCCCGGAAATCTGCCCGTACATGCCGAAGCAGCGGTGAACCGGATTCTGGGCACCGCGGGAAAACATTGATTTATTTGGATGTGGGCCGGGAGGTTTGCGGCAGAGTCATACAAGATCGCAGGATACACAAGATTGCTTCCAGGATGCGGAATGAATCGGAACTTTCCAAGTGAAGAGACAGAATGGAACGTAATCAGAGGGCTGCAGGTCATTGCCGGAAAAGGGCATTAAAATCACAATGTAAAATATCGGTCAAGGCACACAACAGATCGACGCTGGGATTGTTCGTCCCCTTTTCGACCTTGCTGAAGGTACTGGAAGTGATTTCCACACCATGCAGCTGCAGCTTTGCCACGATATCAACATTTCGAAGCTTTTGAGCCAGTCTGATTTTTCGAATGTTTGAGCCAACTATATTATTGGCTCTCTGATTTATACGTTCCATAAAAAAAATGTTATTGAAAATTTTTGGAAAAAGTTGCCAAAATGGACGCAAATATGATAAAATAGTGTGATACAATCATTAAACAAGTACAAACTATAAATTCGAAAGGTGCGGAAAGCGATGAAAAAGATTAAGTGGATTCTGGTGAGAATTAAAAAAAGAATTGCTGCGGTGATAGCGGACAGTACATATAGAACCCTTGAGTCCTTGCCGCATGCCAAGCTGTTGCTTATGCCGTCGGCTTACATCCTGAATGATGAGGAAACGATTGCGAAACTGGAAGAGCAGGCGCTGGAAAGGAAAAGACAGGAAATGGTTCAAACCCTGGAACGGATGAATGAGATTATAGAGGAGTATGCCAGGCAGAAGAATCTGGATAACGATAACTGGCGGAAGACAATCGACATGATTTGAAAGACATTTCAGAAAGAAAGACCGTAAATAATAGAATGTTTCTAATATAGCACATTGCGCGGCGAAATGCAAGCGGGAAAGTATTTTTGGTTCCCGGTGTATTTTGCCACGCTTTTTTTTCGGAAAAATTTCTATCTTGAACAAAATTTCAGCGGAAAAATGGGTAAAATGACAGGTTGTGGAGAAGGGAAAAACCGGATATAATAGCTTTGAAATAATTCCAGAAAAAGGAGAAGGCAGAATGGCATATTTATTAAGCTATACAAGGCAGCCGATTGACAGCGTCCACTACGATCCCAGGCTGGCCTGCAGTATGCATCTTGCCCTTAGCAGAGATGGGGCGGATTATGATGCGCTGAATCATAACAGCGGTGTTCTGTTTGCAAAGGCGACACAACAGGAAGACGGTTCCCTGAACCCGAAGAGTCTGAAGGCTCCCTGGCTGTTCGCTCTTCCCGGCGGGCGTTACGCGGTGGCGGCGGTTCGTACGGGAGGGGACGGGGAGGAGGATGAGGAGAGCAAGGGCTGTGTACTGCTCTTTACTTCTGAGAACCTGACGGATTATCGGGAAGAAGGGCTTTTGAAACTGGGAGAGGAGTACCTGGAGCAGGTGGCCTGCGTCTTCCTGCCGGAACAGAATGCGATCCGGCTGTGGTGGAAGGACAGGACGGGAGAATGCTTTACGGGTGAGATCCGGAATCCGGAGGACAGAGTACTGCTGTGTGAGCCAGCGGGCTGCGGCGATCTCTTCCAGGACGCCGGCGGAGCTTACGGGCAGACAGGGGAGACGCTTTTGGGGAAAGCGCTGGAACCCTTTGCGGAAATGATACATATGCCAAAGGAAACGGGCATCGAGGGCGCAGAGCCCTGCAGTGTGATTGAGATACCGGAGGAGACGGCGGCCAGGCTGCGCAGAAAGCTGCTGACACCCGTAAACACGGGAGTGGAGTTTCCGGAGCGGATCTGGGTGTCCGGGCCCGGGCAGCTGGAGCAATACTTTGCAACGGCCCGATACAGTGACGGCAGCAGCGCGAAAAAGCGCGTGGACTGGGATCTTTCCCGGGTGGATTTTGACCGGAAGGGAACTTGGGAGATCACGGGGAGGATACGCCAGGAGCACTTTGCCTTTCCCGTGGCATACAATCGTGCGGATCCCTGTATCGGGAAATGGAACGACAAGTATTATTTTATTGCAACCAACGATGCCGATAACAATCATACCCTGTATATCCGGGAGGCGGATACGATTCCGGGGCTGGTGAATGCGGAGGAAAAGCTGATTCTGGATTCCGATACCTATCCGGGCATCGGCGGTCTGCTCTGGGCACCGGAGTTCCATGAGGTGGAGGGGAGGCTTTACATTTTCCACGCCGCCACACCCGGGGAATTCTTTTGTGAGGAAAGTCATGTGATGGCGCTGCGGGAAGGCGGAAATCCTGCCTGCCGGGAGGACTGGCTTCCGCCCAAGCGGGTGGTGAGGCGGGACGGCAGCGATATCTGTGAGGCCGGAAAGGAAATCACGCTGGATATGACCTGCTTTGCATGGCAGGGGGATTATTATGCGGTCTGGTCCCAGAGACAGTTTTTGCCGAAGGATCTGGGGGCATGGCTCTATATTGCTAAGCTGGATCCGAAAGAGCCCTGGCGGCTGCTCACCGATCCGGTGGTTTTATCCAAGCCGGAATACGGCTGGGCAAACAATCATACCTTTGTGGATGAGGGGCCTTTTGCGCTGCCCACGGAGGAGAGACTGTACCTGACGTTCTCCAGCGCAGCCGTGGATACCTCGTATGTGGTAGGACTTCTTACCATAGAGAAGGGAAAGGATTTGCTGACCCCGGAGAACTGGAAAAAGAAGAATTATCCCATACTGACCTCCCGGAGCGTGGAGGGAGAGTTCGGCACCGGCCACAACGCCTATGTGACGGATGAGGACGGGACGATTTGGAATACCTATCATGCCAGGCCGGGAACGGAGGGTGTGCGCAGCAGCGGGATCAGAAGAGTACACTTTGACGCGGAGGGGGAGCCGGTGCTGGATCTGACGGAAGAGCTGGATCTGAAAGAGGAGTACCGCAGCCTGCGGATCACGCTGGAAATCCTGTGAAAATTGTGAATATGAGCATTGAGAAGCGGCAGCATGGAGGATAATATGGCTGAAGAACTAAAAGACAGAAAAGACGTCCCGGAGGAGCTGACCTGGAATCTGGCCAACCTGTACGAGACCAGGGAGGACATGCTGCGGGACGCGGACGAGATGAAACGGCTGGCGGAGCATATGGCAGAAACCTACAAGGGAAGGCTGAACACGCCGGAAACCATTCAGGAATGTCTGACGGAATATAGAAGAGTGTACGAGCTGATGACACTGACCGGTATTTATTCCGAGCTGGCCATGTCCGTGGATTATTATGACAACGATAATCAGGAGCAAAGCGGCAGGATCGGGCGTCTGATCTCCGAGATTCAGAGCAGTCTGAGCTTTGTCAGCAGCGAGATTATGGAGCAGGACGAGGAGATCATCCGGCAGGCGGCCGCCCTCGGCAGCGGGAACCAGTATTTTCTGCAGGACATTCTGCGGGACAGGCCGCACAGGCTGCATCCGGAGGCAGAGCGCGTGGTTTCCGCCCTGGGGCAGACGATCTACAGTACACCCTACGAAATCTATAATATCACCAAGCTGGCGGATATCCGGTTTGAGCCCTTCCGGGTGGGGGAGAAGGAATACCCGCTGGGCTACACCCTCTTTGAGGACGACTATGAGTATGAGCAGGACACGGCGGTTCGCCGGGGCGCCTTTGAGGCCTTTTCCCGGAAGATCAAAGAGTATGAGAACGTGACCGCCGCGGCCTATAATGCCAAGGTGCAGACGGAGAAGGTTCTGGCCGGGCTGAGGGGGCACAAGTCCGTATTTGATTATCTGCTTTTTTCCCAGAAGGTGGAGAGGGAGCTTTACGACCGGCAGATTGATCTGATTATGGAGAAGCTGGCTCCCTATATGCGTAAGTATGCAGGGCTGATCCAAAAGGTGCACGGCCTGGATAAGATGACCTTTGCCGATCTGAAGCTGCCCGTGGATCCGACATACACGCCCAAGGTCACCATTGAAGCTTCCAGAGAATATATTGAAAAGGGGCTGGCCATTCTGGGGGAGGACTATGTGAAGATGGTTCAGACGGCCTATGAGGAGAGATGGGTGGACTTTGCCCAGAATAAGGGAAAATCCACCGGCGGCTTCTGCGCAAGTCCCTATGGCAAAAATTCTTTTATTCTGATGACCTGGAACAACAAAATGTCGGATGTATTCACCCTGGCCCATGAGCTTGGCCATGCGGGGCACTTTAAAATCTGCAACAGTGCCCAGTCCATCTGGGATACGGATGTTTCTTCCTATTTTGTGGAGGCTCCCTCCACCATGAACGAGCTGCTGATGGCCCATTATCTCTTGAAAAACAGCAGGGATAAGCGGTTCCGCCGCTGGGTGCTGACCTGTATGGTGGGCAATACCTATTATCACAATTTTGTGACGCATCTGCTGGAGGCGGCGTACCAGAGGGAGGTCTACAGGCTGGTGGACGCCGGGGGCAGTGTTCAGGCACAGACACTGAGCGACATTATGAGGGATGTCCTGCAGAAGTTCTGGGGCGATGCGGTGGAACTGAACGAAGGGGCACAGCTGACTTGGATGAGACAGCCTCATTACTATATGGGGCTCTATTCCTACACCTACAGCGCCGGGCTGACCATTGCGACGCAGATGTGCAAACGGATAGAGAACGAGGGGCAGGAAGCCATCGAAGACTGGAAGAAGGTACTTGCCGCGGGAAGTACTCTGCCGCCAGTGGAGCTTGCGGCTCTGGCGGGGATCGACATCTCAACGGACGCTCCGCTTCTGGATACCATTGAAACCATCGGTTCCATGATAGGGGAGATCTGTGAGCTGACGGAAGATATTTGACAGGAAATCTGCAACAGGAGGGGATCTGCACGGCGGAGTGGGACACCCATGTGCTGGCGCATTCCAATCATGAATGCGGCGTCAGCGAGATCGTAAACAAGATCGAGCGAACCAACAGCACCGCCGGCGAGCTGAAAAATGTGGGAAGAGCCAACCGCGAGAACGCAGAGACCATAAAATCGGTGATAACGCGCTTTACGGAATAACTGATACAGGAGGAAAAAATATTGTCATGGAGGAAAAAAAGTATTTATACGCAGACAGGCAGGAGCAGATCAAAAAGGGACATTGGCTGACGCTGATCAGCTTTATCCTGTTTAATACCTTCAGCCTTGCCATTGTGTGGGTGGCCGCGTTCCGGGGAATCCGGAGTCTGGGATATGCGGGAATGCATACCCTGATGGCGGTGGTGATTATCGGACTCATGAGTATGGTTTATCTGAGGAACAGCAGCGATGTAAAGCTGAAATACATTGCCCTGATCGGCATTCTGATCATTGTGCTGCTCATGTCGGTTGCCTTTGACAATTATTATGTGCGCTTTATGTCGGTGCTTCCCTTTATCTCGGGGGTACTTCTGTTTGACAGAAAATTTGCCGCCATATCGGGAGTGGCGCTGGGCGCGGTAAACATGTTGTCAAATGTGATAAAAATTTTTGTGATGAATGCCTATGAGGGAGAGGATGCCCTGGATCACATCTGTGCCACAGTGATTATCTGTATTATCATGGCCTTTGTCTATGCGGCAACCAGCTTTGCCACGCGCTTTAACCATGATACCCGTCACAGTCTCACGCGGCAGCAGGAAAAGCAGAAGAAAATCATGGACGACGTGATCCGGGTGGCGGAGCATGTGCGCAATGGCACTGAGGAGGCCATGGGAATCATGACCCAGCTGAACGAATCCACCAATGTCGTGAACAGCTCCATGCAGGATATCGCGGACAGCAATCAGACCACGGTAGACAATATCCAGACCCAGACGGAAATGACCCAGGACATACAGGAGTCCATCACCAAGACGCTCTCCTATTCCCAGAATGTGGTGCATGTGGCTCAGGAGTCCGGCAGCCTGAACGAGCAAAGCATGCAGGCCATGGAAAACCTGAAGAAACAGTCGGAGGTGATCCTGGCGGTGAACGCGGAGGTCTCCGATTCCATGGGACGCCTGCAGAAGGGAACCGAGGCGGTGAAGTCCATCATTGACACCATTGTCTCCATTTCCAGCCAGACCAATCTGCTGGCGCTCAATGCGTCTATCGAGAGCGCCCGGGCAGGTGAGGCCGGCAGAGGCTTTGCGGTGGTTGCCGACGAGATCAGACAGCTTGCGGAGAAGACCAGACAGGAGACGGAAAATATTGAAAGAATTCTGGATGATCTGACCAGGGATGCGGGGAGCGTGGCCAAGGCAGTGGAGAAATCGGGTCAGGCGGCCGGCGCGCAGGACGGCATGATCACCCAGGCATCCAAGAGCTGCGACGCCCTGAGTAACAACGTGCAGGATCTGATGACCAATATTTCCGAGATAGACGAAATGCTGAACAATCTTTCCGAGGCCAACAATCAGATTGTCAACAATATCATGCAGCTTTCCGCCGTTTCGGAGGAGGTGCTGGCCACATCCTCCCAGGCTGCGGAATCCAGCCGGGAGAACCTGAAGAAGGCGGACGACACCAAAGCCATTCTGGAGAGTGTGCTGGAGGTATCCCACCAACTGGATCAGTACATGTAAGCAAAAGCAGAGACGGAAAATACGGCATTCCGGCGGCCCTGATGACAGGAAGCCGGGAGAATGGAGGCAGATTTGGAAGAAAAGAGGATACTACTCAGCCCGGAAAACAGTGCGGAATTTCACAATCAGGTGGATTTCTGCATCGGCACGGGAAGGATGGGGCTTGCGCTGCAGGAGGAATATCTGAGACAGCTTGAGCTGGTGCAGCATGAAATCGGGTTCCGGCACATCAGGGGACATGGCCTGTTCTGCGACGATTTGGCCATCTACCAGGAAGCGGAGGACGGCACGCCGGAATATAACTATACCTATGTGGATCGGGTGATGGACAGCTACAGAAGGCTGGGCCTGAAGCCTTTTCTGGAGCTTGGCTTTATGCCGGAGAAGCTGGCCGGCGGCACACAGACGATCTTTTACTGGAAGGGAAATACCACGCCTCCGGCCTCCTATGAGCGGTGGAATGAGATGGTGAAGGCGCTTCTGACACACCTCTGCGCCAGATATGGGCGGGAGGAGGTGGTGACCTGGCCCGTGGAGGTCTGGAACGAACCCAATCTGCCCGGCTTCTGGGAGAATGCCGATATGCAGGAGTATTTTAAGCTTTTTGACAACACCTTCAAGGCGGTGAAGGAAGTGGACGAAAGGTTCCGCGTGGGCGGACCCGCCGTCTGCGGCGGTAGCGACGAGGTCTGGATCAGGGCATTTCTGGAATACTGCCGAAAGCAATCCATTCCTCTGGACTTTGTCACCAGACACCACTATACCACGGAGCTTCCGGAGCCGGTGGGGCATTACGGCTATGCGGAGCTGATGAAGGCGGAGGACGGATTTGCCAACCTGCATACCACCCGGGAGATCATCGACAGCTTTCCGGAGTACAGAGGATTGGAAATCCATATCACGGAATTCAACACCTCCTATATTCCCAACTGTCCGCTTCACGACACAAACAGGAATGCGGCCCTCATCGCCCGTCAGCTCTCCCGGCTGGGGGAGGACAACGAGTCCTATTCCTACTGGACTTTCGGAGATGTGTTTGAGGAGCAGGGCGTACCCTTTACCCCCTTTCACGGCGGCTTCGGCCTGGTGGCGGACGGCTGCATTCCCAAGCCGACCTTCTGGAGCTTCGCGTTCTTCAAGAAGCTGAAGGAAAAGCCGGGACGCTGCGTCCACAGGGACGACAACAGTGTGGTGATGCGCCTGGAGGACGGAAGCTACAGAGGTGTGGTCTGGAATATGGCGGATCACAGGTCGGGGTATGACTTCCGCGTGACGCTGGAGATGGCGGAAGGAGGAGAAGGCTGCCTGTTGACCAGGACTGTGGACGAGAGTCATTGTAATCCACTGAAGGTGTGGCACGACCTGGGAGAGCCCGCCAATCCCACGGAGGAGGAAAACAGGCTTCTGCAGGCCGCCTCGGTGCCCTTTACACATACGGAGCGGGCGGTCTGCCGCAACGGCAGGGTCAGCGCCGGTTTTTCGGTTGAGGAGAACGGCCTGGTGTACTTTGAGTGGAAGCCGGGAAAAGTACATTCCGACAGAGGGTATTCCTACCTGCGGACGGAGCAGTATCCCGGGATCAATCCCATCACCCGGCTGGACTATCCAGACGTGGATGTGATCCGGGTGGAGGACACCTATTATATGGTGAGCACTACCATGCACTTCATGCCGGGCTGTGAAATTCTCCGCTCCTATGACCTGCGGAACTGGGAACATGCCGCTTATGTTTACGACACCCTGGACGGGACGCCTGCCCAGAGACTGGAGGAAGAGCAGAATATCTACGGAAAGGGCATGTGGGCTGCGTCCCTGCGGTATCATCAGGGAAAGTATTACATATGCTTTGTGGCCAACGATACCCACAGCACCTATCTCTACACCGCGGAGCAGATAGAGGGCCCCTGGGAAAAGCATCAGGTGGAGGGCTTTTACCACGACTGCTCCCTGCTTTTTGACGATGACGGAAGGGTGTATATCGCCTACGGCAATAAAGAGATCTATATCACGGAGCTTAAGCGTGACCTCAGCGGCCCGCTGGAGGGAGGGCTTCACAGGCTGGCGGTCAGCGACGAGGGACATCCCGGCCTGGGCTATGAGGGCACTCATTTTTACAAGATCAACGGCAGATATTATCTGTTCTTCATCCATTCCAGAAGGGACTGCTGGAAGCGGACCGAGGCCTGCTTTGCGGCGGATTCCCTGACGGGAGAATTTACCGGGGGAGACGTGCTGGACGACGACAGAGGCTATTGCGGGCAGGGCGTGGCCCAGGGCGGTATCGTAGATACCCCGGAGGGACGCTGGTATGCGGTGCTTTTCCAGGACAGCGGAGCGGTGGGGCGTATCCCCGTCCTGGTGCCCGTGAGCTGGGAGCAGGGCAGGCCTGTATTCGGGGAAGAGGGCCGGATCCCGGAGCGGTTTGAATTGGTCAGCACCCGGCCGGGCTACGCTTACCGCCCTCTTGTGGAGAGCGATGACTTCAGGGGAGAGCTGAAGCCCTGCTGGCAGTTCAACCATGAGCCTGACCGCAGCCTGATCCTGCATGACCGGGAGCAGGGAATCTGGCGGGTGCGGACGGATAAGGTATGCGGCAGCCTGACTCAGGCAAAAAACACCGTCACCCAGAGAATGGCCTGGCCCGGCTGTGCAGGCGAGGTCACGGTGGACGGCAGCGGCCTGAACGAGGGGGATTACGCAGGAATCTGTGCCCTGCAGGGTTGCTTTGGTTTCATCGGGCTTACCCGGAGGGAGGGACGCCTTCATCTTGTGGTACAATGTATGGGAACGGAAGATGGTTCCATGGCGCCTGCGGCAGAAGGGAAGCTCAGGGAGCTGACGCTGCTTTCCCCGGAGGAGAGCGTGGTGCGGCTGAAGCTGGAGGCAGACTTTGAAGAAATGCGGGACAAAGCCTTCTTCTATTATAAGAGGATTGCGGAGGAGGGAGGTCCGGGGTTTGCCAAGTGGGTGATGGCGGATTGCGAGCACAAGCTGCGTTTTCGGCTGGATCACTTTACCGGATGCCGGTTTGGCCTGACGGTTTTCTCCACGAAGGAGGCAGGCGGCAGTGCGGATTTCAGCGATTTTGTATACAGATTGAGATAATCGGCAGATTTTTCCGCAGGAGTCAAATCCTGCGGAATTTTTGTGCTTTTTTTTGTGAGATAGCAAAAAATAAGAACAAAAAAGCAACCAGTGAAGAGACAAAAGCCGCCGGAGTTGTCATATTGCACAATTTCTACAAAGAAAAGCAAATATTGGCATAAAAATAGCAATGATTGAGAAGACAAAAAGAGAGTGTTTTGTGTAACATGCTATTATAGGCAGCTGGTTATGGAACTTTTGTGTGTAAAATGCGGTATAGTTCAGCATGATGGAATTACAGGAACAGCCATAACTGACATTTGCGCAAGCTGTTGAATAAATGCCCGCTGAAGCGGGTAGGGGGTATGACTATGAAAAGCTCTGTGAAGAAAGCACTTGTGGCAGTAGGAATTATCGCGGCGGTGGTAGTGGTCGGTGTGCTCATGTCCTTGCGTGGAGTGGAGGATTTTCATGAGAAGTACGAGGGATGCGATTTGACCGCAGATGTGGAGGGTATGGAGAGAACGGGAACCTATACCTTATACCTCCTTGACCATGCGGACGCGGTGCGTTCTGCCCAGAGCGTGGAGGTGGATCTCTTCGATTACACTGCGGAGGGCGATGCCGAAGAGTACAAGAATTATGAAGGCGTTGACAGAGCGCTGTACACCGGCACCGGATCTCTGGTGACCTGGGAGGTCAACGTGCCTGAGACGGGTTTCTACAATATCTATATGGAATATCTGATCCCCGAGTCCAGAGGCGTGGCGGCAGAGCGCGCCGTATACATAAACGGGGAGATTCCCTTTGACGACGCGAGAAACATTTCCTTTACGAGAATATGGACGGACGGCGGCGATGTGCGGGTAGACAATCAGGGCAACGAAATTCGCCCTACACAGACCGAGGTTTACGGCTGGCAGACGTCCTGGTTCCGGGATGATATGGGATATATCACAGAGCCCTATTGCTTTTATCTGGAGAAGGGCGTGAACAGGATCGGCCTTGGCGCGGAGAATGAGCCCGTTGTGGTGAAGAAGCTGGTGGTCTCCGCCGTGCAGGATCTGGATACCTATGAAGAGTACCTGGCAAAGCAGCCGTCCGGGAATGCTTCCGAGGCTGCGGCAAATTACATGCAGGTGATTCAGGGTGAGGATTCCACGATACGTTCCGAATCTTCCCTGTATGCAAAATATGACAGATCGTCCCCTACGACTCAGCCCAACAGTGTCACCACCACGGTTCTGAACTATGTGGGCGGCGATGCCTGGAGAAGCGCGGGGCAGTGGATTGAGTGGGATTTTGAGGTTCCCGAGGACGGCTACTACAATATCATGGTGAAGGGACGCCAGAATTATTCCAGAGGAAGCGTCTCCAACAGAAGCGTATACATAGACGGGGAGATTCCTTTCTTGGAGATGAAGGAGGTTTCCTTTGACTACAGCAATGACTGGAATTGTCTGACGCTGGCTGACGAGGAGGGAACACCCTATCAGTTTTATCTGACGGCAGGCGTCCACACCTTCCGGATGGAGGCGTCTCTGGGCGGCCTGGGTTCCATCCTGGAGGAGCTGGAGGATTCCACCTACAGGCTGAATCAGATTTACAGAAAGATTCTGGTATACACCGGAGCGACTCCGGATCAGTACAGAGATTACCGCATTGAGGTCAACTATCCGGAGATCATGGAGGCCATGGATCTGGAGTCAAAGAGGCTCTTCAAGATCGTGGATGAGATGGTGGCCTACAGCGGACAGAAGGCAGACCAGATTGCCACGGCGCAGACGGTGGCGCAGCAGCTGGAGCGTTTCTGCAAAAAACCGAACAAGATCACACTGGAATTTACTACCTTTAAGGATAACATTACCGCTCTGGGAACTGCTTCCCTGAACATGAGCGAGACCAAGCTGGATGTGGACTATCTGGTGGTCAGCGGCACCAGCGCGGAGCCGAAGAAGGAGAAGGCCAATGTCTTCCAGAAGCTGTGGCACGAGGTCAAGTCCTTCGTCGCATCCTTCACGGTGGACTATAACGCAGTGGGAGACGTATACGACGAGAAGGACAGCAGCGAGGTGGTAAAGGTATGGGTTCTCACCGGACGGGATCAGGGCACAATCCTGAAATCCATGGTGGACGACAGCTTTACCCCCAACACGGGAGTCAAGGTCAACGTGGAAATCGTGGCTGCGGATGCGCTGCTGAACGCGGTGCTGGCAGGCCGGGGCCCCAATGTGGTGCTCTCCGTGGGCGCGGATCAGCCCGTGAACTACGCACTTCGTAACGCGGCGGAGGACATCACACAGTTTGCGGATTATCAGGAGGTGCTTAAGCCTTACACGCCCAGCTCCTATGAGCAGTACAGCCTGGACGGACATATCTACGCCATTCCCGAGACACAGACCTTCAATGTTATGTTCTATCGGAAGGATGTGCTGGAGGAGCTTGAACTGGATGTCCCCAACACCTGGCAGGAGCTGATTGAAATGCTTCCCACGATTCAGGGCAGCAACCTGTCGGTAGGTATCCCTACCGCGGCGGGAAGCAGCGGAGCCGCTTCGGCCAGCACCGCGGTTGCCTCCAACGCGCCGGATCTGTCCCTGTACTTTACGCTGCTGTACCAGTACGGCGGAGATTTGTACAACGAGCAGGGTTCCAAGACCACGGTGGATAACGAGGCGGGTGTGAAGGCCTTTGACGACTACACAAGATACTTTAACGACTACGGCCTGCCTACGATTTATGATTTTGTCAGCCGTTTCCGTTCCGGCGAGATGCCTATCGGCGTTTCCGCCTACTCGACCTACAACACCCTGATGGTGTCTGCGCCCGAGATCCGCGGTCTCTGGGATTTCACCCTGATACCCGGCACGGAGCGGGTGGATGAAGACGGAAACACTTATCTGGATCGTTCCGACTTTATCAGCGGCAGCGCTACCATGATGATCGCCACGGATAATGAAGAGCTTCGCCGGAATTCCTGGGAATTCATGAAGTGGTGGGCGGACAGCGACACGCAGGTGCGCTTCGGACGCGAAATAGAGGCTCTGCTGGGTTCCTCGGCCAGATATGCCACGGCCAACAGGGATGCCTTTTCACAGCTGGCATGGAGCTATGATGATATTCAGGTTCTGAACGAGCAGTGGGAGCAGACAGTGGGTATCCGGGAAGTGCCCGGCGGCTACTACACCGGACGTCACCTGGCAAACGCGGTTCGTAAGGTGCTCAACGACAAGGACGATGCCCGCGAGACGATTATTGACTACTCTATCAAGATTGATGAGGAGCTGACCAAGAAGCGTAAAGAGTTTGGTCTGCCGATTGCGGAATAGGGGGGCAAGGATGAAAGAGTATTTCAGTAAATATGTCACGCTGCGAAAACACAATATGCAGGTGGCGTGGAAAAAAATGAAGAGAAGCAAGATGTGCTATGCATTTCTGGCGCCCTACGCCATATTGTTTACCTTGTTTTTTGTGGCGCCGGTGGTGGTTTCCATCTTCTTCAGCTTTACCTACTACAATATTCTGGAGCCTCCGAAATTTCTCGGCCTGCAGAATTATATCAGCCTGATCCTGGAGGATGACATTTTCCTCCAGGGCGTGAAGAATACCTTCATGATCGCTGTCATTACCGGCCCTCTTGGCTATATCATGTCCTTCCTTTTCGCATGGCTCATCAATGAGCTGCCCAGATGGGTGCGAAGCGTGGCGGTGGTGGTGTTCTATGCACCCTCCATTGCCGGAAACTGTTATGTGATCTTCTCCGTGCTCTTCCGTGGAGACGCTTACGGACACGCCAATGCGCTGCTGATGAACATGGGTATCATCGACAAGCCGTTGCTGTGGTTCATCGATCCCAAGTATATGCTGCCGCTGTGTATGGTGGTTATCCTGTGGATGAGCCTCGGAACCGGATTCCTCTCCTTCGTGGCAGGTCTCCAGGGCGTGGACGGTTCCCAGTTTGAGGCAGGCTACATGGACGGCATCAAGAACCGGTGGCAGGAGCTGTGGTATATCACTCTTCCCAATATGCGCCCCATGTTGATGTTCGGCGCGGTCATGTCAATCACCCAGGCCTTCAGCGTCTGCGACGTGACCATGACCCTGTGCGGATATCCCAGTACGGACTATGCGGCGCGAACCATCGTCACCCACCTGTTTGACTATGGTTATTCCAGATTTGAAATGGGTTACGCCTGTGCAATTGCAACGATTTTGTTCCTGATGATGATCTTATGTAACAAAGCAATTCAAAGTCTGTTGAGAAGAGTAGGAACCTGATATGAGCAAGAAGAGAAAACAACAAATCATCGAAAAAGAATATCACAAGAAGCTGATCAAACGGAGAAAGCCGAACCGCTCCATAGCGGGAGATATCTTCCTGTATCTGTTCCTGGCTTTCGTGGCACTGGTGATGGCGTTCCCGATTATCTATTCCGTGGGCAGCGCGCTGAAGCCGCTGGATGAGTTGTTCCGGTTTCCGCCTACCATACTGCCAAAGAATCCTACCACGGATAACTTTTCGGATCTGTTTGTCACCATGGGAAAATCCTGGGTAACCTTTTCCAGGTATCTGTTCAACACGGTGCTCATCACAGCGGTGGGAACCGTGGGACACCTGATTATAGCGTCCATGGCGGCATTCGTGCTTTCCAAGTATGAATTCCCCGGCGGGCCTACCTTCTTCCGCCTGGTAACCGTGGCAATGATGTTCACCGGATATGTGACGGCCATTCCCAACTACCTGATCCTGAACGGTCTGGGCTGGATTGACACCTATTGGTCCATCATTATCCCCGCCTTTGCCTCTCCCATGGGACTGTTCCTGATGAAGCAGTTCATGGAAGGACTTCCCACCTCCCTCATTGAGGCTGCGAAGATCGACGGGGCAAATGAGTGGAAGGTATTCATGGGGATTGTAATGCCGAACGTAAAGCCGGCGTGGATGACCCTGATTATTTTCTCGGTGCAGGCGCTGTGGAACAACAAGGCGGCTACCTATATTTACTCCGAAGAGAAGAAGACCCTTGTCTATGCCATGCAGCAGATTCAGAGCGGCGGTATCGCAAGAACCGGCCAGGGCGCTGCGGTCAGCGTTGTGCTGATGGCGGTTCCCATTGCGATCTTTATCTTCTCCGAGAGCCAGATTCTGGAGACCATGGCAAGCTCCGGTCTGAAAGATTAACAGGGAGTGAGGCGGCGTATGAAAAAGAGGATAACAAAAATCGGCGCGTTGGCACTTGGCGTCGTGATCATGGCGGCATCCGGTCTCACGGCTGCGGCAGCGGAAAGAAGCTATACCTACAATTATGACTACTGGGGGGATGTACAGGATTCCCCGGATGCCTATGCGGTGAGCAACGTCTATACCTCCGTTGATTTCGGACTGGAGCTTGGCCTGAAGAGCCCGGAGGGGATGTTTGTGAAAGGAGATCTGCTCTATATCTGTGACACCGGAAACAATCGTATTCTGGAGCTGGAGCGGGTTTCCAGAGAAAAGTTTGAGATCAGACGGATCATTGACAGCTTTCAGGGAAATGTCGCTGTCAAAACCTTTTCCGGTCCTACGGATATTTCGGTTTCCGAGGAGGGAGATTTTTACATAGCGGACAAGGGAAATGCCCGGATCCTGAGACTTGACAACGATCTGAACTATATTATGGAATTTGGGAAGCCCATAGATTCCACCCTGGATCCGGAGGCGGCCTATCAGCCTGATAAGATTGCCATTGATACCGCGGGACGTGTGTACTGTTCCGCCTCCGGTATCAATAAGGGTCTGATCAAGTATGAGAATGACGGTGTCTTCTCCGGGTTTGTGGGGGCCATGCCGGTAAGCTACAACTGGACGGATTACATCTGGAAGAAGCTGGCCACCCAGGAGCAGAGAGCTCAGATGGAATCCTTTGTTCCCACCGAGTATGACAATCTCTATATGGACCGGGAGGGCTTTATCTACGTTGTGTCAGGCCGTGTGGACGAGGATGCCCTGGATGCGGGAACGGTCAGTGCCGCCCGTAAGCTGAATCTCATGGGAAATGATATCCTGGTGCAGAACGGTGAGTATCCTGTGTACGGTGATCTGTATTGGGGCGGAGACGACAGCGGCTACACGGGTCCTTCTTACTATAAGGATGTAACCGTCCTGGAGAATGATATTTATGTCTGTCTTGACAGAAACAGAGGACGTCTCTTCGGCTACGATGACCAGGGCAGAATGGTATTCGCCTTCGGCAGCAACGGAAACATGAACGGTTATTTCAGGCAGCCCTCCGCCATTGAGCATATGGGGCATGATCTGCTGGTGCTGGATTCTCTGGACTGCAGTATGACAATGTTTTCGGTGACAGAGTTCGGCTCTCTGATCTATGAAGCCATTGAGTTGTTTGACGACGGTGATTACGACGGTTCCGAGCGGGCCTGGAGACAGGTGATGATGCTGAACGGCAATTATGATCTTGCTTACATTGGAATCGGCCGTTCACTGCTGCGTCAGGACAGATACAGAGAGGCCATGGACTATTTTGAACTGAAGTACGACGAGGACAATTATTCCAAAGCTTACAAGCAGTATCGGAAGCAGTGGGTGGAAGACAACATTGTTGTGATCGTCATCGTGGTGCTTGCGCTCTTCCTGATTCCCATGGGCATAGGCAAGGTAAAGAAAATCAAGCACGAGATAGATATTGCAGATATCTTTCGAACCTAGATAACGGAGGCCGGTATGTTTGCTTCATTGAAAAAGAAAGAAACTTATCAACATTATTTTGCCACACTGAAGTTCGCTCTGTACTGCATTACCCATCCCTTTGACGGATTCTGGGATCTGACCCATGAGAGGCGTGGCTCCTATGCGGCGGCAAACACCATATTGATCCTGACTCTGCTGGTCAGGGTTATGAAGCTCCGCTATACCAGCTTTATTTTCCTGAGAGTTTACTGGGAGGGAATCAATATTTTCCTGTACATGGCAAGTATTCTGTTCCCTCTGCTGCTCTGGGTGGTGGGAAACTGGGCGCTGACGACTCTGTTTGACGGCAAGGGGCGTCTGGGTCAGGTGTATATGGCTACCTGTTATGCATTGACCCCCTATCCTCTGATGCAGTTTCCACTTATGGTCTTCAGCAACTTTGTGACGGTGGATGAGGCGGAATTTTATATGGTGCTCAGCGGAATCTCCGTGGTGTGGATGTTTTTGCTTATCGTTGCGGCCATGGCTCAAATCCATGAGTATCCCATGGGGAAGAATCTCCTGTTTACTCTGTTCAGCCTGTTTGCGATGCTGGTGATCATCTTTATTCTGATGCTGTTCTTCAGTATGATCACACAGGGCATAGCGTACTTTATGTCTCTGGGAAGAGAAATATTATTCCGGTTGTAGAGCTGACAAACGCGGCTGAAATAAAGATGCCTGTGCAGAAAGGCAGATGGGAGTAACCATGAAGAAAGACAAATCAGTAAGAAAAGCAGAAATAAAGGCTGCGGTCCTGAAACAGCTGAAAAGCATGATCGTTCCCGTAGTTCTGTGTGCCATCATTGTGACGGCCATCATTGTGGTCATTAATTTCCAGAATGTGGAAGAGCCGCCGGAGATCATCCGGGTCAGCGGTTACGACGGGCCGGAGGACCCCATCGTTGTGGAGAACGACGAGCTGAAGCTCACCATGGATCCGATGACCACCCAGTTTTCCCTGGAGGTGAAGGATTCCGGCAAGATGTGGTATTCCAATCCGCAGGACGGTGCGGATGATCCGCTGGCGCTGTCTGCGGAGAAGGGAAGGCTGCAGGCTACCATGTTGATGTCCTACAGTGTGACCACCGGACTGGAGTCCAAGATGGACAACTACGAGTACAGCATCAAGAACGGTATCTATGAGATAGAGGCGGGCGAGGACTATGTGCGCGTCAACTATTCCATCGGAAACGTGGACCGGGAGTACATCATTCCCCCTGTCACCACGGAGGCGGAGTTTGAGAAGTGGATCTCCGGGATGAGCAAGGAAGCCATCAACATGGTGAAGATGTACTACAAAAAGTACGATATCAACAATCTTGGCAAAAAGGATGACAAGGAAGCGCTGCTTGCCAGCTACCCGATTCTGGAGACGGAAGTCATCTATGTGGTGCGTGATAACGCCAGCAACAGCGTAAAGACCAAGATGGAAGAATACTTTGAAGGCGCGGGATACACGCTGGAGCAGTATGCAAAGGATAAGGAGCTGGACTTTGCCGAGAAATCCTCGGATAAGCCGGTCTTTAACGTGAGTGTGATCTATCGGCTGGAGGGCGGAGATCTGGTGGTGGAAATTCCCCTGAAGGAGCTGGAGTGTAAGGAAGATTACCCTATTTACACCCTGACACCCCTTCCCTTCTTCGGAGCCGGAGGAACTCAGGACGAGGGCTTTCTGCTGGTTCCTGAAGGCGGCGGCGCGCTGATCAACTTCAACAACGGAAAGACGGCTCAGAACAGCTATTACGCCAACCTTTACGGTTGGGATATGGCGTTGGTCCGCAAGGCGGTGGTACATAATACCCGGGCTTATTTCAATGCCTTCGGCATTGCCCAGGGGGAGGATTCCTTCCTCTGTATCCTGGAGGAGGGCGCGCCCTATGCATCCGTGCAGGCAGATATCAGCGGGCGTTCCAACAGCTATAACACGGCCAGTGCGGTGTACAGCGTTACCTTGAGAGAACAGTACGAGGTGAGCGAGATCGCCAACAGCTCCGTCTATGTATATCTCCCCGAGCTGCCGGACGAGACCCTGACCCAGCGGTATCGGTTTATCAATTCCGGAAGCTATGTGGATATGGCAAAGGACTATCAGGGTTATCTGAAGGATAAGTACGAAGCTTACTTTGTGAAGAACGACGACACGGAGGCTCCCGTTGCGGTGGAGATCGTGGGAGCGGTGGATAAGGTCAGGCAGGTTATGGGCATTCCCGTAAGCAGACCTTTGAAGCTCACCACCTATAAGGAAGCGGAAGCCATGGTGAAGGAGCTTCAGTCTCAGGGGATGAACAATATGTCCCTGAAGCTCACCGGCTGGTGTAACGGCGGGGTAAACCAGAAGATTATGCGCAAGGCCAGCACCATTTCGGATCTGGGCAGCAAGAAGGATCTGCAGTCTCTGATCAACACGGCGAAGGAGCTGGGAGCGGATGTATATCTGGAGGGCGTCACCCAGTACGCGTATGACAGCAATCTCTTCGACGGATTTTTCTCTTACAGGGATGCGGCCAGATTTATCAGCAAGGAGCGGGCAGAACTGTTTGTCTACAGTGATGTGACGTATGTGGCCATGGAGGGGGTAGACAGTTATTATCTGCTCCATGCGGATCTGGCGCAGGAGATGGTGGATAATCTGGCGGCGGCGGCTGAAAAGTACGGCGCAGGTGTGGGCTTCCGGGATCTGGGCATGGATTTGTCCGGCGACTACTATGAGGACGCTCCCGTGAGCCGTCAGGAGAATAAGACCCTTCAGGAGGCGAAGCTGAAGGAGCTTTCGGACTCCGGCATGAAGATTATGACCAACATGGGAAACGATTACGCGGCGATTTACAGCGATATGGTCACCAACATGGATCTGACGGGCAGTGACTATACGATTCTGGATGCGGCGGTTCCCTTCTACCAGCTGGCGGTGCACGGTTATGTAAATTATACGGGAACGGCGCTGAATAATACCGGAAACGCGGAGGAGGAGCTGCTTCATTCGGCGGAGTACGGCGCAGGACTGTACTTCACGCTGATGCGTGAGACGGCATTTGCCCTACAGAAGACGCTTTACACAGAGTATTACGGTTCCGACTATGCCGAGTGGCATGACCGGATGCTGGAGATTTACACGAGATACAACGCGGAGCTGGGTCATATCTTCAATCAGGAGATGACGGATCATGAATACATCCAGAAGGATCTGACCTGTACCTCCTATGAGGACGGAACAAAGGTTTATGTGAATTTTGGCTTTGCGGACGCCAGGACGCCTGACGGCGTAGAGGTGCCTGCAAGGGATTATAAGGTTGTCAGGTAATGGAAACAGATATGTTTTGACAAAAAAGTAAGAAAGGGTAGTGATTATGAAGAAACAGAAGAATAAGTTAGCGGGTCTTCAGAAGCGCAAGGCTTTGTCAGGCTATCTGTTTATCGCACCGTTTATCGTGGGCTTTCTGACGTTTATGGTGCAGCCCTTCTGCAGGTCTCTGTATATGAGCTTCTGTGAAGTGGAGCTGGCTGCGGGAAAAATAGATCCCATCTGGAAGGGGATTGCAAATTACCATCAGGCCTTTCGGATAGATCCGGAGTTTACCAGGCTGCTGTGGGAGGAGATCTCCCGCATGGTGCTCTATTCCATAGCGATCATGGTCTTCAGTTTCTTTGTGGCCCTGATCCTGAACCAGAAATTTAAGGGAAGGGCATTTGTGAGAGCCATCTTTTTCCTTCCCGTGATTCTCTCCTCCGGCGTCATTCTGGGGCTGGAGTCGGAGAACTCCGTCATGGATGCCATGAATGTAGCCATCGAGGAGACGGCTCAGGGCATCAGTATCACGGGAGCTCTGGAGCAAATCCTCAGGACGGCGGGCGTGGGAACCAGAGCCTATGAATTCGTGTTTGAGGTCATCGACAATATTTATGATATTGCGATTGCCTCGGGAATCCAGATCATCATTTTCCTCTCCGGCCTGCAGACCATATCCTCCAGCATGTACGAGGCGGCGGATATCGAGGGCTGTACCAAGTGGGAGAGTCTGTGGAAGATCACCTTCCCCATGATCAGTTCCCTGCTTCTGGTAAACTGGGTCTACACCGTGATCGACTTCAGTATGCGTTCGGACAACGAGGTCATCGAGAAGATTGACAAGATTACCGTGGAGTCTCAGAATTACGGTTTCGGCTCGGCTATGTCCTGGATTTATTTTGTGATCATCATGGCCATTGTGGGTGTCAGCTCACTCATTATCTCGAGGAGGGTTTACTATTATGACTAAGGCGAAGGCTAAGGCGAGGAAAACAAAATATAGTGAATTCATGGAGAGAAACAGAAAGTCCAATGGCTACCTGCTGAAGCGGACCGTGATGAAATATGTGGTGGGGTTCTGCCGGTTTCTGTTGATGTTCGGTCTGTGCTTTCTGATCCTGCAGCCGATCTTCAACAAGATCTCCATCAGTTTTATGACGGAGAGCGACCTTTACAATCCGACGGTGGTTTCCATTCCGGAGCATTTTACCACCAATAATTATATTCTGGCGGTACAGCTGATGGAGTATGGGAAGGCGCTCACAAATTCCTTCGTGATCTCCATTACCATTGCCCTGCTGCAGATCGGCGTATGTACCCTGGTGGGATACGGGTTTGCCCGGTTTGACTTCCCGCTGAAAAAGTTCTGGTTTGCCTGCGTGATGATGGTAATCCTGATTCCGCCTCAGACCATTTCCGGTTCCCTGCACCTGCATTTCCGGTTCTTTGATGTACTGGGAATTTTTAAGGCTATCACGGGGAGCACCATCAACCTGCGGGGCTCAAAGCTGCCCTATTATCTGATGAGCGCCGGCTGTATGGGTCTGAAGAACGGGCTGTATATCTATATGATCCGTCAGTTCTTCCGGAATATTCCCAAGGAACTGGAGGAGGCGGCCTATGTGGACGGCTGCGGAACCCTGAAGACCTTTATCCGGATTATGCTTCCGGACGCAAAGCCCATTCTGACCTCCTGCTTTCTGTTTGCCTTTGTGTGGCAGTGGACGGACGGTTTCTATTCCAAGATGTTCCTGGGGCAGACAGTGCTGGTCAGCACGGGACTTGCCAGGATTGTAGACAGTCTGGGAGCCTTTATCCAGAGGATTACCGGGGCTACGGTCACCATTTCCACGGCATATGCCAACTGTATTCTGGCTACGGGCACGCTGTTGATTATACTGCCCCTGATCATATTGTATCTCTTTGCCCAGAAGGGATTTGTGGAGAGCTTAAGCAGTTCCGGTATCAAGATGTAACTTGCGGCTGTATATAATTTCCTTTGGACTGATGAGGGGGCATCCCGGAAAAGAAATATGTCCCCGGGGAGGAAGAAAGGGATTTATATAATAAAAGGAGGATAAAAATGAAAAGAAAAATGTTTAGAAGATTGATGGCAGCATCTCTTGCCACCATCATGACAGTCAGCATGGCAGCATGCGGCAACAACAGCGACGCACCCGCCAGCGGCAGCAATTCGGAGTCTACTCCCGAGAGCACACCGGAGTCCACTCCCGAGAGTACTCCGGAATCCACTCCTGAAGGGGAAGGGGAAGGGGAAGGCGAGGTAGGACAGTACACGGTTCTCACCGACGAGAACGGAAACGTATATGACCTGGGCGGTATGGAAATCATCCTCCGTGACTGGTTCTCCAGCACGGACGGTTCCAGAAACGAGGCAAAGAGCGACTTCGAGGATGCACAGCACGAGTATTGGGACTGGCTGCAGGAGACCTATAACTTTACCTTTAAACAGATGGGTATGTCAGACTGGGGCAGCGCTCCCGCAGACTTTGTGGAGTATGCGACCACCGGCGACGACGGAAACAACTATCTCTTTGTCATCCGCGATGAACCGTCCATCGCATCTGCTATCAAGAACGGTCTGCTGTATGATCTTTCCACACTGGACTGCCTGGATTTCACCGAGGAGAGATTTACCGCAAACCGGGTACACGAGAAGTACGGAAATGCCAACGGTATCTTTGCAATGTATTCCGGCGTTCCTGAGCCCCGTACCGGTATCTACTTCAACAAGAGACTGCTGACAGATGCCGGCATCAACCCCGAGGATCTCTATGACTGGCAGGCATCCGGAGAGTGGACCTGGGAGAAGTTCAGAGAGTGTCTGGAGACGGTGCAGCAGGATACAGATAACGACGGCGTTATCGACGTCTATGGTCTGAATCTGAACAATGGAAACCTGTCCCAGATGGCTGTATTCTCCAACGGCGGCCAGTTCTTCGGCAAGAGTGCGGACGGCACCTATACCTATGAGCTGGAGGATCCCAGAACACTGGAGGGTCTGGAGTACGCGGTGGATCTGCTGACCAACTTCAGACAGACCGATCCCGAGGGAGCACAGTGGGATTACTATAAGCAGGCATTCCTGAACGGCGAGTGCGCATTTACCGTTGACGACGCATACAGCATGTACTACAATGCCGAGGACAACAAGGGCTGGCTGTGCGACATGGAAGACGATTTCGGCTTCGTAATGTTCCCCAAGGGACCCAACATGGATGACTATACCAACGTATGGTCCGACAACCCGGTAGTTATCCCTGCATGCTATGACGCCGACAAGGCATGGAAGCTTGCCTTTGCATGGAGCCTGTGGACCGACGACGTTCCCGGATACGAGGGATATCAGAATAAGGCACACGTTTACGCGGGCGCACGCGATACCAGATGTGTGGACGAGACCTTTGAAATGATGAAGACAAAGGGTATGCTGGCATACCAGAACGTTGTTCCTCAGGTTGACTTTGGTAATGACTTTATCTGGGGCATCGGGCCTGGCGCGGTTGTTTCCGAGAAGGTTGAGGCAATCAGAGAGACCTGGAAGGCTTATGCTGAGGCTGCAACCCAGAAATAATCAGACAATGAGTTTGCTTTACGGAGCATAAAAGAGGGAGGGGTGGTGTTTTCCGGGCACCATCCCTTTTTTTCGGAAGCTTCCAAAGTCCCTTTTGAGGGATTTTGGAAGAAATCGAAAAAGAGCGAAGAAAAAGACACGATAAACTTATCAGGAAGTAGTGTCAAGTAATCTATGAAAAAACTGAGCCGAAAAAATAGGCTCAATGAACC
>CAJUJU010000046.1:0-18082 GCA_910586835.1 uncultured Acetatifactor sp.
TTTCTTCAAAATTAGAACCTTGTTCCGTCATATGTATCCTCCTTTCATAAAGGGCAATGTATTATTTGCGAAATATAAAACAAAAAGTAACAGATATCGGCTTGATTATACCATTTTTTAAGTCAAAAAGAAAGAGTCCTTGTTAGGACTCCTCTTTCTTTCCAGTAAAGCATTCCCTCATAAAGTCAATCTCTTCCTGTTCATAACCATTTTTCAGTAATTCTTCATCTGTAAAATCTGAAATATGATCTTCAAACCATCTTTTCATTGCACTCATAGTTTCACGCTCCTTTCATTAAAGAGGCTGTTTTTATTGCGAAAGAAGAAAGAGCCCTTGTTACAGGCTCAATCTTCAAATCGTTCAGTGATGTCTCCGTCCACATTAAAGTCTAACCAAATATCTTCTCCATCTTCGTCCTCTTGGATTCCAAAATCGATGTAGTTATCTCCAAGTGCATTCTCCAAATCATAAAACCACCCTACAAACAATGATAACCTTGTTACTTTGAGTCCCAAGCATTCCTGAATATCTCTCAGAAATACATAACCTCTACACTTTAAAATATCATTGAAATAGGTTTCCTGTGCTTTTAAATACATCAAATTAAACTCTCGTTCCTTATCCCAATTTGGATTACTTGAATCAAATACTTGTGCGTACATACTTCTTATGTTTTCCATAAAACTCACTCTCCTTTCATTAAAGGAGATGGAATCTCTGCGAGTCCTATTCCCTTTCTTTGCTTAGTAGCCAAAAGAATCGTCTGTACAAGTCATAGTAAATGTCTTTACAGCACGGAATATTATACCTCACCCGCAATACATCATAAGAACATCCCTCTGTTACTCCATGTAAAATATAACTTGCCAGTTCTTCGTCCGTATCCTCTGCAACATCCTCTATCATTGCTATTCGTTCTGCTAAATACGCTTTCGTAACAGCACACCTGGCAGTTGGGTCACTCACTACACTAAGTTTGGTAAGTATCGGATGGTCATTTGGTCTTTTACTCATTCCATCCAGTGTTCTATAAGCTTTCTTCCATGTAGGATACTGTAAACAAAAATGTTTCAGCTCATAATAACGGTGACGGTCAATCCAATATTTATTTTTCTCTGATAACTCAGGTCTTATTGTCGTGCTCATGCTTTTTCTCCTTTCCAAAGATACCCGGTTTGTTCGTACAGCAATTTGGGTGAGATATAGAAGTTAATCCGTCCCAGTCTGCTGTTCATCTCTTCAATTTGGGTTATGAGTTGACCATTCCTTGTGGCTTTTCCAATAGGAAGCCAGCCAGAAATAATGCCAGCCCGTATCCAAGAAGCGTCTTTACCGTATACCTTGGCGGCGACCGCAACCGGTACAGAACCAGTTTGAAATATGGTGTCCATACAGCCCTCCTTTAAATTGTTTTCCAAAATCTCACCCCGGGAATTTTTCGGATTTTGTATGTTAAGGCTATCAGAAAAAGCTGTCACCTGTGTACTGTATTTAATCTAGGTTAGAAAATCGGCAGAATTTAGCAAGAAAATATAGATGTAGGAGTTGACAATTCCTACACTTTTTATTATAATGCTGACTGTGAAAGGAGAGTGATGCACAATGCTAATACAATGCCCTGAGTGCGAATTACAGGTAAGTGACAAAGCAGCATCTTGTCCGCACTGTGGATATCCAATACAGCCGGACGTAAAACCGAGGAAACCCCGAAACAAAAATAACAAAAGGAGAAGATTACCAAACGGATTCGGTCAGATCAGTGAAATCAAGAACAGAAACCTACGAAATCCCTACCGGGCTATGATTACCGTTGGCAAGACAGCGACTGGTAGACCAATTTGTAAACCACTAAAACCAGAATCCTATTTTCCTACATACAACGATGCGTATGCAGCCCTCGTAGAATATAACAAAAATCCCTATGACTTGCAGCCGGCTATTACTATGCAGGAACTTTATGATAAGTGGTTTCCAGAATATGAGAAGACAGTCAAAGATACTCAAGCAGCAAAAGACGCCTGGCTATATTGTTCATCCGTATACACCATGCGGGTTATGGATGTTCGTGCCAGACATGTAAAAGGCTGTATGGAGGAAGGAGTTGCTGTTGTCAAAGGGAAAGAGCAAACCCCTTCTGCAACGATGAAGAATAAAATCAAGACCTTGTTCAACTTAATGTTGGATTATGCTTTGGAATATGAGATTGTAGATCGGAACTATTCTCGAACATTTAAGCTGACCGACGAAGTTGTGAAAGAATGTCATAAAGTGAAAAAGGAACATATCGCTTTTACAGATGAAGAAATCGAATTACTATGGCAGCATGTGGATGACAAAAAAGGAGTTGATCTATTATTGATTCAATGCTACTCTGGGTGGCGCCCCCAGGAGCTTGGGTTGATTGAGTTGGAACGTGTAGACTTAGCAAATTGGACATTCCAGGGTGGAATGAAGAGTGACGCCGGTACAGAAAGAATTGTTCCTATCCATAGCAAAATTCGTCCTTTAGTGGAAAGGAAATATAAAGAAGCTGAAGAACTTGGTAGTAAGTATTTGTTGAATTGGGTTGACCCGAACGCTCGGAATAAGAAAAATATAAAATTGACTTACAACCGTTACACGAAAGCTTTTGATTTGATACGAACTGAATTAAATTTGAATCTTGAACATAGACCCCATGATGGCAGAAAACATTTTGTAACAATGGCAAAGAAATATGAAGTGGATGAGTATGCCATCAAATATATGGTCGGTCACAAAATTGCAGACATCACAGAAAAAGTTTATACGCAAAGAGAACTTAATTGGTTAAAAACAGAAATCGAAAAAATAAAATAGAATGTTTGTGATGCTTAATTTATGTGGTATGATGAATATGAAAAATCAGGTCTCATTTTATAGGAATAGCGGTATAGGAGTGGTGCAGGAATAAAATAGGAATTACCTACATTTCCATACCCTTTACCACTCTTAACCACTTTGAGAACACCGTATTTAAGCGGCCTTAGAAGTCGTTAGGTGCGTAGTGAGATTTTATTTTAGTTTCTTTCATAAAATCTCCCTTTTATACCCTTTCAGTATATCATTTTTCATTCTCTTTCGCCACCTGTCTATCCAAAATTTTATAAAATTTACTTACAATCGTTTTTGTCCTCTTTGCATCCATTGATACTATTCTTTGACTCCTTCATTCAGATACTCCTTTCAGGTTCCTTTTGGCAGGAACCGCAATTATTTGCCACTTTTTAGCCAAAAATCTCCTGAACCCCTCATAAACACCGGATTTCCGGCAATTTTTTATGTAACACATTTTTCAGCCCGCAAATTTGCTGTACACTGCCATACTGGCAGACAGCATCTTACTCTATTGTTTATGACTGATAATATTTAACACCATCCATCAACATGTTTACTTACCCTGTTTTGCATGAAATCATTTAATATTAATTTTCTCCAAACACTGGAATAAAAAGAAAGAGAGGAGCCTCCAAAATGACAAACGAAGAACATTTATTACTGGAAGATATCTGCCCTGTCCTGCACATAGGGAAGACCACCGCATACAGGCTGATACAGTCCGGGCAGCTTCCCGCCCAGAAGATTGGCGGCAAATGGCAGATTAAGGCCAATGATTTCAGAGATTACCTGGCCGAAAAATTCAGCCGGAACTAAAACAGAAAGGGACAGCTACAGAAGCCCGAGACAACCAATCTCAAACCGGCACAAACCAATCTGGCCAGCACGGCCAATATTTTCTAAAGACATAAGGAGACCGAAAAGATATGTTAGAAGATTACCCGGAGTTATTGACAAGAAGACAGGCTCAGGAAATATTGCACATGGGAAAGAACCGGATATTAGACCATACCCAATCCGGGCGGTTGCGCGCCCTAGTCCTTGACGGACGGTATCTGATCAAAAAAGAGGATATAGTTGACTTTATCAACCGTTTGCCTTACAGATAAATACCCCTTTAAGGGAACTACTATTTAAACACCCGGAATCCCGCTATTATCCGGCTCTCCCTGCCATTTTAAATTGACCTATGAATTGACCTATCCATTCTCAAAAAGGGGGATTTTTACCGAAAAACCAGTAAAATGTTACTGACGGCATTTTTCATACTCATAGAATAATTTGCAGTCCAAAAGCCCGCAAGCCCTTGATTTTACTGCAAAAATTAACCCCGATGAATCTCTCCACCGGGGTGTTTCAGCAGGGCTACAAGGATTCGAACCTTGAAATGACGGAGTCAGAGTCCGTTGCCTTACCGTTTGGCGATAGCCCTATTTCTGTTACCTGATACAATATACACTATTTATTCCCAAATTGCAATACCTAAATTCAATTTTTTGAAATTTTTCAAAAAATATAGAGCATTCCTATCAGGCAACATTTAATATCAGCCCTGCACCGTGTCTCTGACGGCAAAATGGCTGATTTCTTTCTCCAGCACGTCGCTTACTTCCCGGCACACATCCACCGCCGCCTGTACCTCATGCATTTTCTCCACAAAGTCCGCCGCATTCTGAGCGGAAACATCCATTGCCGAGGCCCCTTCGCCCATGGAATTGGCAATATAACCCACAGAGTCAAAAATATTTCCCATACTCTCATTTAAGCCGTTGGAGCTATTTGCAAAATTCTGCAGAATAGAATAAAACTGCTCCATGTTATTTACATATTCATCCATGGCTTCCACAAACTGGTCATAATCCTTCAGCACACTGCTGTTGATGTACTCCAATACTTCCGATGTATTTTCCGACAGATCCCGAACCGCGTTAATGACCTCTTGATTAATGTGCTGAATGTTCTTTACCGTTTTCTGGCTGTTTTCGGCAAGAGAGTTAATTTCTCCGGCCACCACGGCAAATCCCCGCCCGGCCTCACCGGCTCTGGCCGCCTCAATTGACGCATTCAGAGATAGCAGTGTGGTCTGGCTGGCAATATCAAGAATGGTTTCCGACAAAGCATTAATTCTCGACACCTTCTCGCTGTCCTGAATAGAGCGGTTCAGCAGCTGCGTAATCTCGCCCACCTTGTTTGCCGTAAGCTCTTTCACTTCCACAATATGATTTTTCATCTGCTTTGCAGTGTCGGAAATTTTGACGGCCTTTTCGGAGCCCTGATTTGCTTCCTTCCAGAGAACATCCACCTGCGCCTTCACATCTCCCACCGTATTCTGAATGCTGTCAGAGGTATTGGAAACCACTTCCATGTTTGCCGCAAGCTCTTCCAGCGCTGCGGAAGACTCCGTAATACTCTCATTTGCATTTCTGACCATTCTGTCTATCCGGTCATTTGATCCGGCCAGCTTGCCGGTTCCATCCGATACCTTATTTATGATATTCTGCAGCGTATCAAGAAAATCATTCATTCCCGTGATCAATATGGAAAGCTCGCTCTTGGTACAGACAGTAAGCCGTTCATTCAGATCGCCTCTGTTCTCGTCAATGGCCTTTATCATCTGCCGCAGCTCCAGAGAGGATTTCTTGATCGGCCGGATGGTCTTATACTGGAAAAGCACATGATTTATTCCGATATTCAGCATAATGATGATCGCGCCTATCACACTTGTGGTGATTGTACGGCCGTATTTGTCCTGCTGTGTCTGTCGTATCGTCGCAATAGACTGCTCAAAACTTGCATTTGCCAGTTCCAGATTGCTGTCAAACTTCTCGTCTTCCGCCTCCAGGGCGTCAATTTCCGCAATGACCTCCTCCGTACTTTTTCCTTCCGAAGAAATCAAAACCGCCTTCGCATTCTCGGTATACGCCGTAAGCCCGGCCTTCATCTCCGAAATATTTACGCTTCGGTTTCCCTCCAGATAGATCTGCAGCTGATCAATATCCGTGATAAGCTGGTTGTAACGTTTATCAATATTTTCCAGCAGATGTTCTCTCTCCTCCACATCGTTGGTGGCCAGGTACGCATAAATATACCTCTGGATCTTCTCATAATCCTTTTTCATGTCGCCCCTGAGCACCATGGCAGAAAGATAGGTATCGCTGATTCTGGTGGATTCTTCTATGGTGCTTTGAAAATTGCGGATGCTTACTCCAAAGTAAATTCCAAAGACCACAAGTAAAACCAGATTCATCAATACCAACTGCGTTGTTATCCTGGCCCAAAATGATACCTCTGTTTTTCTGTCTCCCATTTTTAATCCCTCCGAACTTATACTCCCGGATCTGCCTCCCCTTTCTCTCCTTCCGTTTTTTACTTTTCGGATCCTTCCGTTTTTCCCATCTGCGTGCCCCCACACCAAAAAACAAGAAGAAATCACCTGGCAAATCCTTTCACATAATAACGCAACTTTTGTACACTTTCAAGTTCTTTTTGTGCCCTTTCCTGAACGCGAAAAGGGAGCCTCACGGCTCCCCTTTCAACTCGCCGGATATTACCGCAGTTGGATAACCTGGCCCGGCTTGATCACATTTTTATTTTTTATCTGAGGGTTTGCCTTCATCAGCTCTCCCAGGCTGATTCCGTTTCCGGCGGCAATCCGGGAAAGGGTATCTCCCGGCTTCACGGTGTAGCTGTTGCGGCCCGTGGGCATGCCGGCAACTTCAGCTGCCTTCTCGGATACCACAGCAATATATCTGCCGCCGCGGCTCATTCCGAACATTGCCCCTCCCTCGGCCGTAACCGTGAAGGAAGACACCAGCTTCATGGCGTCTGAGGCTTCGTCATAAACATACAAAAACGCCCTCTTCCCTGCGTTCTCTTTTCCCAGATTCAGGTGAACGCCCACCGGCACGGCATACGTCTCATTCTCCTGCGTGCCAAACTCCACACTGGCCTCCGCACCCTGCAGCACCGTCTGCTCTGCAGCCGCCGGGATATCCACCGATGAAAGCATCGTAACCTTCCATCCGCCATCCTGCTTCTTCACGTCCTGTCCGGCAATACTGAAGCTGATTCCCTTTCCGGTGTGCAGCATCAGCGTCACATCCTTTCCCTTCAGCCCGTTCATCACGGATGCGGGAACCTCAAATTCGTCTCCTGCATGAACCTCTGCATTCTGTACGCCTTCTCCCATGGCAGCCTCGTCAACCTTGCCGCCCACCGCGTTCCAGTCTACGTTCACCACCACATTAGCCGCGGGAACATTACTGCCTGACTGCCCCCCCTGACTGCCGGGCTGGGTCGTACCTCCTCCCGGATTGCTGTCGGGCTGGTTTGTGCTTCCACCCGGATTTTCGCCGCCGGGCTGCTGGTCGCTTCCGCCCGGATTTTCGCCGCCGGGCTGCTGGTCGCTTCCGCCCGGATTTTCGCCGTCCTGGCTTCCGCCATTCACACTGGACTCGTCAAAAAAATTCACCGTGTAGGAGACAGGAGATGCCAATCCTTCAATAGTCACCCGGAAGCTGTCTCCCGCCTTATAATCCTCAATGCCGTCGGGACGGAAAACGATACAGCCCGTCTGGCCGCATATGTTACTAATATTATTGTTAACAGCAAACACCCCGTCCGCGGAATCCGCCCCGAAGGTCCAGGTTCTGCCGTCCGCAACCCTTGTCAGCGTGACCTTCACGGTGCTTTCATCCACATCGCTTCCCATGGAGACAGACCAGGGATAGAACTTATCAAAATAAGACACCGGCATGTTCTGCGCCGGCCAGGCGACCCCGTACTCCTGCCCGCTGCCGGTATCGTCTATGGCATACATGGCGTTATAGGTTCCGTTTTCCCCGGACACCGCCCCAAAGCCGGTGGCGCCCATCTGGGGATTCAGCGCCCAGCGGCGGTGTCCCACTTTAGTTACGTTATTGCCATCCCAATCCGCCATCCAGGCGTGCAGGATGGTTCCGTTGAGGCTGCGGTTCGGTCTGCCGGCATAGGCAATGTTTGAATTATATGCGCCCCTTTTTGCAAGGTCATACAGCTCCTTGGCCATGTCCCCGGGCTGCGCCGGCTCATGGCTCAGATCCTTGTTTACATAGTTTACCAGTGCCGCCGCCTGTGTCAATCCGTTATACTCGTCAGACAAAGTCACGTTGTCCTGCAGCCCCGCAATATACCTGATCTGATTCAGCATTGCCAGCGCCTTGTTCAGGGTATCCTGAGACAGACTGCCCGCCGCATAGGGAGCAGTGGTCACAGGAGTCTCCCCATAGGTCATACCATCCGGCTGGCTGAAGGTATCCGAAGTGTTCAGTCCGTCCTTCTTCATCCGATCCAGAATCTCCTGCTGAGTGTGATATGCCACACCCAGCCCCACCGCCTGCTGAGAGTCCTCCGCAGCGATGACCGTGGCGGCCGGCAGCCCTGCCGGCGGCGCCACCACCAGCGCTGCCGCAAGCAAAAGCGCCGCCAAGATTTTTTTACGCATAGTTCTTCCTCCTTTTGTCCGCTTCAGCGGATATTCTGTTATCGGGCCACAGGCCCGAAATAACATCGATTTCTGTTGCAGCATAAGTATACGGCAGAATGGCAGAAACTGTAAACTCCTACTTTTTATCTCCAGTATACCTCATAATCATAACTGTCGGCAAATTGAAACATCTCCTGGATTTCCTGCTCCAAGGTCTCAGGCAGCACTCTTTTTTCCCCGTTTTTGACACACTCAAAAATATATCGGTTAATTTCGGGGCGGTGATGTGCCTCATCCCGATAATACTCCAATTCCGTAATAATCTCTTTTTCGTTCTGAAAATAGTGTACTTTCACGTTACGACAGGAAAGAAACTGTTCTATTGCATATTTGTATATCTGCAACGTACCCCACAAATTTCCCTCCAGCTTTTTACGTTCCCAATACAACATACTGTACGGCGGAAAATAGATAATAAATTCCGTATCCGGATTATCCCGAATAAAGGGCAAAATATTATCCAGATTCTCCTGACAGACGGCAACCATCTGCTGCAGCTCTTCCTCGGTCCAGGCATTGGGCTCCTCCTCCAGGAGAATCCTTCGAGTCTCCCTGCATTGTTCCAACGTTATGGATGTGCCGAACAGTGCACTGTCCTCCCATGTGTAGGCAGTATCTATATTATCCTCGACTCCTTCTATCGCATCCAATGCCCTCTCCCAGCCTCTTGCGATCACGTCTCTGTTATAGATATACGCATAATCGTTCCAAATCTTACTGTCGCAAAGATACTCCGGCCTTTCCACATAGGCGGTCCAGGACGGGCACGTCAACTGATAGTCGTTTATATCCATAATAATATGATTTACAGGAGTTTTCCTGGTAAAAATCTGTGACAAAATCATTTTCAGGTCATCGCTTCTGCTTCCCGAATAGGACAACTTTATCGTATGCCACCCCATTTCTTCATCAAACCAGGAGGTATGAAAATTTTCCGTCATGGATGTACCTACAATGACATCCTCATAGTTCAGAGTTCTGGCAGCTCCGGCGGTCTGATAGACCGCATTGTCCAAAATCACCGGCATTCCGAACCAGGGGCAATGATACTGATAAAAAGGATCTGTTATCAAAACAGGCAAGGCGGCTCCCAACACACCGATTGCCAAAATCGCCAAAAACCTGAAAAACTCTTTTTTATGATCCGTTTGCATTTGTAACATCCCTTCCCGTCATCCTGCAGCAAAAGCTAAAAATTAAAATAAATAAATTCCGATACCTGTGACAACTGTACCAGTGACGCCGCAAACAAAGCACTCAGAAAAATGTAATAGCCCGTCTTCCGGATTTTCCTGCCCACTATATCATGACTGGAAGGAAATTTGACGCATACCAGAATCCAGAAGGCAAACCAGCCTGTCATAACCGACTGGCAAATGATCTGTATCGCACTGCCGCTCATTATCCTTTCCAATGTGAGCTTCCACATACTTTTTTCGCAAAAGAACCTTACCATCTCCCCGTGAATCCCGGCGGCTCCACCGACGATTACCTGCTTGAATAAATACCACGGCTGTCTGAAAAACTCTGCACGGAAAAATACCCAGGCAACACTTACAAAAATAAAAGTACATGCCCTGAGCACTCCCCGGGGAAGACGATCTATTTGCTTTTGCCCCAACCGATATACCACCATGGCCGCTCCATGCAGCAATCCCCAGAGCACATATGTCCAAGCCGCCCCATGCCACAGCCCGCTCAAAGCAAAAACCAGAATCACATTTACGCAGGTTCTCATGGTTCCTTTCCTGTTTCCTCCCAGGGGAATATAAATATAGGTTGTCAGAAACGCTGTGAGCGTTATATGCCAGCGCTTCCAGAATTCCGCAATACTGGCAGCCTTATACGGAGAATCAAAATTCACCGGAATATCAATATTAAAAAGTTTTCCCAACCCCAATGCCATATCACAATATCCGCTGAAATCAAAGTAAATCTGCAGCGTAAATGCCAAAATGGTTAAAATGGCACTAAAAGAGCTCAATTCCTTCAGGTTGTCATAACCTGCATTACAGATACCGGCAAAAGAGTCTGCCACCAATACCTTTTTGGAAAAACCAATGATAAAATACTCCATTCCGGATAATAGATTCTCAAAACGGATCCTTCGTTTTTCAAGCTCCCCAAACTGCGGTATCATCTCCTGATGACGAACAATAGGGCCCGCAACCAGCTGCGGAAAAAAGGACACAAAAAGGCAATATTCCGAAAATGAATATTTCCCCGCCCTGCCATAATAACTGTCAACTATAAAGGAAAGCTGCTGAAATGTATAAAAGCTGATTCCCAGGGGCAACACGATATTCCGCAGCGCAATCCCTGCATGCAGGAACCGATTCAGGTTCTCCAGCGTAAAATCAAGATATTTAAAATAAAAAAGCAGTCCCAGATTGATCAGCAACCCGAAAACAAACAATAGCCTTTTAACCGCCTGCCCGCTGTTTTCACGTCTCAAGGCCACATGTACTCCGAAATTTGCCAAAATGCTGAACATCAGCAAAAAGCATAATCTGTAATCCGCGTAGCCATAAAACACAAAAGAAGCAATAATCAGCATAAACCGGGCCACTTTGAACAAACGTACCTGATTCAGTCCAAAGTAGCCAATCCATACTACAGGCAAGAAAATCAAAAATATGTAAGAATTAAAAAGCATCTCCGTCTCCTGTGATTTTTACAATCACATCACACCTCAAAGGTCAGCTCTCCGTAGGAGGGCACCGGCCACACCTTCTTATCAACAAGCATCTCCAACGCGTCTATGGGCGAGCGAAGCTCCTCCATGGCCGCCTTCACCGCGTCCTTGTAAAAGAATGCCTGGGCTTTTGCCTCCGTCATGGCAGTTGCCTCCGCAGTCAGCTTTTCCAGCTTTTTCAGGGCTGCTCTGGCCTCCTTCAGCTTCTCGTTTACCTCTCCCAGAAGCTCCGACTGTACAAAAGGCTCCGCACCGGCCTCCCTCACCGCGATAACCGTATCCGCAAGCAGCCTCGTATAGCCCACCACCGCTGGAATGTACTTCTTGCTGGCCATATTAATCATGGTCAGGGCCTCGATATTGATGGTCTTTGCATAGGTCTCGTAGATGATCTCTTCCCGGGATCCCAGCTCTGCCCGGGTGAAGATACGGAATTTCTCAAAAAGCCGGATCGCCTTGTCGGTGGTGAGAGCGGACGCCGCCTCCACCATGGAGCTGATATTGGGAAGGCCTCTTCTGGCCGCCTCCGCAACCCACTCCTCCGCATAGCCGTCCCCGTTGAAAATAATCCGCTGATGCCTGGTCATATACTCCTTGATCAGGTCATGTACCGCAATCTCAAGCCGCTCTTCCTCTTTCGCCTTCTCCAGCACATCCGCCGCCTCGCAGAAGGCCTCCGCCACAATGGCGTTCAACGTGGTGTTGGGACTGCCGATGGAGTCCGAGGAACCCACCATGCGGAACTCAAATTTATTTCCGGTAAAAGCAAAGGGCGATGTCCTGTTGCGGTCCGTGGCATCCTTCTCAAAGTCGGGCAGGGTGGAAACACCGGTCTCCAGCTTTCCGCCCGCGATCAGATGCGCAGCCTCCCCTGTCTCCACCAGCTGCTTCACCACATCCTCCAGCTGTTCCCCCAGAAAGATGGAGATAATGGCAGGCGGCGCTTCGCTGGCCCCCAGCCTGTGATCGTTCCCCACATCGGAGGCACTCTGACGAAGCAGGTCCGCATGGGTATCCACCGCCTTCATCACACAGGCCAGCACCAGAAGGAACTGAATGTTCTCATTGGGCGTATCCCCGGGATCCAGCAGATTCACGCCGTTGTCCGTACCCAGAGACCAGTTGTTATGTTTGCCCGAACCGCTCACTCCCGCAAAGGGCTTCTCGTGAAGCAGACAGGTCAGTCCATGACGGCCCGCAACCTTTTTCATGGTCTCCATCACCAGCTGATTATGGTCAACCGCAATATTGGCAGTCTCGTACACGGGCGCCAGCTCGTGCTGCGCGGGAGCCGCCTCATTGTGCTGTGTCTTGGCCGTCACGCCCAGCTTCCACAGCTCAATGTTCAGATCCTTCATATAAGAGCCGATCCTCTCCCGGATCGCACCGAAATAATGATCCTCCAGCTCCTGTCCCTTGGGCGCAGGCGCTCCGAAAAGCGTTCTTCCGGCAAAAATCAGGTCCTCCCGCTGCAGATACTTCTCCCGGTCCACCAGAAAATACTCCTGCTCCGCCCCTACGCTTGCCACCACTCTGGCGGCCGTCTCATTGCCAAACAGCCGCACGATGCGCAGCGCCTGCTCGCTGATTGCCTCCATGGAACGCAGCAGGGGCGTCTTCTTATCCAGCGCCTCCCCCGTATAGGAACAGAATGCCGTGGGAATGCAGAGAATAACACCGGTGGCATCCTCCTTCAAAAACACAGGCGAAGTGATATCCCAGGCTGTGTACCCCCTGGCCTCAAAGGTCGCCCGAAGGCCGCCGGAGGGAAAGGAGGAGGCGTCTGGCTCGCCCTTAATCAGCTCTTTGCCCGAAAACTCCATAATCATTTTCCCTTCCTCGTCAGGATGGGTGACAAAGGAGTCATGCTTTTCCGCAGTGATGCCGGTAAGCGGCTGAAACCAGTGCGTGTAGTGAGTCGCTCCGTTCTCCACCGCCCATTCCTTCATTGCCAGGGCCACCACATCCGCCACGGCAAGTGAAAGCTCTCCTCCCTGTTCCATGATCTTCCTGACCTCTCTGTATGTACCTTTGGGCAGTCTTTCCCGCATTTTGCCAAGGGTAAAAACCTTGCTGGCAAAAAGCTCCTCCACGTTGATTGTCTCACTCATTCTCCATTATCCTTTCCGCTGCCTGGCAGCCGATATTTTACCCCTTCTCTGAAATGTGCCAAAGCACATTTACCGCCTGCTTTACGCATAACCGGATTCCTCCGGGCAAGCCGCCTGTTATTTCATCCAATAGGTTGCTCCTGCCGTCAGGTTCACAAAGAAGTACAGTCCGCAGTACAGATGCCACCCATAGATCAGGCCAAGGCCCGCCTGCAGGATTCCCCGCAGCCTGCCCTGCACCGGCTTCAGCCACTTTACCGCGCAGACGGCAAACAGGACAAACAGGCAGAAGCTGTATCCCCAGAGAAAATTGCCGTCCACGGCGCGGCTTCCGTTTTCCACCAGGCACAGTGCTTCCAGGAAACCCAGCAGAGACATGGCCACAATAAACCGATACTCATTCTCTTTCGGTAATTGTTTCAGCGTAGTCAGCACCGTCAGCACACAGAACAGCACCGAACACACAACTGCCAGCTTCGTGACTGTGGCATGACGTGAAAAAATATACCACGGATGAAAGGCAATCCCGTTTCCGGTGTCCTCCCCGAACAGCACCGCATTCTGCCAGATCAATACCAGCCCGCTGGGCAGAAGAGCCGAGCCAAACGCCAGAATCCTTTTCAAAGGAACCCGACGAAACAGATCTGCCAGAAGGAAAAAACCCATCACAGGCGAAAAGGCCAGCAGGAAGCTGGGCTTGATTCCCGTGCACACAACATTCAGCAGCGCAAAGGCACACCACTCCCGCCAGGTGATTCCCTGCCGGTATTTTTTCTCCAGACGAAAATAGCAGAGCAGCGCAATCAGGGCAGCCAGCCGCATACAAAGATAAGTAGAATTATGCCAGATATTTCCCGCCTGGTAGCTGACATAGCGATACTCCCCCACGGCTCTGACATAAACGGGCATGACCAAATTCAGGCTCAGCGCCAGAAGCAGCGTAAACCAGCTCTTCTCCTCATATTTCCCCAGGCGGCACACAAGGCTTTCCATGGCATAAACCGTGGCCGTGCAGACTGCCGCCAGAAAAAACGCAATGCCAAACGTGCTGCCGCCGCACAGCACATACAGCAGCTTATAGGCGTAGGCCGTAAAGCTGTAATACCAGCCGTCTTCAACAATCATGCTGATATGCAGCGGCAGATCCGACTGATAGGGGATCTCCCCTTCCACCGACAGATCCGCCACAGACTGCTGCCAGAACAGCCACAGACAGGCCACTGCATACAGAAGCACAAAAATGTGGACTGCTGTTCTCCATACCTTCTTTTCCTTCAAGCTGGTTCCTCCCCGCAAAAATTTTATTTCATTCCGCCTCGTACCGGCATAGACGCTCACAACCACAATTCTGCCGGCATGGACGCCCAAATCAACGTTTCTTTCCCCCATTGGTTCGAAGCAGATCATAGGGATCGGCCTGCGCAGACAGCTTTATCCACAGCTGCTGTCTGGCATGGGGACAGTTTCCCACAGCTTCCCCCGCTTCATTGTACATTGCTTCCACGATTACGGGTACATTGGTTCCGTCCGGCTTCATGATTTCTATGGCATCCCCAACGGCAAACTTGTTCTTCTGCTCGATGCGCGCCAGGCGGCAATCCTGTTCCTCCGCCTTCACCGGTGTGTCACATGCTCCCCTGATCTCCTCCACAATGCCCAGATAAACGGAATCATTTTCATAGGTACTGCCATCGTAGATCTGCGTGTTTTCATCACTTTTCCCAAAGTAAAAGCCGGTGGTAAAACGTCTGTAGGTACACCTGGAAATCTCCGTCCTGTACCAGTCCAGTTTCTCCAGGTAAGTCTCCTCCGACAAAAAACAATCGTCAATGGCCCGCCGGTAGGTTCGGGCCACCGCCGCCACATAAAGGGCAGCCTTCATGCGGCCCTCGATCTTCAGGCTGTCAATCCCTGCTTCCATCAGCTCCGGAATATGCTCTATCATACAGAGATCTCTGGAACTGAACAGAAAAGTCCCTCGCTCATTTTCATAGACCGGAAGGTATTCCCCCGGGCGCGACTCCTCCGCCACCGCATACTTCCAGCGGCATGGATGGGTGCACGCTCCCCGGTTGGCGTCCCTCCCCGTAAAGTAATTGCTCAGCAGACAGCGGCCGGAGTAAGAGATACACATCGCCCCGTGCACAAAGCTCTCAATCTCCATCTCCTCCGGAATATGGCTGCGGATCTCCCGGATCTCCGCCAGAGAAAGCTCTCTGGCCGACACCACACGCTTCGCCCCCTGCTGCCACCAGAACCGGTAGGTAAGATAATTTGTATTGTTGGCCTGGGTGGAAATATGAATCTCCGCCTCCGGCCATACCTCCCTGGCCAGCAGAAACATACCCGGGTCGGAGATAATCAACGCATCGCAGGTCTCCGGCTTCATATCCCGCAGCTCCGCAAAGTAGGCCCTTGCGCCCTCCAGATCATAGTTGTGGGCCAGAATATTCGCCGTCACATAGACCTTTTTCCTGTGGGCATGCGCAAAAATAATTCCCTCCGCCATCTCCTCCATGGAAAAATTCTTTGCCTTGGCCCGAAGTCCAAAGGCTTCCCCACCAATATATACCGCATCCGCTCCGAAAATGACCGCCGTCTTCAGCACCTCAAGGCTGCTGGCGGGGATCAGAAGCTCCGGCTTCCGTCTCTGTGCCATATCTGTTTACCCTTCTTCCGCCTGCAGAACAAGCTCATATTTATAATCCCGACAGCAGCGGTCGGTTCCCCTCTTCCGGTAGGTGCTTTCCCCAACCTTCCGAAAACCAAGCTTCCTCACAACCGCATTGGAGGCAGCGTTTTCCTGCCCCACGGAAACCGTAACCCTTGCCGCCCCCTGTCCTGCCGCATAGTCAATCATCCCCCCTGCCATCTCCGTAGCATATCCCATGCGCCAGAATTTTTTATGTACACAGTAAGCAATGTCATAGACCCTGCCGTCCGGAGAGGGAATGAAACTGCAGGTTCCTATTCTCTCATGAGTATCCCTGGCCTCGGAGATCAGATAACAACAGTCCGGATCTTCCCCCAGCTTTTCAATTTCCCTCAGATACTCCGGATCGATCTCCTCCATGGCCTCATCCGGCAGGTATTGTCCCATCTCCGGATCATTCCAGATGCCCACGGCAAAACGGGCGTCTTCCCTGGTAAAACCCCGCAGATACAATCTTTCCGTCTCAATGGACTCTATTTTCATATTGCTCCTCCCTTCCAAATTTCAGACCTGGCTCCGGGATCCGGCTTCGCGGCTCCGGCACCTGACACTCAAAGTCACACCGTCCCCCACCGGAAGAACCACCGTCTCCAGCTCGGGATGATGCTTCAGCTCATAAAGATATTCCCGCATGCGCGCATGAATAGTCCGGTTCCGTCGGGTCACCGCAAAACGGGACTCAATGATATCCCCGTCCTGCAGTACATTGTCGCTGACCAGCAGCCCCCCGGGCGCCAGCAATCGTAAGACATCCGGCAGGAAATGAATATACTGTCCCTTTGCGGCATCCATAAAGATCAAATCGTATTCTCCGGCAAGCTTCCCCAGAATCTCCGCCGCATCCCCCTCCAGCAGGGTAATGCGTTCTTCCGCCCCGCCCCGCCGGAAATTCTCCTTCGCCACTGGAATTCTCTTCTCGTATTTTTCAATGGTTGTAATATGGCAATCCTCGGGCGCGTATTCGCTCATCAGCAATGCAGAAAAGCCGACGGCAGTCCCGACCTCCAGGATGTTCTTCGGCTTTGCTTGCGCCAGCAGAAACTTCAGCAGGCTCTGAGTGGACTTGCGAATCACGGGAACCTGTGTCTCTATGGCATATTTTTCTATTTCATCCAGAAAAGGCGTGTTGCCCCGATCCAGCGAATCAAGGAAGGAAGCCATTCTTTCATCAATGATCATGGGTCTCTCCTACTCCTCGGAAGAGTCTTCCGAAGACTCGCTCTCTTCGTCGGAACTGTCCTCAGCGCCGCCTGCTCCGCTGCCGGACGAACCTGCCGCACTGTTTGGCGAACCTGCCGAGGCTCCTTCATCCTCCTTCACCACCATGGCCTCCATCATCTCCTCCACCGTCATGGATGTGCTCAGTTCAAACACCCCGGCGCCCACGTCGGCCCGGAACTCAGACAGATAATATTGGAGGATAAACAGCTTCGAATCCCGCACAAGCCCCTTACTCTCAAAAAGCTTTCCGATCTCTGACACCGACATATTTTCCGTAATGGCCACCGTCACCTGTCTCCCGTCGCCGGAGGACATGGCCGGTTCCGTAAAGATGCGGTAACCGTAGTCATAACAGAGCAGCGCCCCCTTATAGATCACAAATACAACGCCGATGGTCACCACCACCCTGAAAATTGCTCCCACTACCGCCAGTATTACATTTCCTGATTTCATAACAATTGCCTTGCCTTTCCGCAACCTGCGAATCTGCGCCTCTAATTCACCGGTTACTCAAATTTCAGTTCCGCCGTGATACGCATGTTGATCCGCTGTATCGCCCTGCAAAGATCAAGCTCTGCGGCGAGAAAATCCGCCACCAGAGGATTAGCCCTGAAATTTTCATATTCCTTCTCAAAGCTGTCCAGCTTTCCGAAATCCATATCCGCACTCAGCTGAAGCTCAAAATTACGTTTCCGGAATTCATCGATCTGTTCTTTCAGGCCCGGAACCTGTTTCACCTTGTCAAGCTCCTGCCGATAGGTCCGGTATATGGCGCTCCCCAGAATCGCGGTAATAAATTCATCGGTTGCCTGATCCAATCTGTTCATAATTTTCCTTTCCGTGCTTCGCACTCCATCTCGCGAGTACGGCTTCGCCTTCTTCCCAGCCTCGCCATGCCTCTCTCGATTCCGTGCTTCGCACTCCATCTCGCGAGTACGGCTTCGCCTTCTTCCCAGCCTCG